>NZ_LAJX01000045.1 GCF_000963695.1 Methylocucumis oryzae
CAACAATACATTCTTATACAAACGATCAAGTGTTAACCGACGTGTATCACAGCGATTTACGTCGTGCACGTTCTGCAACACAATCGATGATACCTACTAAAACCGGTGCTGCTGCGGCAGTGGGTTTAGTATTGCCTGAGTTAGCTGGTAAATTAGATGGTTTTGCAATGCGTGTACCCACTATTAACGTATCGGTGGTTGATTTAAGCTTTACGGCGGCTAGAAGCACCAGCAAAGCTGAAATCGATGAGGTGTTAAAAGCGGCTGCGGCAGGTCCGTTAAAAGGTATTTTAGCAGTTAATGATTTGCCATTAGTGTCAACCGACTTTAACCATAATCCAGCATCTTCAATTTACGAGCAAACCCTGACTAAAGTGGTCGATGGTACGTTTGTAAAGGTATTGTCTTGGTATGACAACGAATGGGGTTTCTCAAATCGTATGTTAGATACCACTATTGCCTTGGTTAACGCAGGATAATCACTAATGTTACGAAGAACCAAAATTTTAGCTACGCTAGGCCCGGCTACGGATAAGCCCGGTGTGCTTGAGGGATTGTTTATCGCCGGCATTGATGTTGTTCGTTTGAACTTCTCTCATGGTTCTGCTGAAGACCATATAGCAAGAGCTGAGCGAGTCAGAGAGCTGAGTAGAAAAACCGGTAGACGCGTAGGTATACTGGCTGATTTACAAGGCCCTAAGATTCGTATTGCCCGCTTTAAAGATACCAAAGTTTTTTTTGCACGAAGGCCAAGACTTTGCGCTTGATATTAATTTTGACCCTAAGGCTGGCGATAACACACAAGTAGGTATTACCTATGAGCCATTGGCAAAAGAGGTAAAGCCGGGTAGTCGCTTATTGCTGGATGATGGCCGTATCGTGTTAGATGTGGTTGATGTCGTCAATATGCGGGTTAATTGTAAAGTGGTTGTTGGCGGTGATTTGTCAAACAACAAAGGTATTAATTTGTTGGGCGGCGGTTTGTCTGCAGCGGCGTTAACGGATAAAGACAAAGAAGACATTAAAACGGTTGCTAAGATTAAATGTGATTTTGTTGCCGTGTCTTTTCCGCGTTGTGCTGATGACTTAGATGAAGCTAGACGCTTATTAGAGGCCGAAGGTTGTTACGCCGGTATTGTTGCTAAAGTCGAACGTGCGGAAGCCATTGTCGATGAGGTTATGGATGAAATCATTTTAGCCTCTGATGCGGTAATGGTGGCGCGTGGCGATTTAGGGGTGGAAATCGGTGATGCCAATTTACCGGCGGTACAGAAAAAACTGATTAAACGTACGCGTGAGTTAAACCGTATTGCCATTACGGCTACGCAAATGATGGAGTCGATGATAGAAAACCCGATTCCTACCCGTGCTGAGGTTTTTGACGTGGCTAATGCGATTTACGATGGTACGGATGCCATTATGTTGTCGGCCGAAACGGCTTCTGGTAATCACCCGGTTAAAGCGGTTGAAGCGATGAACAGAATTTGTGTAGAAGCTGAAAAGCAACCTGTCGTAAGAGAGTCTGATCACCGCATTAAAAACCAATTCCAGCGTGATGACGAGGCCATCGCGATGTCGGCTATGTATATGGCTAACCATACCAAAATCAAAGGTATTGTTGCGCTAACCGAGTCAGGCTCAACGCCTTTATGGATGTCAAGAATTAGTTCAGGCATTCCTATTTTTGCGTTTAGTCGTGTGGAAGAAACGTTGGGTAAAGCGACGTTATTTCGCGGTGTGTTTCCTATTTATTTTGAATTGGAAGACGGCCAAGACCATGCGGAAGTTAATCGTAATATCGTGAAAGAATTAAGAAAATGGAATATTGCTAAAGACGGCGATAAATTCATTATCACGAAAGGCGATTTAACCGGTATCAAAGGTGGCACCAACGCGTTAAAACTGGTTGTTGTGGGTCAAGGGCTAACGCCTTGAGGCAATGAAAACCGCTGTTTATCCGAGAAAAACAGCGGTTAAACCGTGACCAATCAGAAAGCCATAGTTTTACATACCCGTCATTCCGGCATGGATTGCCGGAATGCAGTGCCATGGATGGCGCTCTTCAAGTCCCCCTGTGTTCTTGCAGCAATTCTCAATTTGGGAGCCATTTAAAAATCAATGTGATAGGAATTTGACTTTTTCAATAACTCGTAAATTTGTATAAAAAATAGTCAATTTTTTGTTAAATCGGCAATGGTTGCGGTCGAAATCATGTCAAGTAAATATTAACATTCGCTAACTAATTGAATTTTAATCTCCATTCAAATTGAGAATTGCTGGTGTTCTTGGCAATCCATGCCGAGATGACGACCCGGAGACGAACTACGGTTCTCAAATTGGGCGGGCTATAAGTTAGTAGGTCGGGTTAGCGTGAGCATAACCCGACAAACGACTAGATTAACCAGTCAATAAAACTGGGGTCGGAGTAATGAGTTACGCCACCGCGAGCCGGGCAGTGACAGACGGAAAGAGGGTAATAATGTCAAATGTAAGGTCTGCCCCCGTTTTCTTTCCGAAAAACAATAAAAGGTCGGCCCGCCAGCCGAACTGAATACGAGCCTAGATTTTACAGCTTAGCTAGTATGCCTGCCGCCGCCAACGCAAGCGCGAATGCAGGCAGAGGGTCAAAGTTCACAACAAGAATTGAGAACAATGCACCAAATGCACCTATGCGTAAGTGCAAATCTGCTGAACGCGTTAAATTCGGTTTGGCCATATAGCCTATCCTTTTTAACTAGCTCCCAGTCTCTTGATGAGTCGGGATTGGGAGCAGCCCAGACTTTACTGCCTATTACTGTTTAGAGCCAGTCTAGATGGTGGCAGCAACCCGACTGGTCGGTTGAGAAAGTGCTGATATCAATACTTCCTGCGTTCTTTATAAATGGCTAGTCGAGTAAGGGGATTCTATATACCACATCCATGTGGTTTAGCAACGCTGGTGCTGTTGCCGAATTTTAGCATAACACGATCAACTGGTTAGCTTAGCCAATCAATAATAAAATCTTCAAAGTCATCGACATCTGTTTCAGACACTGCAAAGCTGGCTACCGATACGCCAGATGATTGTATGGCATGGTTATTTCCTGAGATAAGCGGATGCCAATCGGGTAAGGGTAGGCCTTTATCGATAAGACGATAGGCGCAGGTTTTAGGTAGCCAGGTTAATTCTGATACTTTTTGTTTTCTTAAATCTAAGCAATCAGGAACGTGTTGAAAACGCTGGGCATAATTGCCACAGCGACAGTTTGTTATATCGAGTAAGCGACATGCCACGCGTGTTAAGGCTATGTCGCCTGAGTCCTCGTCTTCTAGCTTGTGTAAACAGCAACGTCCGCAGCCATCACATAAGGCTTCCCATTCTTCTGGGCTTAATTCATCTAGCGACTTTGTTTGCCAAAATGTCATTGTTTAGCGTTATCCTGGTTTGTTTTGTTAGCTTCTAAATCCATTAGAATATGCCTAAAGTGGTCATAATTTTCAATATTGATAACGCCGACTTCGTTAAGCAATGGTTGATAATGTCCGGCAGCACGACCACCGACGATTAAGCTGACGTCATTGCCGAGTAGTTTTTTTAATTTTCTAATTTCTTTGTGTAATAACAAATCATCATCAGCAAAACTAATACTTATGGTAACTGCGGTTGCATGAGTATATTTAACTGCGGCGGCAATTTCTTCCGCAGGTAAATTAGCGCCCAAATAAGTGACTTGCCAGCCTTTTAATTCGGCAATAATCGCGGCTAATAATGCGCCTAACTCGTGTAATTGCCCAATCGGTGTGCTAACCACCATACGGCAAGCACCTTTAGGGGCTGGGTTGTTATTGCGTAATATATAAGTGAGCGAGCGGATAATGGCTGACGCCATGTGTTCGTGTACCGGTCTTAACTCGCCAATACGCCAGCGTTCACCGATTATGGTTAATAAAGGCGTGAGTAGGTGTTCAATAAAGACTTCAGTGCCTAATTCAACCAGTGCATTTTCAAAATGTAATTCTAAGGCTCTGGCATCAAACGCTAATACGGCGGCATAACATTTTTCAATATACCGTTCTGCGATGTTAGCGGTTTCGTTGTTTGATAGCTTAGGTAGTAAGGGTTCAGCTTCAGTTTCCGTGCCGTCTTTTAATAAGTTTTTTAATTCATCGATAGAGTATTGCGCAATTTGGCTAATGCTATGGCCTTTATTAGTGGCTTGATTCAAAAGCTTTAGTCGAGCTATATCTAAATCACTATAAACTCTATGGCCTCCGGTTGTACGAGTGGGAGTTACTGCTTGGTAACGCCGTTCCCATGCTCTGACTAAATCGGATTTAACGCCGGATCGTTTTGAAACGGTGCTGATTAAATAACGCGCTGAATCATCGTTCATATTCGACATAGTAGTGTGGTTTGCATGTGTTGCTTGATCTGATTGAGTAAAGCTGACTTGGTGAGCTTTACTCGTGCTTCTCTCTATGGGTTGAGTATAACCAGATTATTGCAATATGCTAGCATAGCTTTACAATACTTTGACAAATTTTGTACAGTTTGCTGTTATTTTGCTTGGGAGCGATAGGTTATTGAGTAAATAACGCCTTGCTTATCGTCACTAATCAGTAATTCACCGCTAGGCAGTTCCAAAATATCGACTGGGCGCCCCAACACTTGGTTGTTTTCTGTCAACCAGCCAGTGATAAAGTCTTGTTCAGTAATGACGTTACCGACGTTATCAAGCTTAAGTGCGACGACTTTATAACCTTGTGGCTGGCTGCGATTCCAAGAGCCGTGTTGTGCAACAAATAATCGGTGTTGATACTGGGTTGGGAAGGTTTGGCCGGTATAAAAGCGCATACCCAACGGTGCTATATGGGCTTTATAACGCCAGGCTGGGGCTTTAAATTCGCTACAAGTATGTTTATCAGCCAATTCAGGGTCGGCAATCGTGCCGCCGTGGCAATAAGGATAACCGAAATGCTCACCGACTTCAGACCAACTATTGAGTTCATCAGGTGGTTTATCATCGCCTAAGTAATCTCGGCCATTGTCATTAAAATATAAGCGTTTGGTGGTAGGATGCCAGTCAAATCCAACAGTATTGCGTATACCGCGCGCTAATATTTCAAGCCCTGTGCCATCGGGATTTAATCGGACTAACGAGGTAAAAATATCTTGTTCAGGCAGGCAAATGTTACACGGTGCGCCAACAGCGGTATAAAGTTTGCCGTCAGGCCCAAAGCGTAAATATTTCCAACCATGATGTTTTTCTGCTGGAAATTGGTCGTAGATGACGACAGGCTTAGGTGGGTTTGATAAATGTTCGGTGATAGCATCAAAGCGTAAGATGCGATTAATAGCAGCGACATATAGCGCGCCGTCACGGTAGGCGACGCCATTAGGCATAGTTAAATCCTGAGCAATCGTATAGACTTGGGTCTTGCCTTGTTTAGGCGGGGATACGGCGTAGATTTTGCCTTCAACGCCGGTGCCAACGAATAACACGCCGTTTTCGGCTAACGCCATGCTGCGCGCATTCGGCAGATGCTCAGCGTAAATCGATATGTTAAAGCCTTCAGGCAGTTTAAGCGAGGGTAGGATAGTTGTTACATCTGCATGGGTGTGTGTGCTTAACAGCCATAAAAAAAGTCCTAATCGTTTCATGATTGACCTCGTAATGGTTAAATGTGAGTGCTCAGCAATCCAAACGCTGAGTCATCGTACTTTATCAGGATTATTCTCAATATCGGCAAACTTTATATAACAGGAATGCTCTTAGCATCGGTTGAATTTCGTTATTCAATCCCCACTTCATTAGAAAAATATTTACAAAGAGGTAAACCCTTATGATGCGGATTTTACTGTTTTTAGCGACAAATGCGGCGATTTTAATCGTCATAAGCATAGTTTTTAATATATTAGGCATAAAAAGTACCTTAGATGCGCAAGGTGTTAATATTGATTTAAATACCTTATTACTGGTTTCGGCAATTATCGGTATGACTGGTTCGTTTATCTCGCTAGTCATGTCGAAATGGACGGCTAAGCAAGCGATGGGGGTTTATGTTATTACCCAACCAGAGAATCAAACTGAGCAATGGTTATTCGATGTCGTGGCTAGGCAAGCTCAAGTCGTTGGTATAAACATGCCTGAGGTTGGCATCTTTGACGCGCCAGAACCCAATGCATTTGCAACGGGTATGGATAAAAATAGCGCATTAGTCGCTGTTAGCACGGGGTTATTGGGCATGATGGATGCCGACGAAGTTGAAGCGGTTATCGGTCATGAAATGACTCATGTATCGAACGGCGATATGGTGACAATGGCGTTAATGCAAGGCGTGGTAAATACGTTTGTGTATTTTTTCGCGACATTGATTGGTTATGTGGTAGACCGCGCCGTGTTTAAAACCGAGCGAGGTTATGGCCCGGCTTATTACATTGTGCAAATGGTTGCACAAATTGCGCTCGGTATTTTGGCGTCTATGTTGGTCATGTGGTTTTCCCGTTACCGCGAGTTTAAAGCCGATGCGGGCGGTGCTCAGCTTGCAGGGCGCCAGAAAATGATTAGTGCGTTGCGTGCATTGCAGCGCGCGCAAGAAGCACCAGAATTGCCAGGCCAACTGGCGGCGTTCGGTATTAATGGTGGTGGTGTGCGTAAATTATTTATGAGTCACCCACCTTTAGAAGAGCGTATCGAAAGATTACAAAATCAATAATTTCAGTTGCCTATCCGGTTGGCTTGTCAGTCTATGCTACGCCGGATAGGTTATCTATTCTCGTCTCTAGGCGGCACCGCTATAACAGTCATAGCACCTATGATTACCGATAAATCGCTTATCCATTTAAGCCAGATAGCGTAAAATTGTTGCAATCTGTTTGTTGTTATGAAATACATCACGGTTTTGCAAGCGACCGAGCTTAAGCTTGCAATCATTATAATAATTAAATCCTATGGGAAACACGATGAACAAATTAACCACCTGTCTTTTATTGCTAATCGCTTTGCCTGTTTTGGCCGAATCGACAGCCAGTGAATGGCACAATACGACCTTATCTGATGCGACGATAGCAAAAATTCAGCAAGCCAGTTACGACTATAAAAAATGCGTCTCTGATGAGATTCAAAAACCGGATTATCAGAAACAAGAAAGCCGTTTTGCAACTGAGCAAATCATTAAGCAATGCGAAGTGGTACTGGCAAAAATGCGCGAAGTGTATTTAGCCGAAAAAAGTTCCCGAAGTGATTGCCGATAGACATTTAAAACAATTACGCACTAAAACAACGCGCGATGCCCTACAGACATTGATATTTGCCGAGGCTGCTAGAAAGTCGGCACAATTGCAATAGGAGTTTGCGCATGAATACCTCTTATACGATTGACTTATCGCTACGACCGACGACTTTCGATTTATGGCATGTGTGTTTAGCCGGTACGGTAGCTGTTTTAGCATTGTTGCTTATTGTGGTGTTATTAATTTCGGTGCTTAATTTGTTGCGTGGAAAAAACAAAGTCACACCTGTAGTTGTTAGCGAACCTGCTAAGCCGGTAGAGCCTATTATTCAAGTAGTTGAGAAAATTGTTGAAGTCGAAAAAATCGTAAAAGCCCCAGCACCTGAGCCGGTGGTGTTAAAAGAAGCGACACCTGATGCGGCATTACAGTTGTTGGCTATTTTGCAAAACGAAGCACGGTTTATCGATTTTATCCAAGAAAATATTACGAGTTATAGCGATGCTGATATTGGTGTTGCCGCGCGTGTGGTGCATGAAGGTTGTAATAAAGCCATTAAAGAACATTTTACGTTAGCACCGGTTAGGGCTGAGTCCGAGGGGGCACGAGTGACATTACCAGCGGGTTTTGATGCGAGCAAAGTGCGTGTGACCGGCCATATCGTTGGCCAGCCGCCATTTACCGGCACATTAATCCATAAAGGCTGGCAAGTTACGGCAATACACTTACCTAAATTAACTCAAGGTTACGATGCGAGTATCGTTGCCGCTGCTGAGGTTGAGCTATGAGCTTATTCGACCATATCAAAAAAATGCAAGACGCTAAACCGGCCGTTGCTCCTAGCAATACGACGCCGGAACCTGTGGCAACACCGGCTGAATCAAAGCAATCAGAGCCTGAGCCAGAGTCTGAACCTAGTATTAGCGAAGTTGTTAATGAATTAATCGAAAGCCAGCAGTCTGTACCTGTGGTTGAAAGCCAACCCTCATTTAGCGATGCGATTAATCAAACAATTCCAGCTCCCGCGCCTCAGCCTGTACCCGAAGGTATGCGCTATTCGGTAGGTATTGATTTGGGTACTACGCATTGTGTGTTGTCTTATGCTGAAATTCATGCAGAGGCTGATGAGTTTAATCAGCACGTCATGGGCGTGCCGCAGTTGATTGCGCCCGGCATGGTAGAGGAAGACCCGCAGTTACCCTCGTTTTTATACCAAGCACATAGCGCAGAGTTGGCTGATGATGCCAGTAATTTGCCATGGACAGCTAAACCTCGCTATTTAGTCGGTGAAATTGCGCGTAATTTAGGCAGTAAAACGCCTATTCGCTTAGTCGCGAGTGCTAAAAGCTGGCTATGTCATGCCGGTGTGGATTGTAAGTCGCCGATTTTACCGGCTGAAGCGCCTGAAGATGTGGAGCGCGTGTCGCCGTTTGAGGCTAGCGTGGCCTATTTGCAGCATTTAAGCGATGCCTGGTCGTATAAATTTCCTAATGCGCCGTTATCAGAACAAGATTTAGTCATTACTGTGCCCGCTTCATTCGATCCGGCCGCGCGTGAGTTAACGGTAGAGGCGGCTAAAACAGTTGGGTTAAGTCAAGCGATTTTATTAGAAGAACCACAAGCCGCCGTATATAGCTGGATTGAAAAAAGCGGTGGCGATTGGCGTAAACAAACGCAATGCGGCGATATTATTTTAGTGATTGATGTTGGCGGAGGTACAACCGACTTATCGTTAATTGCAGTGACGCAACAAAGCGGCAATTTGGAGTTAACCCGTGTCGCAGTAGGCGACCATATTTTGCTAGGCGGCGATAACATGGATTTAGCGCTGGCCTATACTGTTAAAGCTAAATTAGAAAAAGACGGTCAGCGTTTACAGCCTTGGCAAGTACAAGCGTTAACTCATAGTTGCCGAGAAGCTAAAGAGAAATTATTTAACGATGAGACTTTAGAGAGCTTACCGTTAGTGATTGCCAGCCGAGGCTCGTCGTTGATTGGTGGGACCTTACGCGCAGAATTAACCCGTGCTGAAGTGCAACAAGTATTGGTCGAAGGCTTTTTCCCTCAGGTTTTAGCTAGTGATAGACCGATTACCCGTACGCGTACAGGGTTACGCACAACAGGTTTACCTTATGCGCAAGATGCAGCCATTACCCGGCATTTGGCAGCGTTTTTAGCGAAGCAACAACATGCGACTAGCGACTTGGCCGATGTCAACTTACCAGAACATGCGACGTTTTTACATCCCACCGCCGTGTTATTTAATGGTGGGGTCTTTAAAGCCAAAGCGTTAGCTGAGCGGCTAATGGGGGTGTTAAATGCTTGGTTAGTTGCCGAACAAGCTCCTGAAGCGCGTTTGTTAAGCGGTGCTGATTTAGATTTAGCGGTTGCTAGAGGGGCAGCTTACTACGGTTTTGTGCGCAAAGGTAAAGGTGTGCGCATTAAAGGCGGTACGGCAGCGTCGTATTATGTCGGTGTTGAAAGTGCTATGCCTGCTGTGCCAGGTTTGCCGCCGGAACTTGAAGCGTTATGTATTGCGCCGTTTGGCATGGAAGAGGGCACACAACAAGAGTTGCCTGATGACACGTTTGGCTTAGTGATTGGTGAGCCGGTACGGTTCCGCTTTTTCGCATCGAATACACGGCGTGAAGATAGAGTAGGTACTCGCTTAGATTATTGGACTGATGACGAATTATCAGAACTCGATGAGATAGAGATTACCTTGTCAGAAGAAAACCATAGACCTGGTGAAATTGTGCCTGTTTACTTGTGTGCGGCGGTGACAGAAGTAGGCACGTTAGAGTTACAAGCCGTTTCTCAACGCGATAATTCACGTTGGAAAATCGAGTTTGATGTGCGTGCAGGCGATAATTAAACTTGGATAAAACCCGGCCACCATTGGCCGGGTACTTTAGCGTTTAGGCAATGAGTCTATACCTAAGTTGGCGAGAACATCGGCTTTTTCATTGCCTTCGTTGCCTGAATGACCTTTCACCCATTGCCAGTCAATTTTATGTTTACTGGCGGCAGCATCTAAGCGTCGCCATAAATCTTCATTTTTAACCGGTGTCTTACTAGCAGTGCGCCAACCGCGTTGCTTCCAACCGGCTAGCCATTCGCTCATGCCTTTTAGTACATAACTAGAGTCACTATAAAGAATGACTTGGCACGGCCTTGTGAGTGTTTCCAAACCAATGATAGCAGCCATCAGTTCCATACGATTATTCGTCGTGTCTGCTTCGCCTCCATACAGCTCTTTCTGTTGTCCTTTATAGCTGAGGACAACACCCCAGCCACCAGGGCCGGGGTTGCCTCGGCATGCGCCATCGGTATAAATGGTGACTGTCTCGTTATTCATGACTATTGTTTTGTGCAGGTGAGCTAATCGAGTTAGCGAGTACTATGCCAGTGATTTCACTTTTAACTGGTGTTAGCGGAATCAGATTGTAACGGCGTTTTACCGCTTTGATAGCATACGCAGTAGAAGTCAGCGAGCCGGCATAGGGAATCGCTTTGCCGTGCTTAGTTTTAACAGTATCAAGAAAAAATTCTGAAGCGGAGGTGACCTCAAAATTGAGTAGTTTAAGCCAGTCGAGTACCCGATTTCTGCCAATGAAATGCGCGCGCCAAGAATCAGAAAAGCGTTTTTCCCATAGATACATATAACGCACCCAAAAACTCCACGGATTAAAATTCATCACTAATACAATTCCTTCCGGCTTTAGTACACGCTCAATTTCGCGCATAGTTTGAAAGCGATAATGGTCGAATTCTAATAAATGCGGCACGATAATCATATCGACGCTATCGCTTTTTAACGGTAAACGATACGCTTTAGCTTGTATTTTTTGCGCACTAGTACAGCCTAGGAGCTTAGCGTCGAGAATAGTGTAATATTTGTATAGTGAGCAATCGACAAAATCCGTTTCGAAACCTAAGCCACCAATTTGCAATACGGTTTGTTGGCAACTGACGGTAATGGAGCGTTGCAAAAACTCCGACTCAAGCTCTTTTAACAGCTTTCCGCGCGGGGTTTGGTACCACGCAAATAAAAAATCTCGCTTCATAATTGGCTCATTGCAACATTATGTTGATGTTTTAGATGAAAAACAGGATACTAACCGCTTGTAAATAAACTACACTCTTAGGAATAAGATGATGCATGTTAATTTTAACAGGTCAACTTCAATTGTATTAATTTCGCTGTCATTAGCCTTAGCAGGTTGCACAGAAACTGCACAAAAGCCAATTAGTTTAAGCGATCAATTGCCAGGTGGCGACGAAGCACAAGAGCAAGACGGCTATTACCAAGGCTATTCTAGTGCAAAAAACCGACTAAAATTCGGTAAGCGTAGTAGCTCGTCGCAACATGCCACCGTTTGGGATCGACTACTATCGTTGTATTCGCTACCTGTTGTTGACCATTATCGCGTTGATAAAGCTGTTGATTGGTATTTACAGCATCCAGCAACCTTAGCAATTATTCAGCAACGCGCCGAGCCTTATTTGCACCATATTCTGGATGAAATCGAGGCAAAAAATATCCCTGGCGAAATTGCTTTATTGCCTGTGGTTGAAAGCGCATTTCAGGCTAATGCGTATTCACATGCCGATGCTTCAGGACTTTGGCAGTTTATTCCCTCAACCGGCGAAGAGTACGGTTTAGAACAAAATGCTTGGTATGACGGTAGACGAGATGTTTATGCGTCAACTAAAGCAGCGACGACGTATTTAAAAGAATTGAGTGAGAACTTTGATGGCGATTGGTTGCTTGCATTAGCATCTTACAATTGTGGTAAAAACAAAGTAAGACGCTCCATAGAACACAACGAAAATAGAAATTTACCTACCGATTACTGGTCGCTCAATTTGCCACACGAAACAGAAGATTATGTGCCACGGTTACTGGCAATCGCGAAGATTTTTGCTAATGCTGAGCAATATAATATCAATTTAAGACACATACCGAATAAGCCGTATTTTGAAGTCGTCGATATTGATTCTCCGCTAGATTTACGTTTAGCCGCACAATTAGCTAATACGCCTTATGATAAGTTTTTAAAGTTAAATCCGGGTTTTAATAAAGCCTGTACTGCGCCTTATGGACCTCATCGCTTATTAGTGCCTGTTGAACACGCACAAGCTTTTAAGCGTAATTTGGCGCAAGTACCGATTAGCGAGCGTGTTGATTATGCTCAACTACAGCGCGCATCTGAAACGCCAGTGGCCAAGCGCATTGAGCCTAAAAAACCTGACATTGCGCATAAACCTGAACCACGCGCTATCGTTGAGGTAGCACACAATACCCGTTATCAAGTAAAACCAGGCGAAACCTTATCGACGATTGCTTCAAGGCAACATACAACGATTGCCTCGTTGCGTGATGTAAACCACTTAAGAACAAACAGTGTTCGTTCAGGCACATACCTGCAAGTACCAAACACTACAAAGTCTACGTTTGCTAAAAAGACGGAAAGTTTACCAAAGCTAGCTAAAGTTCAGACGACAGGTAACCAGGTTTACACCGTTAAAAAAGGGGATACGGTTTGGAATATCTCACAACGTTTTGCGGTGTCGCCAAAAGAGTTGGCTGAATGGAATAAGCTAAATCCTAAAACGGGGTTAATTTCAGGTCGTAAATTAACGATTAAACCGTTTAATCCACAAATTGCATCAGCATCACCTTCTATACGCTTAGTGCATTACACAGTGGGTAAAGGTGATACATTGACGCAAAATTGCGAGAAAATTTAATGTATCGGTGAGTGATTTACAGAAATCTAACCGAGCTGTGCTAGGCAAGGGTTTGCAGTCAGGCCAGAAATTGAAAATTTTAGTGGACGGACGTCCATCGACTTAATAAAAGTGCTTGGGTTATGCTAGGCACAACCCAAGCGGTATCATCGCTTATTCGGATTTTTTGAGTCTAATCGGCGTGATAGATTCATCAGCAATTTTAATAGCTCGTAAAGCGCGTGGATCGAGTTTGGTTAATTCAAGTTTTTCAGGAGAGTTAATCATTACAGGAATTACGCTCACATAGTTAAATGGCTCAACACCGTGTGAGGGTACGAAAACTTTGGTTTCAAATGCATAAACCGGTTGTAAGAATTTGCCGTTGTTATCGAAATAAGCGATTTTAGTTTGTAAAAACTCATATTGTACATTTTCGCCAAATTCTTGTTGCAGTTGTCTAGTCGCTAACTTTATTGCCTCATCAAACGAATACATTTCATTAGGGCTAATGGGTTTACCTTCTGGTAAAAATTCGCGCCAATGTTTAGTTAAGCCCAAAATCTCGCCTTCTTCACCGACTTCAATAACAAATTTAGAACCAGGGCCTATGACAGGCATATCGTTAATTACGCGTGAATAATTCAACGTGATAAGTTTATCGATGATAGCACCGGGTTCTTTGCCATCCGTTGACGTCATTCTTAAGCCACCCACATGGATGAGGTTTAATTGGCTTTCATCTCTGGGTAATAATTTGTTTTCTTCTAAAAAAATATGCGCGGCTTTCATAGCTTCTTCGGTGCTGGGTAATTTAGGCGCGTAATCGCCTAAATAGCGAGCAAAATTGCGGTGAAAGCGAATGTCACCCGTTTTTAAATTTTGTTCAAAGCGTGTATTGGGGTCTTTAGGCGAGATAAAACGAACTGTTTGGTCTCTGCCAGGCGCTGCAGTTTCAGGCGTTTCGCCAATATAAGTTTTCATTAATGACAGAGAGGTATCAATTGGCACGGGGCGTGAACTTTCGAATTGATACAACATTAAGCCTTCTGTGGTCGATGCAGCTTGAGTATTCAGCGCGCTTAGGCTGCCGGCGATTAAAGCAATGGCTGAGAAAAGAGTCTTGAAATTCATGATCGGTCTCCTAAATAGGGGTTAGATTAATATTGCCACCAGGTTTTCATGCCAGCCGTACCGCCTGCGGGATCGGCAGCATAAGCGCCTAAACGATCATTTTCCGTCGAGGTGTACATAATAGCGCTGGCCAAACCTGGGTAAGGAGAGCCGTCATCATTCGTAGGATTGAAAATCCAGTAACGTTCTTCATTTACAGCATCAAACCATGATTGCCAAACACCGCCGTTGGCTTTGAGTTTATTCGCGTAATTATTAGGAATACCGTTGTCAGAATTACTTAAGGTATGGAAGCCGACTAATTGATGCAAGCCTTGGAACATATTAGAGTAAGGCGACCACCAATCAGCATGTTCCGGCGCGGTGGTGACGGTATAACAAGACTCGATAATCATAAATTCTAAGTCCCCGTTATTAGCTAAATCGCCATAAGCGGGTACGGTGCGCAAATCAACGCCTTCGCCTAAGCTTTGATCCGTTTCAATGTAATAATCGCTACCGTGACCGGCGATGTAAGCTAAATCCATTTTATCGACATAAAATTGGTGCGAACTGTCCATGACGAAGGGTTTGTTGTAATAGTATTGCGTTTCTTTATAGCGATGACTGCCGATATTCTGCCAACCTTGAAAGTTTTTAATAAAATTCCAAACGTTGCGGACAAAACGTGATTCTGCTTTATCAACATAGCCGCCGATTTCTCTGTCGCCTGCGTAACTAGCGGCAGAGGCAAGAGTCAGGGTGGCTAGGCAAAGTCCAGTTACCAGCTTTTTTTGATTAACTAACATAAAAACGCTCCGATGGTTATGGGTGGGTAGAAACTACGGGTACAGAATAATCCCGATAACACCGGTAAAGATGTGACTGAATTACATGCTAGCGGGTGAAAAATCACTGAGAGACCGATAAGCGGAATGTTTAACTCACTGCTATTCGGTAAGAGGCGTTATGAATGAGATGGGGTCTGTGATTTTAGCTCACGATGTTGGCATAGTTTTTACGGCTACCAACTTAAGTAGGGACAGGACATTCAGAGCGCAGGACGCCGTAAATACATCCCTGTAGGCTTGATGGCAGCATCCCTGCTGCCAACACCTGCTCTCTAAACGTCCTGTCCCTACCTAGGATTGTCCCGTCTAAAGAGCATGGCCGTTTTTACGGCTACCAACGTAAGGTGGGGCAGGGTATTGCCTTTTTGCCAGCCATTCTGATTAAAGCTATTGCCAATAGCTGTTTAGCATTTAGAGTTTACGTGCGCGCTTGTAGCACCAGGTCTTCCTTAGCTGTCCATTGCGCAATGTCACCGCCGTTTAGAGCGGTCGCCATCAGATCAGGGAATTTGTCGGGTGTGCAAGCGAAAGTTGGCACATCCAGATTAGCGAAGTGCTGCGCCATTCTTTGGTCGTAACTCGGTGCGCCATCATCGTTCAAGGCTAACAAGGTGATGACCGTTGCGCCGCTGTTTTTCAGCTCGGCGATACGCGCCAGCAAACTGTTGCCGTCTCCGCCCTCGTACAAATCCGTAATCAATATAAACGTGGTATCGCGCGGTTTGCTGAGCTGTTGCTGGCAGTAGCCCACGGCACGGTTGATGTCAGTGCCGCCGCCCAATTGCACACCAAACAGCACATCCACTGGGTCGGCGAGCTGTTCGGTCAAATCGACCACAGCGGTGTCAAACACCACCAACTGGGTTTTTAAGGCTGGAATCGATGCCATTACGGCGGCGAAAATGCTCGCATAAATCACGCTGGTTGCCATAGAGCCGGATTGATCCACGCATAAAAACACCTCTTTCAGATGCTGCGGCTTTTTGCGCCCGAAACCAATCAAGCGTTCGGGGATGATGCTGTTGTATTCCGGTTGATAATGCTTGAGATTGGCGCGGATAGTGCGCCCCCAGTCAATATCGCTCGGCAAAGGTCGCTGCTTACGGGCTGCTCGGTTCAAGCTACCGCGCAACGCTTGCTCGGTTTTACTGCGCAGCCGCGCCAGCAATTCATCTACTAGTTTTTGCACCAAGCGCCGTGCGGTGTCCTTGGATTGGGCTGGCACTAAATGCTTGAGGCTAATCACGGTAGCGACCAGATGGATGTCCGGTTCAATGCCGTCGAGCATTTCCGGTTGTAACAGCATTGCGGTCAGATTCAAGCGTTCAAAGGCGTCTTTCTGCAACACCTTGACGACATTGGCCGGAAAACGCTCGCGAATATCGCCCAACCAACGACTGACTTTCGGCGCGGAACCGCCCAACCCCGCCGACCGCTCCGCTGCTTCGCCGTTCGGGTAAAGCTGGCTTAGCAAATTATCCAATTGGATGTCTTCTTTGCTTAAGCCAATTTGGTTATCGCCGCCGAGCAATAAAACGCCAACGTCTTTGACGGGTTACTTGTGTTTCGTTCTGTTCGGTCATCGGGTAGTGGGGGACATAAGGCTTTTACTATTTATAGTTTATCAATAACTCTCCAGCGGGAGCTACTATCGATTAACAGGCGTCACCTACTATCCTCAATCTATGCCGTCGCTAGAAATTAGCGAGGAATTAGGCGGCAAAGCCATTTTCGTGCCATTATTAGTACCTATTTTTTATGCTTCATAGCTTTTTTCCGTGTATTTTTATGCTTTTTCTTCTATAACTAGCGATGAACTAAACCCAGAATAAGTCATATTAGCGTAGTGACTTTACTATTAAAATCGCTGACTCACTCCTTAGGAGGCATCAATGTCAACTCCGTCGCTGTTAATAGCAAAACGCCCTGTTTTGCTTTCACTAACCGTTTTTTGTCAGGCCATTGTGTTGTCAACATTGACAGGGCAAGTCTTAGCTAACTCAGATTTACCAGAATTGTATAAAACGAATAAGGCTGCTGTTAATAAGAAGTCATTAGCCGGCGCTTATCAATATCATAAAAAATCAGTGAAAGTCGCTGATTTAACTCAGGCTTTTAAGAATCGAATTGAAATTAAATTTAGCCAAGCCAGCCATATTCGTCTTAAACAAGGCGTATTAAGCACCGATAACGCGCAAGCACAAGCTGACATTGAAAAGCTTACCCAGTTATTAGCAACAACCCAACGCTATGCGCTAGTGCGTATGCATGATGTTTCCGATGAAGCTTTAGATACATTAAAAGCTCAGGGGGAGGCGAATACTGGTACAGAATTACCTGATTTGAAAACCTGGTTTTTCATTGTGGTTGACGTCTCGTCTGAGCAAGCCCTGGCATTGTTGATTAATCAACTGAATGAATTAAGCATTGTGGATTATGCCGCTGCCTCTAAGTTGCCTGCACCCGCGCCTGGTATGGATGCTGCAGAAGCGGCTGCGTTTAAGCAGTATTGGCAACAACATGATACCGTGCCTTGGCCTGCTGCTAGTCAGGAGCGTAGTAAAGTCGTGCCTGCAAGCCCTCCTAGTTTACCGAATACCACTAAGCCGCCGACGCCTCATTCTAACTTAACGCCACCGGCACCTAGTGATTATGTGGCTTTACAAGATTACCGTGAAGCAGCACCTATCGGTATTGATATGGATTATGTCAATGGCTTGTACTATGCGCTGCCGGTTGGAATTGGGCGTATAGCGATGTTGAATTTAGTTGGAATATTAGCCACCAAGATTTAACTAAACTGGCGGGGAGTGTTTATGTGAATGGCGCGCCTAGTGCTTCGGCGCAAGTCTGGCGCGACCACGGCACGGCGGTGATAGGTATTGTCAGCAGTGACGATAACGGTTATGGCACAACAGGTCTGGTTCAATATGCTGATGTGCGTTTAGCGACACATTCACCCGATTCAGGCTACAACGCTGCCGCCGCGATTAGCGCAGCCGCGAATCAATTTTGGCTGGTGCGGTGATTTTATTAGAAATGCAAACCTATGCGGATTTTGACTGCAATGGCTCAGATAGTGGCGATTCGTTGGTGCCGATAGAGTTTGAGGTAGCTGCAAAAGAAGCGATTAAAACCGCGACGGCGAATGGTCGTATCGTGGTACAAGCCGCCGGTAATGGCAATTGCGATTTAGATTTAGCCGGTTTTAACGGCATGTTTACTCCCGATGACGCCAGCCAAGATTCGGGTGCGATTATTGTTGGCGCCGGTGAAAAACTAACGCGCAATAAAGCGTATTTTTCCACTTACGGCAGTCGTGTCGATACTCATGCCGAAGGGGACTTTCAAATTTATACCACGGGTTATGGCGATTTATATAGCAGCGATGGCGAAAATAGTTGGTATACCGCATCGTTTTCGGGGACTTCAGGCGCTTCGCCTATCGTCACCAGTGCGGCCATTTCATTATCTAGTTTATTATGGGAATATCACGGCTCTTATTGGGACCCTAAAGAAATACGCGCAGTATTACGGCGTGAAGGCACACCTCAGCAAGGCGGTGGACATATAGGGCCTAGACCGGATTTACGCAAACAAGTCGAATCTATGGTTAACCGGCATTTACAATTGCAATCGGCTGATTTTGATGGTGATGGCAAAACTGATTATGCTGTTTTTAGACCCGCTAGTGGACGCTGGTATATTCGCTATGCAACAGGGAAAACTGAGAAAATTCGCTGGGGCAAAAAAGGCGATATCCCTGCTCCGGCTGATGTCACTGGCGATGGGCGTGCCGAGTTAATCGTGTTTAGACCTAGCAACGGTACTTGGTATATCTATAGTTGGGATCCGCTGAAAGCTTTTAGACCGATAGCGTGGGGACAAAACGGCGACCTTCCTGTACCTTTAGATTATAACGGCGATGGTAAAGCCGAGTTAGCCGTGTATCGCAGACGGGCAGACGCTCAGTCATATAGTCATTGGTATATTCGTTATTCAAGCAAAGCCAGCGAAGATATTATTTGGGGCGAAGTATCAGACACGCCTATGGCTCGCGATATGGATGGCGATGGACGCGATGATTTAGTGATATTCCGGGGCACGACGGGCGAGTGGTGGTTACGCTATAGTGCAACGGGCGCTAGTCAAACCGTCAACTGGGGGCAATGGGGCGATATTCCTTTGACCTACAAAGACAAACTCAGCCGTTGGAATATTGCTGTGTGGCGGCCTAGTAATGCGACGTTTTATGCGAAAAACATCACTACCGGCGGCAGCAACACCGTGCAATGGGGTGAGCCCGGCGATGTGCCTAGGTTTGGTGACACTAACGGTAATGGCCAAGATGAATATATCGTTTGGCGCCCAAGCACAGGGCAATGGTGGAATTTAACAACAGGAAAAACAGTGCATTGGGGAATACCCGGTGATTTAGTCATGACAAAATAGTCAGAGCGATAGTTGGAGGTTTGCTACTCAACCTGACAGGTTTTACAGCTTGTTGGGTTTGGGGGCGGGTATGGGAAATCGGACAATTTCTGTAAAACAATTAGTTGTATTATTTATTCGTGCCAATTGAGAATTGCTGATGGAATACGCGGAAAAGAATATAAGAAAAAACTACATTTTTATTGATTATGAAAATGTCCAGCCTTTATCGTTAGATTTACCAAAAGGTTATCCATTTAAAGTCATTTTGTTTTTAGGCATTAATCAGACAAAAATACCTATTGAGCTAGCGACTTCAATGCATCTATTGGGGAGCGATGCAGAGTATGTAAGGATTCAAGGAAATGGAAAAAATGCTCTTGATTTTCACATTGCTTTCTATCTTGGGCGATTATTCGAAAAAGACTCAATGGGATATTTTCATATAATTTCAAATGACTCTGGTTTCGATGTGTTAATTAAACACCTAAGAGATAAGAAAGTTTTAATACAGCGCTATGCTCAAGTTTATGATATTCCAGCCCTAAAAGTATCAAACTCAAAAACTCCTGATGAAAAAATTCAAGTTGTTGTTGAACACTTGGTTAAACGAGGTAATGCAAAGCCTAGAAAGGTAGAAACGTTATCAAATACAATTAATTCTTTATTTATGGGTGCTTTAAGTAAAGAAGAACTGGAAACGCTGATAAATAAGTTAGCTCAAAAAAAACTGATTACAATCGAAGACAAGAACGTCCATTATAACTTGCCCAATTAGATGATGCCTTGTTTCAGGGTACAGTGGATTGGTTTGTTGAATTTGACCAAGCGTTGGGATAAAAAGCAGGCAGCCAATTTCAACTGTAGTCTCGCCAAGACGGATTTTCTACAAAAAGCTGATTGTACTCTTCTTTTTTGCAGTTCAGTCACCCCCCATACTCCAGCCGTAAGGCTATAAAACCTTATAAAAACAAACCCAGAGGAGAAGCCCTTATGCCCTATTTGCAAGTGAATACCAATCAATCTATTACCCATGAGTTAAGTCAGCAATTGCTACAAGAACTGTCTGCCGTCGTGGTAAAGACAACCGGTAAGCCTGAGCGCTATGTCATGGTTCAGCTTAATGGCGGCCAAACAATGTGTTTTGCTGGTTCAACTGCGCCTTTAGCGTATTTAGAATGTAAGAGTATAGGCTTAAGTCCAATGCAGGCTAAAACCTTGTCGGCGGCATTATCCGAGGTCTTAATGACTCAACTAGGCCTGAATGCGGACAGGATTTATATAGAGTTTAGCAACTGTCCGGGCGAATATTGGGGTTGGAATAAATCAACGTTTGCCTAAAGAGTTCTGAATATGAAACCGTTAGGCGAAGTACCGGTTAATCTGACGACGGATGTCGTTTGTATTGGCCATGCTAGTTATGACTTAATTTTTTCTGTTAATTATCATCCTGCTGCTGATGAAAAAACTACCGCGCAGCATTTTTTAGCTTGTGGCGGCGGCCCTGCGGCTAATGCGGCCGTTGTTATTGCGCGTTTAGGTTTTAATGCGGCATTTTCCGGTTACTTAGGCCAAGATTTATACGGCGCTAGCCATGTACAAGAGTTGGCCGATGAAGGTGTCAATATGGCATTGCTGGTGCGAGGTGCAATGCCAACGCCGGTGTCGGTGGTTTGGGTTAAACCAGATGGACAACGTGCGTTGGTTAATTATAAAGGTGACACGGTGACATTAGCCGAAACGGAAGTGGATTACAGTAATATCTCGGCCAAAGCGGTGTTATTTGACGGTCATGAACCCCATTTAGCGCTAAAATTCTTGCAACAACAACCTCAGATTCCTTCAATATTAGATGCCGGGTCTGTACATGCTGGCACGTTGGCATTAATCGATAAAAGCCAGTATTTAGTGTGCTCAGAAAAATTCGCTGTGCAATATGCTGGTGATGTATCGGCAGCGTTGACACGCTTAGCGGGGCTTGCGCCGGTTGTCGTTATCACATTAGGCGAGCAAGGTTTGATTTGGCAACGCGGGGCAGAAAAAGGCTGGTTAAATGCTCCAACGATTAATGCCGTTGACAGTACCGGTGCTGGCGATGCGTTTCATGGGGCATTTGCGGCCGGTGTCGCACAGCAGTTAGCGTGGCAGGATTTATTAGTGTATGCCAGTGTAGCGGGTGCGTATTGTTGTACTCAAACCGGCGCTAGACCAGGTATGCCTAATCAGCAACAACATAGCGCGTTAGCTAAGACGTTTTGCGCGCATTGGCTAGCAGGCTGATATACTGAGCGCTCTGTTTAATCCTTAATAGAGACGGATGCTATCAATGACCCAACAAGATATTTTTGAGTTAATCGTTGCTAATACGCGTGAAATTATGCCTGGCTTAGACCAGCACAGCTTTAAGCCCGAAGATCGCTTGGCCGATTTAGGCGCAAATTCTATTGACCGCGCCGATATTGTCATGATGACACTAGAGGCCTTATCCTTACGCATTCCTTTAGTTGAATTGGCTAATGCTAGAAATATCGGGGAATTAAGCGCACTGCTACATGCGAAATGCGCTTAAGTCCACGATGATTATTTCCGGGCTTGGTGTCGTCTCGGCTATAGGGCAAGGACAAGCTGCGTTTACTGAGGCGTTGCTGGCAGGGCGTTCTAAGTTTGGCATGATGCAACGACCAGGACGGCAATTCACTGAGGCCGGTCAACAAAGTCAATTTATCGGGGCTGAACTTGCGGAATTGCCGGTTTTGCCCAATATGCCGCGCAATCTTTCATTATCGGCCCACGCCGCTTTAGTTGCTGTCCATGAAGCCTGGCAAGATGCTAGTCTGGCCGGTGTTGAGCCAGAACGTATAGGTTTAATTGTTGGCGGTTCTAATTTTCAGCAACGCGAATTAACGTTGTTACACGATAACTATCAGGCGCGAACGGCATTTATTAAACCGGGTTATGCGATGACGTTTATGGATACCGATGTGTGTGCGCTGTTAAGCGATTATTTCGGTATTAAAGGCTTGGCGTGTACGGTGGGCGGTGCTTCGGCCAGTGGCCAATTGGCGCTTATACAGGCTTTAGCACTGGTTGCCGTTAAGCAAGTGGATGTAGCGATTGCGGTCGGTGCGTTAATGGATTTATCGTATTGGGAATGTCAAAGTTTCTCAAGCTTAGGTGCGATGGGTTCTAAGCGTTTTGCTTCCGAGCCGTTATTGGCTTGTAGACCTTGCGATGCACAACGCGATGGGTTTATTTTTGGCGAGGCCTGTGCTGCCGTGGTTGTGGAACGTGCCGATACACTCTCCCGTTTACAGGTAATGCCTTATGCTCAAGTATCGGCTAGCTCGGTGCTTATGGATGCGAGTCGTACTACCCAGCCTAATTTAGCGGGTGAGATTAAAGTCGTGCAAAAACGTCTTAGCACAAGCCGGGTTAACAGCTGCGCAGATTGATTATGTTAAACCTCATGCATCAGGTTCGGTTTTAGGTGATGCTACCGAAATCGATGCGTTAACGGCGCTAGGTTTACAACATGCGTATATTAATACGGCAAAATCCGTGTTTGGACATGGGCTAAGCGCAGCCGGACTCATAGAAGTAGTTGCCGCATTAGTGCAAATGCGTACGGGCAGCTTGCATCCTAGCTTAAATTTAGCGCATCCTATTAGCCCCGATTTTAATTGGGTACAAAACACCGTTATTCGCCACGACATTCAAAACGCGCTGTGCTTAAGCTTAGGTTTTGGTGGTATCAATACGGCGTTATGTCTTAAACGATGGTAACTAACGATGAAAAAAACACTTTTAATCATATTGCTGGGATTAAACCTATTGCTGTCAGCCTGCGGTCATCCTGGTCCACTTTATCTACCGGAGCATTCTGCACCGGCGACAACCCCTGAGAAAAAATAATACAACATGGACGCTTTTACTTATCAAGCCAATAAACTGTATGTCGAAAATATTGCGGTAGAAACGTTAGTCGAGCGCTACGGCAGCCCTTGTTATATCTACTCTAAAACGGCGTTGATGCAACGCTTTCAAGCCTTTGATCAAGCGTTTGGCGCTAGGCCGCATTTAATTTGTTATGCGGTGAAAGCCAACTCGAATTTAGCTTTATTAAATGTCTTAGCCCAATTAGGCTCAGGTTTTGATATTGTGTCATTGGGTGAGCTTAAACGCGTGTTAGCCGCAGGTGGGCAAGCGAATAAAACCGTATTTTCCGGTGTAGGCAAGCGTGCCGATGAGATTCGTAGTGCGTTAGAGTTGGGCATTAAATGTTTTAATGTCGAAGTCAGTGCTGAGTTAGATAGGATTAACCATATTGCTGGTGAGCTTGGTGTGATTGCACCGGTATCGTTTCGGGTCAATCCTGATGTTGATGCTAAAACGCATCCTTATATTTCAACCGGTTTAAAAGAAAACAAATTTGGCATTGAGATTCATCAAGCGCTACTTGAATACCAACGTGCTGCCGCTATGCCTAATATTAAAATTGTCGGTATTGATTGCCATATAGGCTCGCAACTTACTGATATTGCGCCCTTCTTAGCGGCATTGGAGAAATTATTAGCTTTAGTTGAGCAATTAAGCGCAGTGGGCATTGACTTAGAGCATATCGATTTAGGCGGTGGCTTGGGTATTTGCTATAACCAAGAGCAAGCGCCTGAACCAGCCGAGTATATCCAAGCGTTATTAAGCCGGTTGGCAAACTCAAACTATACAGTCTTGCTAGAGCCAGGTCGTGCTATTGTCGGCAATGCGGGAATTTTGGTAACACGCGTGGAATACTTAAAGCCTACTGAGCATAAAAATTTTGCCATTGTCGATGCCGCGATGAACGATTTAATTCGTCCGTCGTTATACAGCGCGTGGCAAAACATAATACCGGTGGACAAAACGGGGGCAGGGGATGAAAGGGTTTGGGATATTGTTGGCCCTGTCTGTGAAACCGGCGATTTTCTCGGTAAAAATAGAACGCTAGCACTTAAACCAGGCGATTTATTAGCTATTTGCTCAGCTGGTGCTTACGGTTTTAGTATGAGTTCGCAATACAATTCCAGGCCGCGTGTTGCAGAAATTATGGTGCAAGACGATAAAGTGCAATTAATCAGAGCGAGAGAAACCATAGAGCAATTATGGTTAGGCGAGCAGTTAATGGTTTAGCGGTTATCGTTAGCTAGCATGGACAAATGCTAGTTAAGCCATCATACTGACAACGCAATCCAACCCGTTATAGGAGTTTACAATGAAAAATAAACACGCTTATTTAATTTCATGTTCAGCCGTATGTTTATTGGCAATGGGCAATGTTTACGCACAATATCCAAAAACTGAGCATTCTATAGAACAGTGTTTACATGCTGCGCTCGCTGAGAAAAACGGTGGCGTGGTCAAAGTTGAATTAAAGATAGAAAACAACATCCCAGTGTATGAATTCGATATTGAAACAGCCGATAGTAAGGCATGGGATATAGAATGCAATACGCAAACAGGGAAAATCACTGAGATAGAGCAAGAAGTTGGCAGCGCTGATGACGCGTTATTTAAAGCAAAATTAAAAGTAACTGAGCAAGACGCGAAAAAAAATTGCATTAGCTAAATATCCAGGTGGAAGTGGTAGAAGTTGAATACGAAATCGAACCTGATGGTAAAGCATCTTACGAGTTTGATATTAAGACTAAAGATGGCAAAGAAATGAAAGTCGAAGTCGATGCCACGTCTGGTGAGATTGTCGAGGCGAATAGCGAGCTGTACCAAGTCGGTAAGGAATAACCGCTTTAGCTGAAAATACGCCCAGCGTTGCGCATTTGTTTAAATAATTGTTGCCAATAGCTATAACTTTGCTGCTGACGCAAACAGCGCAAATAACGCACACGTTGGGCTTGGTCTAAGCGTGCTTGAATGACCGGTATTAAGCCTTCCTCAATATTATAAGGCGGTAAATCCGCCTTAAGACAAACTGGTACGACGTCAGTTAATGCCAGTTTTAAATCCTCCGCAATAGCGGTACAGGCTAAGCGAATAGTGTGTGCTTTGATTGAATCGGGTGATTCAAGGTTATAAGGTGGTTGCCATTCACGCATAGGGCGTAATTGGTCGATATGGGTGGCCACCGCTAAGATGACAGGTAATGCGCGATTTACTTGTTGAGTTTGATAGTGATTGCGGATGGTTTGTAATAACTCAGCATCGTGCTGGCGCGTAGCCTGTGCCGCATTACAAACCAGCAAAATCAAATCTACATTTTCCGAGGCTTTTTGTAGTGCTGCCAATGGCTTATCGGACAAGTGGTCAACCCCCGCGCTATCTAAAATAATTGCTTGCTCAAGGCCTTGTCTTCTCAACACAAAAGGATTAATACCTGTTGTTGTCGGCAATAAATCAACAGCGCTGGTTAATTCGCCAAATAACGCATTAAGCAAGCTCGATTTACCGCTGCTGACTTGGCCTAATAGCAGAATTCTAAACGGCTCTATGCTTGGGTTATCTTCAAAGGTCTCTATATCGGCTCGTGACTGAGAGGTTAACTGCTCTATAGGCGAAATATCTTCTAAGGTTAACTGGCCGCTATACAATTGAATCGCATACAGACCTAGCTTATCGATATAGGCATTCACTAAGCGTTTAGCGACTTCTTGTTTCACGACCTCAAGCCCTTTGCCTAGCAACACACTACGCGCTTTGGCTAAGGCTGCGCCAGGCCAGTTAAACAGCCAGCTACCCACATCAAAAAACGAACGCACGGTATTAATCGAATTCAGCGTTTGTTTAGCCCGCAATAAATCGCCAAGCGTAATCGCATGGCTGCCCGGAATATTATCCAAAACCTCGCGCTGTAAATCCTCGCATACTAGCGTGATGAGTTTTAACAAATAAGGCAAAGGAAATTCTAGTAGTGGAAAACGCGAATGCGCGTAAAACTGTCGCGCGACAGTCACTAACACGTCGTTGCTTAACGTTAATAACAAACTAGGTTTAGCGAATAATTGCGCGTCTTGTTGCCAACGGCTGCGCACGCTTTCTAGGGCTTGCCAGGCGAGTTGCTCGCGCTCAATGTCATTGACTGAGCTAGGTGTGGCTAGGGACTCTGTGTTTAGGCGTTGTTGTGCGTGTTTATGCCAAAGCAATAACGCATAAGCCAGCGCAAAATGGGCAGAGACAATACTCATGCCATAAAGTAGCCAGCCTTTTAGCCATAACCAATAAACGCCTAAGCCTATTAAGGCCAGAAAAGGCAAGATTAAAATAATAGCAATCGCGATGCTAAGACGCGTGAAAGGTATCATCATGGAGTCTGCCGTTGTTTTAACACCTGATAGGCTTCCTGCATGGCGTGTTGATAAGCCTGTTTTATTGCGGCCTGCTCAGGTAATGCACCGCGTTTAACACTCTGTAAATAAACGCAAAATGCTCGGCATAACGCATACGTCATCGCACCAGAATACACGCCTGCTATTGACCAGCCATAACCAGGTACAAATTTCACTAATTCTCTGCCTAATAAGCCCAAAACAACGCCAGAGCCTAGTAAAGTTGCAAACTCTGAATACAAGCGCTTGGTTAAGCTTAAGCCATAAATCGATGCAATGCTATGAAACGCCTTGGCTTGTACCGATAAAACTAAAGGTAAACCGGCTATGGGTATTGCGCCTAAGCCAATATTTACTAAGGAAAAACTTAAAATATGCGGTTGCGCTTGACGGGCATGAAAATCTAATAAGGCATCGTAATGAGCGCTATTGCGTAATAAGCTTAACAATGTGTTAGGCAAACAGCGTTCCAACGTATCCCAAAACTCATCTAAACCATAATAGACTGGCTGGAAACCGTCTTCAGGCAGCGTAAAATCTAATGCGACAAAATGTACCGGTAGGCCATCAAACCAAGCACGCTGATGCCATAACGCGCGCGCCAAATCATGCGGTACGCTTTCGGGAAACGGTGTTATTTGATAAGGGTAAGGTTGTATATGTTGCGCATCGGGTTGTAGATACGCTTCATGCAACGCTGATTGTACGACGATGATTGGCCAGTCCTTATGCTCAGCATGAATCGTTTTTACAGCTTTTACTACGTCAAACTGCGCCATATCTAAGACGCGCATGACCACGATTAACACATGGGCTTGCTCTGCGCACCAGGCCAAATCTTCACTAGGTTCATACGCTTTTTCACCCAAACCTCGTGTATCTAAAAAGCGGATTAATGGATGGCTAGCTGACGGAAAATCATAAAAGCGCGAGCTTTGCGTACACGCTTGAAAGCCATTGCCAATTTCAGCTGCGTTATTGCCGGTTAAGGCCCGAATAATAGACGTTTTGCCAGACTGTGCTTTACCGAGTAACCAAAAAATAGGTACAGGCAAGCTTTGCTTAATGGTTTGGATTTTAGCCTCTAGCCCTTCCGGCTTAGGCTTGAATAACGCATTGCTGAACTTTTGCCAGGACCAGATTGCCGGTATTTTCATAGGGTAAGCGCTTAGGTTTGGAAGACTAAGCCATATTTTAACCTGAGTTGCTAGTAAGGCTAGATTTACCTTCGGTGAAGCGGGTTCGCGGAGGTGGTAATGCTCGTAGTGTTGCCATAGAAAACCGCCGGATGCGGAAAATCGCACGTCCGGTGGTGTGGGAGGGATAACGGGCGCAATCCCGTTATCTCCACCCAATCGGGTTTTCAATACTCAGAGTTATTGCTCATTCATCTCAGCCAAAATCGCATCCACAGAATACTCCTTCTGCCACTGTTGCCTATCTTCGGTGTAATTACCATAACCTTGACTAAACTGCTGCATAAAACGAATAAAATCCGTTGCCCCCAAACTTTGATACAGCACCTCAAAACCTAATTTTTGCACTTCCTGCTCTGTTTTATAAACTACCTCACTCATACCAACACCTCATTTAGCCAAATTAACGGACTGAAAACCTTTATTTTCAAAATTTCAATTGTTGCCGTTTTTTTCAAAAACTTATCATCCACTGTCAAAAATACATCCGCATTACTTTCCGCACAAGCCAAATGTAACGCATCAAAAGCCTGAATGCCTATTTGCTCAAATGCCTTTGCCCTTGCCGCAATAGACGGGTTTATCTGAACTACTTCACTCGCTAATGACTCCATTAACCGCAACTCCTTTTTCTTAAATTCATCTGTCAACTTTGAAATTTCAAAAAACTGCAAAATTTTACTGCTGATTAGAATAAGTTTTT
>NZ_LAJX01000046.1 GCF_000963695.1 Methylocucumis oryzae
CRCCAAGCCTACAGGGATGTATTTACGGCGTCCTCGGCAACTGCTCCTGCGTTGCCCTACTACACGCCATCCCTGGCGTTATGCGCTCTGAATGTCCTGTCCCTACTTAAGTTGGTAGCCAACGAGTGCAAGGCAAGCCTTGCACTCCGAAAATCGGATGCTTATATACTTAACTTAATGGCAGTGATGCAAACCTAGATTTGTACGCCTAATAAAGAAAGATAGAGGAAAACACAATGAACGCATTACAAGCTCAACCTATCTCAAACACCAACTTAGCGCATACCCCCACGCAATCGGGTCAGTATTTAACGTTTATGCTGGCACAAGAAATTTATGCCGTTAGCATTCTTAATATTAAAGAAATCATTGACTTCGGTTATTTAACTGAAGTCCCGATGATGCCAGAATTTGTACGCGGCGTGATTAACTTACGCGGACGCGTTGTCCCCGTCATTGATTTATTAGCCCGTTTTGGCAAAGGCGCGACCCCTATTGCCAAGCGCACCTGTATTGTCATTGTCGAAACTGACGCCAATGACCAGACGCTTAAAAGCCAAGACTTGGGTATTATCGTCGATGCCGTTAATGAAGTCGTCAATATTGAAAGCCAAGATATAGAGCCACCGCCTAGCTTTGGCACCGGCATCCGTCCTGATTTTATTGCTGGCATGATTAAACGCAATAACCGTTTTAATATTGTGCTGAATGTTAAACGGGTATTATCCGTAGAAGAAATGACGGCGATTAGTCAATCCACTACCGAGCATCCATCCGCTAAACCAACAAGTGTACAGTCATAAGCGTTAGTCATTAGACCCTGAACGACCATGCAATTTTTTAAACGACAACACTACGATGGTTAATCTACTATCCTGCATCGTCAAACATCATTGTAGGTATCACATTATTGAGCATTTTATGCGATGATAACTGACTGAAATACTCATATTGAAAAAAAGCACACATGGACAGCGATACGGCTATTAGATTACCCAGTAATATTCCACTCACTGATCAAGAATTTTTTGTGGATTAAAGATTACTTATACAAAAACTCAGGTATTGCTTTAAACGATAGTAAAAAAGCTTTAGTTTCTGGTCGATTAGAGAAACGCTTACGTCACTATCAATTGACCAGCTATTACGACTATTTCCAATTAATTTCTAAGCCAGATGCTGCAAGCGAACGGTTGATGGCGATTGATTTATTAACGACGAACGAAACCTATTTTTTTCGCGAGCCACAGCATTTTGATTTTTTAATCCAACAAATCTTGCCTAAAATTAGTAGCAGCCAAACCTTTAGAGTCTGGAGTGCTGCTAGCTCTAGCGGCGAAGAAGCCTATACTTTAGCGATGGTGATTGCTGAATACAGCAAAAACTATCAGTGGGAAATTATCGGTACCGATATATCGACAGCGATGTTAGAAAAAGCCAGACGGGGCTTATACCCTATTGCCGCTGCCGAAAAAATACCCAGGCTGCTACTCAAAAAATACTGTTTAAAAGGTAAAGAAGAGTATCAAGATTTTTTATTAATCGACCCCGTCATACGCAATCGGGTAACATTTAGTTATGCTAACCTTATTCAAACACTACCGGAAATCGGGGTATTTGATATTATTTTTTTGCGTAATGTCATGATTTACTTTGATTTACCAACTAAACAACTCTTACTTAAACGCATTTATCACTGTTTAAAACCCGGTGGCTATTTATTTATTAGTCACTCAGAATCGTTACACGGCTTAAGCTCAGAATTTCAGCCCGTAATACCGTCGGTTTATCGTAAAAATGACTTATAACTCGCTCCCTACCGAAGCAGTAACAGAAGTCTTCCTACAACCAGGAGATTTTTATTTTGGTAAAGGCCACACGCGGGTAAAAACCATTCTAGGCTCTTGCGTCGCGATTACGTTATGGCATCCTCGTGCGAAAATAGGTGGCATGTGCCACTATATGTTGCCTAAGCGTAGCGAGCATTCCTTTTGCGCCCAGTTAGATGGTCGTTATGCCGATGAGGCCTTGCAATTATTTATGTTGGAACTGAAAAAAACCGCCAGTCACCCGGCAGACTACGAAGTGAAAATGTTTGGTGGCGGCAATCAATTTCCAACTCATTCCCAAACACGCGAATTGAGTATTCCTGATAATAATATTCGAGCCGGAAAAAATTTATTACGTTTGCATGGCTTTACGACCAAAGCCGTACATTTAGGCAGTACCGGACATCGCAGCATTGTCTTTGAACTTTGGAATGGTAATGTCTGGCTAAAACATACCGTCTTTGAACATCCTGTGTCTTTATGAATACAATTTAAGATGGCTATGATAATACAGCATTTTCACCAACCTCCTTCCTGTCGGCCAATCATACTATGAGCCTGTCTTTAACGACTCATCTTCCAGTACCTTTAGATTTTGTCGCGTTTGCTTGTGAGAACATGCACGACGCAGTATATCTTATCGATTCGACGTTTAAGTTTAAATATGTAAACCAAAGTGCTTGCCAAACCTTAGGCTATAGCCAAAACGAATTACTAAACATGGGCGTGGCCGATATTGACTTTTCGCTATCACCGGTCGCGATTAATGCCATGCATCAGCAAGTGATAGAGCAAGGTTATGCGTGTTTTGAAACTCGCCACCAACGTAAAGATGGCTCATCATTTCCAGTAGAAGTCAATATCACCCAATATCAATATAACAATGAAAACATGTCGTTATGTGTAGTACGCGACATCACCGAACGAAAACGCCTTTATTTTGAAAAACAGCAGTTAATTGATGCACTGGAAGAATCGGCTGACTTTATAAGCTACGCCGAGTTAAACCATACAATATTATTTATCAACATTGCCGGCCTGCGCATGGTAGGGCTTGATGAAAACACCAAGGTCAATACGCTACAAATTAATGATTTACACCCTAAATGGGTTATCGAGTTATTAAATGAAACGGCTATTCCAACTGCGTTGGCTCACGGCGTTTTGGCGTGGCGAAAGCGCGTTATTACATCGTAATGGTTATGAACTGCCGGTTTCACAATGTATCGTTGCCCATAAAGATGAAAACGGTCATCCTAAGTTTCTCTCAACCATTATGCGTGAAATTAGCAGCGATAAGACGCGGGCAGAGCAATTAAAGCTACTAGAACATGCGTTTAACCATATCGGGGAAGCCGTTTATTTAATCAGTCGACATGCTCAGTTAATACAAGTTAATAAAGAAGCTTGTAGACTACTAGGTTATGACCAGCAAGAACTTCTAACCTTATCGCTTGAAGACATTGCACCGGACTTTAATACACAGGTGTGGACTGATTTTTGCCGGACTGCGCAAAACCAGGCGCTGTCTAAAACCTTTGAAACGACGTTACGCTGTCAATCCGGTGTGTTATTACCGGTAGAGGTTAACTTAAACCATATCATTTACCACGACCAACCGTTTATCATGGCGCTAGTACGTGATATTAGCGAACGTAAGCGCATGGAGAACTTACTAATTTTACGCGAACGCGAGTTTAGAACCCTCGCAGATAGCTTGCCTGATCCATTATGTCGTTATGATTGTGAAACACGAAGAACCTATATCAATCCGGCTTGGTTGAAATCCGGCGGTATCATTGATGATGTCTTAGGAAAAACGTTTTGATGAAGCTGCCCCGTGCCCAAATGTACCTAGTTTTAGTGACGAATATCAACGCCGTGTCCGTGAAGTGCTCGCCACAGGTCAGCCACAAACTTGGGACTTTGTACTTGATAGCGCAACACCACCGCGTTTTTTTATTATTTTCGTTTATTCCAGAAATAGATGATGAGCAAAAAGTGATTGGCGCACTCACCATTGCTAAAGACCTAACACCATTAAGGCGTTCAGAGCAAGCGCTGTCCCAACGCGAGCAAGAATTACGCACATTGGTGGATAATTTACCGATCAGTGTCGTGCGCTACGATGAGCAATACCGCAGAATTTTCTTTAATCCATCGTTTTTAAAAACCTTTTCTACCTCAGCAGAAAAAATCTACGGCAGCACACCTAAACAACAATGGTTCGCTACTAATATTACCGGCGCACAATTCACCGAGGTTCTTGAGACGGCCAAAACGCACCGGAAAAATTCAAGAAACCCTGGTAGAGTGGCAAAATTCAACTGGTTCATTAAGTTGTTATGCGTTAAAAATCGTACCCGAATTCGATAACCACGGTCGTATTAATAGTTTGTTATCGCTAGGCTTTGACATTAGCGAGCGTAGACAACAACAAATTGCTGAATCCAATCGACAGCGTGTGTTCGAGAAAATTGCTCATGGCGATAATCTTAAGGGGGTTTTAGAGCAAGTCGCTCTGTATGTAGAATCATCTAACTAGGTAGTTATTGCACTATTCTATTACTCAATGATAACGCCGATGAAATAGAAATGGTGGTTGCACCGTCTTTACCTAAAACTCAGCCATATCACTTATCACCGCTGAACCTTAGCGACCATACGAATCCGTGTTATTGCGGTATTACCTCCGCATTCAAAGGAACACGCGTCATTGCTGAAGATTTATCGGTTTATCCAAGTCACCCTATTTGCTCACAAATCAGCAAAAGTATTGGCGCACAAGCCTGTTGGTCAGAGCCTATTTTTTCGTCGACTGACGGCTTATTAGGCGTCATTAGCCTTTACCTGAAAGAAAAAGGCGAACCTCATGCAACCGATATTTTACTGTTATTACAAGCGAGTCATTTAAGCTCGATTGCTATAGAACGCAAACGCATAGAGCAAAAGATTTATCACCAAGCCAGCTACGACACCTTAACAGGCTTACCCAATCGCAGTTTGCTAAGCCATCGGTTACGCGAGGAAATTCACCAAGCCAGCTTAAACAAAGTCGGTTTATCGTTGTTATTTATTGATTTAGACCGCTTCAAAGAAGTCAATGACAGCTTAGGTCATGACGCCGGTGATCGATTATTAATTGAAGCCTCTCAACGCATACGCTCCTGTATACGCGACTCTGATACCGTTGCCCGCTTAGGTGGCGATGAATTTGTCGTGATTTTAGCAGGCACTAACGACATCAATGCGCAACAACGTGTCGCACAACATATCGTCGATATGATGTTAAAACCTTTTCATTTAGACGGTCAATTGGCCTATGTTTCAGCCAGCGTTGGTATCGCCAGCTACCCGAAAGATGCCGAGAGCGCTGAATTGCTGATTAGCTGTGCCGACCAAGCCATGTATGCGGCTAAGAACTTAGGGCGTAATAACTTTAGCGTATTTACCCGCGACATGTTAGAACAAACGCTACATCGCCAACAATTATTTAACGATTTGCGCGAAGCTCTCAATCAACAACAATTAGCCGTTCACTATCAACCTATCATCGAGTTAAGCACGAATGAAGTGGTTAAAGCTGAAGCCTTAGTGCGCTGGCATCATCCCAAGTTTGGCATGATTTCACCGGCATTATTTATCCCCATGGCGGAAGAAACCGATTTAATCAATACCATTGGTATCTGGGTATTACGCGAAGCCTCGTTAATGGCAAAACGTTGGAATCTGCTACAACCGAGCGAGCCTATAAAAAAGATTAGTATTAACATGTCGCCTAGACAATTCGTGCGTAGTTATCCTGATATTGAATGCATTACTCATTTGCAAAACATAGGCTTAGATCCAAAAGCGATTGTTATTGAGATTACCGAAGGCTTATTACTGGATGATAAAGCTGAAATCTTAAGCAAATTAAACCGCTTTAGTGCCGCCGGAATTGAAGTATCGCTGGATGATTTTGGCACGGGTTACTCAGCAATGGGGTATTTAAAAAAATTTAATATCGATTACTTAAAAATCGACCGTTCATTTATTAATGATTTAGAAAGCGATTCAAGTGACCGCGCTATTACCGAAGCCATTATCGTCATGGCGCATCGTTTAGGCTTGAAAGTCGTCGCAGAAGGGGTAGAAACTGAAGGTCAACGCGAATTATTAGCTGCTGTAGGCTGTGAATATGTGCAAGGTTATTTGTTTTCCAAGCCGCTAAACGCAGAGGATTTTTTAGTCTTTGTGCAAAATAGACACCGTTAAGCCAATAACGGTAGTGTTTTTGTGGTTTAACTTACAAATCGCTACTGTTTGCCATACAGAGCACCGCAGTTTTTGCTAGGATTACGGGCGGCAGGCGGGCAAGACGCCCACGCTATGCTGCTGGCTTACGCTTAACGCCTTGGCATATAACTGCTCATCATCTGAAACTAACTGGACAGCCTCGACCTCTTTGCGCAACCAAGTGAATTGTCGTTTAGCCAGTTGCCGGGTTGCATGATGCTTTTTTCGGTCATCGTGGCTTTATCATATTCGCCGTTGAGATAAGACCACGCTTGCCGGTAGCCTACGGCACGAATCGCAGGCAGGGTTTCATTTAAGTCGCCACGCGCATATAAGGCTTGCACTTCGTCGATAAAGCCTTGCTGTAACATGAGCTGAAAGCGCTGGGCAATTTTTTCGTGCAAAGTTTTACGCTGTTCCGGGGCAACAATGAGTTTTAACACGCGATAAGGTAGGGCTGTTTTATTATTCGCAAAATAACTGGTTAACGATTGGCCTGTTAATTCATAGACTTCTAACGCACGTTGTATACGTTGCGGGTCATTGGGATGAATTCGTGCGGCGGCGTCTGGGTCAACATTTGCAAGTCTTGCATGTAACGCGTCTTTACCTAATGTGTGTAATTCTGCATCTAATTTAACTCTAAGTTCCGGATTGGCATTGGGCAATTCAGCTAAGCCACCGGTTAAGGCATGAAAATACAACATCGTACCACCAACTAATATCGGTAATTTGGCATTAGCGCTGATCGTCGCCATCAGAGCCAGCGCCTGATTACGAAATTGACCGGTGGAGAAGCTTTCGGAGGGGTCTAAAATATCGATTAAGTGATGCGGCACTGCGGCTCTTTCAGCTAGACTAGGTTTGGCGGTGCCTATATCCATACCGCGATAAACTAACGCGGAATCGACACTGATAATTTCTCCGCTTAGCGCTTGGGCAAGTTGTATGGCAAGAGCGCTTTTGCCCGAAGCGGTAGGCCCCATGATGAACAACGCAGGCGGTAAATCATCCTTCATTTATTATTTATAATCAAACAGTTAATCGTCATCATGTTTAGACTGAGCTTCGCCTATAGGCAATAACGGTATACCATAGCTTGAGATAATCGCCTGAATATCTTTAGCCTTTTCAGTGATTAATTTATCTAATACCGCTTTTCTGGCTTTATCGTTGTTGCGTACCCCCATAGCCATCGCAAAATCGAATTTCAGCCCTGGTGTTGAGTGCATAGGTAGCATCGTGAAACTACCTTTAGGGCTTAGCGCATTGATATAAGCGGCAATGGGTCCCCATAAAATCGCTAAATCAATTTTTTTTGCTGTTAAAATCCTTAGCTAATTGCATTGCGATATTGTTGTCTTCATCCCCTGACATGGATTGATAAGGAATGCCCTGATCTAATAAGCCGTTTTTTTGCAGCCAAGTCGTACCTGGCCCCCGATCAAACATGGCAATTTTGAGCTGCTCTTGTTGTTGCAAAGGCAATTGCGCCAGTTGCTCAGGCTCTTTAATACTGTCTAAACCTCGGCCTTTGGCGATAAGCAAGACATACGTCGAGCGATAATACGGCTGGGTATTTAACGTCATATCCGACGCTTCGGGTACATTCATGACCACGTCGCATTTAAACTCTTTGCTATCAACCGCTTTTTCATCGATAGGGGCTAGTAACGTATTGCGAATAAAGCCTATACGCTGAGGAAACCAGGTGTATTCCAACGGTTGTTTTAAGGTTTTGGCAAATAATTCGGCAATTTTGTTTTCAAAACCATCGAGTTTTTGCGTGGAATACGGTGGATTTAATGGGTCAGCGCAGACTTTAAACGCTTCAGTAGTATGTCCTGTAGCGCTTATGGTAGCTAGAGCTAAAGCCGTTACAAGTTGGTAACTGTTCATCAGATTTCCTTGCGGGTCTTAAACCTCGCCCTTCAGAGGGATTTTTATATTTTGACAACGATACGCGAATCTCGTTATCCTTTTTAAAACGCCCTATTGACAGGGCCGGACAATCCACCGGCCTCTATCCGTCGGCGGGTGGTCACTCGACGGATGAAGTTGAGTATGGATTGAAACTTAATGTAATTCTCTATGCCGAACAATGACGTTGCGATAAGATTGCTTGAATTGTTTAACCAAAGAATCGACTAAAAATACCGAACGATGCTGACCGCCCGTACAGCCTATCGCAACAGTTAAATAACTACGACCTTCGGCTTCAAAAACGCGGTATCCAGCGGTCTAAAAAACCTTTAATTTCTTGGAAAAAATTCGGCAACGATGGCTTGTTTGTTTAGAAACTCAATCACCGCAGGGTCTTTTCCGGTTAAGACACGCAGTTCAGGTATCCAATGCGGATTGGGTAAGCTTCTCGCGTCAAAAACGAAATCAGCATCTAACGGCACACCGTGTTTAAACCCAAACGATTGGAATTGTAAGGAAATATGCCGGTAATCCCGCTCGCCAATATGCTCACGAATCAACTCGCGTAATTGGTGGTAATGGGTTCGACTGGTATCAATCAAGACATTCGCATGACGCGCTATTGGCGTCAGCATTTCTCGTTCGATTTTCAGCGCTTCTCTTAGAGGAATATCGCTATCCGTCAATGGATGACGTCTTCTGGTTTCGCTGTAACGTTTAAGTAATGTGGCTTCTTCGGCTTGCATGAATATAACTTCGCAATCTATCCCTTTACTACGAAGCAGCTCCATATTGTCGGTAAATGCCGCTAGGCTTTCGCTTTGATTTCTAGCATCTATACCTATGGCGGTTTTGGCGTAAGTCGTTTTATCTACCAGCATTACATGGTTAACAAAATCTTCTAACAGCGTTAACGGTAGGTTGTCTATGCAATAATAATTGCAATCTTCTAAAGTATCTAATGCAATACTTTTACCCGAGCCGGATAAGCCACTGACTATTAATAACTTCATGTATGAAGGTTAACCACGTAATGCCTATAGAGTTATCGGTGACTACCGGTTTTTTCTTTATGCTTGATAATTTGTCTATCCAATTTATCGACTAAATTGTCGATAGCAGCGTACATATCTTCTTGCTCATCTTCAGCAAATAGTTTTGCACCGCTAATTTGTAATGTCGCTTCTGCTTTTTGGATTAATTTTTCAACGCTAAGAATAACATGGACATCAGCGACATTATCGAAATGACGGGCTAACTTGGCGAATTTTGCATCGACATGCGCTTTTAACGCTTCGGTAATGGTTAAATGATGGCCTGTTATTATCACTTGCATGGTAAAACTCCTTGAGATGATCGGTGTATTATTGTTAATTGTAAGAACGTCAGATAATGCGTTTTCTCTGACTTGATGATGCGATAAACATCGCTTCACGATACTTGGCAATCGTGCGTCTAGCGACATTAATGCCTTTTTCGTTTAAAAAATCAGCAATCCGGCTATCACTTAAAGGCTTAGTCGGGTCTTCGTTACTGATTAATTCTTTGATGATGGCTCTAATCGCTACTGATGAGCATTCGCCACCGTTTTCGGTTGAAACATGACTGGAAAAAAAGTACTTGAATTCAACAATGCCATTAGGTGTGTGCATATATTTTTGCGTCGTCACCCTAGAAATAGTCGATTCGTGTAATTCTAGTTCTTCGGCGATGTCGCGTAATACCATAGGCTTCATTGCAACCGAACCGTGTTCTAAAAAGCCGGTTTGTTTCTCTATAATTGAGCGTGCGACTCTTAATAACGTATCGTTACGGCTATGTAAGCTTTTAATAAACCAACGCGCTTCTTGTAAATGGTCTTTCATACACGCATTGTCTTTGCTGTTATCGGCGCGTTTTTATCATGGCCGAATAAAACGGGTTAATGCGTAATTTAGGCGCTATTTCAGGGTTTAAATGGACTTGCCAGCGCTCATTTTGTTTAACCACATAGACGTCGGGTATCACATATTCTGGCTCTTGTTGCTGAATTTTAGAACCAGGCTTAGGCTCTAGCGAACGTATTAAATTAACCGCCGCAGTTAATTGACGCTCGGTCAAACCTAACTTGCGCATTAACTTTGATTGCTCATGCGTGGCCAACAAGTCTAAATACTCAGAAACGATTTGTAAGGCCTCGCTTCGATGCGGGGTTAACTCTGGCATTTGCTGTAATTGTAGTCGCAGACAGTCTTTTAAATCAGCCGCGCCCACGCCTACTGGGTCAAAATATTGAACTCTATGCAAAACCGCTAAGACTTCATCAAGCTCTAAATCTTCAAATTGGCTTTGCAAAGACAGATGAATGTCTTCAATGCTGGTTGATAAATAACCATCGGCATTAATCGAATCAATAATCGCTAAAGCAACTTCGTAATCACGGTCAGTAAACGGGGTAAGTTCTAATTGCCATAGCAAGTGATCTTGCAGCGTTGTCGCTTGACTGCGTTGCGCTTCAAACTCAACGGCCTCGCCGTTATTACCGCCTAATTCGACCACACTTTCGTAAATATCATCCCAACTTGAATCAACCGGTAATTCATCAGGAATATCGGTTTGCGAACCTTCACTGGTCATGGAGTCGGAATGTTCGCTTTTATGTTCTAACGCGGGCTCAGAAGCAGAATGACTAGACTCCTCTTCCACCTCTAGCATCATATTTGATTCTAATGCTTGTTGTATTTCTTGCTGTAAATCCAGCGTGGACATTTGCAACAGTTTAATCGCCTGCTGTAATTGCGGCGTCATACTGAGTTGCATACCTTGTCTAAGATGTAAAGACTGTTTCATAGTAAACGACTACCTAATGTACATTAACGCTTTGCCTAAAGGCTAAAATTATTACCTAAATAGACTTTACGCACTTCCTCGTGTGCGACTATAGCCTCAGCCCCACCTTCTGCGATTACTTTACCATTATTTAAGATATACGCCCTATCACAGATACCTAATGTTTCTCTGACGTTATGCTCGGTAATTAAAAACGCCTATGCCCCGTTGTTTCAAATGTACAATTATTTTTTTTATATCTTCGACTGAAATAGGATCAACGCCGGCAAACGGCTCATCAAGTAAGATAAATTTTGGCTTAGTTGCCAATGCCCTGGCAATCTCAACTCGACGCCGTTCTCCACCCGATAAGCTAAACGCTTGTTGCTGGCGTAAATGATCAATATGGAATTCTTGTAGTAAATCGTCTATCACTAAGTCTATTTGCGCCGAGTCTAGCTCGCCGCTAATTTCTAATACGGCTTTAATATTATCTGCGACTGATAATTTGCGGAATACCGATGCTTCTTGCGGTAAATAACCAATGCCTGCTCTGGCTCTAATATGCATAGGTTTATAGGTTATATCTTGTTCATCTAGCAAAATAACACCTTTATCAGCCTTGATTAAACCTACCATAATGTAAAAGCTCGTGGTTTTACCGGCGCCATTAGGTCCTAATAAACCAACGATCTCACCAGTCTGCATGGCTAATGAAACACCATCCACCACATTACGCTTATGATAGGCTTTAATCAAGCCATTAGCCGCTAATGTCACCATATCATTTGCTTGCTTTAGGTTTCAATATAACATGAACTCGTTTTGTGTCCGATGATTTTTCCCCGGCTTTCACTAACGAGCTTTTAATATCATATTCGATATAATCACTGGCGTAGGTCGCATTATCTTGCGTTACCGTCGCATTCTCTTTAAGGACTAGCAAATTTTTTTTAGGATAATACTCTCCGATTGATGCCTCGCCTATAATATCAGCGCTGCCTTCATTAGGTGTTTGCTTAAATTTTGCTCGCTTACCGGTAAAATATTAATTTATCGACTTCGCCATCTTTTAAATACACGACTAACTTATCAGAATTGACTCGAATACTACCCTGGGTAGAAATCACATTGCCTAAGTAAGTGCTGGTTTCATCAGCATCGTTATATGTGGCTGTATTTGAATCAATAGTAATCGGTTGATCAGCATCGCTTGCTAACGCGAACGCATGGGTAGGCATCCATAATAGTCCAACAAGCCCAGATAAGACATACATTTTGCTGTTATTTGGTTTCATAGGTCCCTTTAACGGAATGTAGCAGCTCAACGCGAATCGGTTGCTTGTACGTGAGCTTCATTCCTTGTCCTGTCGTCCGATGCGCTGAACTGCTCAGCTCAGACCACTCGCTTGATTGGGCCTGACCGGTTTTAAGCTGCACGTTTAGATTCGCTGATTTTATTATTATAGGTTTAACGTTTGTTGCTTCAGCGCGCTGTATCACAGCGTTACCGTTTAACTGTAAGTCGTTGCCATCGGCTGCTAAGCGTCCTGTTTCAGCAGAAATAACCCAAGGTGCAGATTGTGACGGTTTAGAGCCAGCGGAATAAGAATAATACACAGGGTGTAACAATTCTGTATTACGGTCATCGCTGTAATGTATTATTTTATCAGCAATTAATTTATTTTTTACTTGCCCCTCCTCGTCCATTTCAACTTTTGCGTAGCCGTTACTGTAAAAATCCGACCTATGCAAGGCTAACTCAGTACGCTTAGTCTCTTCCACATCGAATAACTTGAGCAAAAACCAACTGGTTATCGATAATAATGCGGCATAAATATATAAGCGCTGAGCGATGAACTTCATGCTAAATAAGCTGCGATTAAAGCGTCAAAATGGCCTTGTGCTTGCAAAATAAAATCACACACTTCTCTCACAGCACCTTGACCACCTGTCCTAGTTGTACACGCATCGGCATAATGTTGCACGGCAAAATTGGCATCGGCAACGGCAACGCCTAAGCCGACCCGACTCATGATGGGCAAGTCTAAGACATCATCGCCAACATGTGCAGCCTGCTGGGGACTTAACGCCAGTTTCTCTAATAATTCGCTAAGTGCCACACGTTTGTCGTCATAACCTAAATAAACATGCGTAATGCCTAAATCATGCATACGTTTAGCCACCACCACCGATTTACGCCCGGATATAACGGCAATCTCCACGCCCGTTTGCCGCAACATTTTAATACCATGACCATCTTGCGCATTAAAACTTTTTATATTCGTTACCGTCGTTGTCGAAATAAAGACGACCATCGGTTAAAACCCCATCGACATCTAAAATCAGCAATTTGATTTGCTTAGCTTTTTCGATAATGGCTAAATCTGATGTTAACGCATACATTACACGATGCCTGCTATCAATAAATCATGCATATTTAACGCGCCAATAGCACACTGATGTTGATCGACCACAATTAACGCATTTATCTTTTTTTGTTCCATAATTTGTAAGGCTTCTGCCGCCAACATATCTGGCGCAATCACAGTACAATGCAGCGTCATGACCTCAGTAATGGGCGTCATATTAATATCTAAATTACGCCCTAACATTCGCCGTAAATCACCATCGGTAAAAATACCTATGACCCTATTATTAGCCTCGACGACAGCCGTCATACCTAATTTTTTCTCAGTCATTTCTAACAAGGCATGACTAATTAAGGCTGACTCCGGTACTAAAGGCAATTCAGGACCGACATGCATAATATCACTTACCCGTAACAATAAACGCTTGCCTAAACTCCCCCCTGGATGAGACATAGCAAAATCATCGCGGGTAAAACCACGCGCTTCAAGCAACGACACCGCTAAGGCATCGCCCATCACTAAAGCGGCTGTCGTACTAGATGTTGGTGCTAACCCTAACGGGCAAGCCTCTTGCTCTACCGAAACGTTTAACCAAACGGTTGCTAAATTGCCCAGTGTGGAATCCGGATTACCCGTAATCGCAATCAAAGGTACACCTAAGCGTTTAATAATAGGCAAAATCGTCAATACTTCAGTCGTTTCACCAGAATTAGACAAGGCGATAACCACATCCGCAGGTGTAATCATGCCTAAATCGCCATGACTGGCTTCACCTGGATGCACAAAGAACGCAGGCGTCCCGGTACTGGCTAAAGTAGCAGCAATTTTGCCACCGATATGACCGGATTTACCCATTCCCGTAACGACAACCCGGCCTTTACAATTGAATAAGAGTTTACAGGCAGCAATAAAATTTTCGTTAATCTGCTCTTCTAATCGGGCAATTGCCTGGGCTTCTACCTGAACAACAGCGATACCTAGCTCACGTAATTTGCTGTCATTTAACTTCATTTTGCGATATCCACTATCATTTTGAGTTTGTCTTTACGCGCCAACTAGCGAACAAAAACCTGTATTATGCCATGCTTATACTTTTTTTGGCTGCATGAGTTTTTCTGAGCGATTGATTTTTCACTGTTCAAATCTCCTTGATTAAAATTATAGTTGTTCGATTTGTCATTACCCAAACGTTTGAAACCCTATCTTCTTGTGAGCCGATATGTCTACAGTTTATTTAAGTCAAATGACCCTCTACCCCATTAAATCGCTAGCAGGGGTTAATGTTAGCCAATGGCCTGTTATAGCAACCGGTTTTAAATATGACCGCAAATGGATGCTCATTGATGCACAAGGCCGCTTTATGAGTCAGCGTAACTCGCCACGTATGGCGTTAATACATGTTGAACTAAGCGAGCACGCTTTACAGATTTCTGCACCCATGCAGGGAACGCTCACATTGCCGTTAACCCAACACAGCGAACGACGCGTAGACTGCACTATTTGGCAAGACCAGTGCCGTGCTTGTTTAGTCTCTGATGAAGCAGACAGATGGTTTAGCGAATTTTTACAACAACCTTGCCGTTTAGTCTATCAAGCCAACGATGATATTCGCCATGTCGATCAAAACTATGCTCAACTGTCTGATCAAACGGCATTTTCCGATGGTTTCCCTTTTTTACTCATCTCAGAAAGCTCACTCGCGTTACTCAATGCGCAAATGGGGTTAAACCTGCCTATGGCTAGGTTTAGGCCCAATCTTGTGGTTAGCGGCTGCGAAGCGTATGCCGAAGATGGCTGGCGAGCCATTCGCATTAACAACCTAGACTTCAGACTACCTAAACCTTGTTCGCGCTGCGCGATTCCTAGCTTAAATCCTGAGACCGGCGAATACGGTAAAGAGCCGCTAGCCACCTTAAGCCGCACGCGTAAATGGCAAAACAAAGTTTATTTTGGTCAAAACGTATTGCACAACCAACAAGGTATTTTATCGGTAGGCGATGAGATTATCATTCTTAGTGAAGGCCAAATGCAGCCTCCTTTATGATAGTTTCAACTCTGCCCTGATACGTTTTTTCCGGTATAATTCCCGATATTTTTAACCAGAGGTTAACGGTATTATGTCGGATATTAAAAAAGTAGTATTGGCGTACTCAGGTGGTTTAGATACGTCTGTTATTTTAAAGTGGTTGCAAGACGTTTATAGCTGTGAAGTCGTGACATTTACTGCTGATTTAGGTCAAGGCGAAGAAGTCGAACCTGCCAGAGCCAAAGCACAAGGTTTAGGCATTAAAGAGATTTATATTGATGATTTACGCGAGGAATTTGCCCGTGATTTCGTCTTTCCTATGTTTCGCGCCAACACCATTTATGAGGGTGAATATCTATTAGGCACTTCGATAGCTAGACCTTTAATTGCTAAGCGCTTAATTGAAATCGCTAATGAAACAGGCGCTGATGCGATTTCACATGGCGCAACCGGCAAAGGCAATGACCAAGTACGTTTTGAATTAGGCGCTTATGCGTTAAGACCTGATATTCGTGTGATTGCACCGTGGCGGGAATGGCAACTGACGTCCAGACAAACCCTATTAGAATATGCTGAAAAACATGGCATCCCAGTTGAAATGAAACAAGGCAAATCATCGCCTTATTCTATGGATGCTAACTTATTGCATATTTCTTATGAGGGTCGTGTGTTAGAAAACCCTTGGACAGAAGCCGAAGAAGCGATGTGGCGTTGGACGGTTTCACCTGAAGCAGCCCCCGATCAACCACGCTATATAGAGCTTAGCTATCGTCAAGGCGACATTGTTGCAATTGATGATGTGCCACACTCACCGGCTGAAGTTATGATTGCATTGAATAAAATCGCTGGCGAAAACGGTATTGGCCGCTTAGACATTGTAGAAAATCGCTATGTAGGCATGAAATCACGCGGTTGCTATGAAACCCCAGCCGGCACTGTCATGTTAAAAGCCCATAGAGCCATTGAGTCGTTAACGTTAGATAGAGAAGTCGCGCATTTAAAAGACGAATTAATGCCACGCTATGCTTCATTAATTTATAACGGTTACTGGTGGAGTCCTGAGCGCAAAATGTTACAAACCATGATTGATGCGTCACAAGCATTTGTTAATGGTAAAGTACGCTTAAAACTATACAAAGGTAATGTCATGGTTGTCGGCCGCATGTCGGAAACCGATAGTTTATTCGATGAAAGCATTGCCACTTTTGAAGAAGATGCAGGCGCTTATAACCAAAAAGATGCCGAAGGCTTTATTAAATTAAAACGCGTTAAGAATGCGTATTGCCGCTAAGCGCCAACGCAAAGCCTAAACGCGTTCCCCGCAGTACATAATAATAATTAAATCTTAACAGGCTTACTCAGCCTGCCTTGAGAGGGAAAAATGAACAAAAACAACAAAAAAGAAATGCAAGTTGTTGTGTTGCCAGATATTCCATCCTACCAGCAACTCATGGTGGTTAATCGCTGGCTATTGAGAACTGTGATATTTTTAATGTTTGTTATCGTACTCGCGGGTGTTTTATGGTTACCCTCTAGTAATTTTTTAGGTGATTATAAGAAAATAACGGCTGATGATATTAACAGTACCCAGACAAACAACAATGTGTCGAGCGATGTAGATGCGTTAAAAGGCCAAGTTGTCGGCTTAATCAGTGGCTCGATAGAAAACAAGCTCAATACATTAGAGCAAAGCTTGCGTACCGGGACATTGACTAATTCTTTAGGCGAGTTAGAAGCCATTAAGACCGATGTCAAAATGCTACGCGCTTATTCAGTGCCCACCCAAGCGAATAAAGCCAATAGCAACGAACAAATTATGCGTGAGATGTCCCAGTTGAAACGCTTAATTTATTTAACCATTGCTTCGTGTGCGTTGTTATTTGCGGCAATTACCGGTATTTGGTTAAGGCATTTGAAAAAACTACCTAGCAAACAAAGCGTTGTGCGTTATTTGCACCGCCACAAATAACTCCTAAATAAACTAGTGACAACAAAAAAGCCGCTTGGGAGACTCCCAAGCGGCTTTTTTCATAACTCAAGAAATACTACGATGCGCTTATTTTGATTCTAAGTATTTGTATAAGGCATCAACAGCTTGGTCTTCGCCGTAACCTGCTTTTTCAACGGCTTTATTTTTCATAATTTCTTCAATCGCTTTCGGCATACCGCCTCTGCCTTCTTTTAATACTGCTTCAAATTTCGCTCTGTCTAATTGACCGGCTTTAATCAACGCAGTTAATTGTGGGTTTGAAGAAATGTCATGGCAAGTGCCGCAACCACGACCAAATGCGCGCTCATAAATCTTTTTACCGATTTCGATTGACTCATCAGCCATTGCTTGACCGGTTAATGCAACCATGGCAAAACCCAACGTGATTAATGTTTTTTTCATATTGACCTCTCTTGGTGTAAAAAAAACTGCATTTTTTAAAAATACAGCTCGTCGAAAAGTAAAACCTGTAAAGAATAGGAAATTTAACCAAAAAATACAATGAATTTGTTTATAAAAATGAAAATTTCCGGTCCGCTCGACCACTTTAGCAGCTCAACAAAAAAGAAAGCCATTGATAAAAATAACTTTAATCAGATAGGTTTCACCTGTATTTTAACTGGTTAAACAAGTGAAACCATCAGCTAAAACGGCAATTTAAAGTTGATATATTTAAACTGAGTAGAGCCATCGTATTCATAGCCATTAATATCAGACGTATCCTCTGGCTCTACTGCACCACCGTTATGTACAACCATTAGACCATCTGGAAACAACTTACTAAATGGCTGGGCAACCACATGAACGCCATCGGTTTCTGCCACACCTTCAATGGTAACCTCACCCAAGTAGACATTATTACTGAACAAATTTCCTTGCGCATACACTTGCAAAGTATCGTTGCCTTGGCTAGAAACTATCACGTAACCTGTACCGTCTTTTTTGTCAACCACGCTAATGCCTTCAGCATCAGCTTCAATATGTTGACCGGCAAACGCTGCATTACCGGGTACAATAATCGCATTGCTAGGTGCTGATGACGTATCACCGTATTCACACTCAAACTCATCACCATCGGGTATCGCAGCATAAGGCATTGCAAACGTTTTTACTTTTTCCATCAAAAAATGGTCTGATACATTAATCACTTCGACAGCATCTGGAATATAACGCGCTATAGGCAATTTCCATACGCCTATTAATTCTTGACTAGCATACAAAATACCTTGCCTAGCATCAACAGCTAAACCCTCGAATTGTAAATCGTCATTAGGGTCTTCGCGACATGCTTCCCAATGCAACATCTCTGTGCTCGTGCTAGCAGGCACGTCATGCACTACAGGGAAACGATAATCGCGTATCACCCGGTAGCTAACTGTGCCATTTTTAGTGGGTCTTAACACTAATTCTACAAGTCTGCTACGACTTCTTTGACTGACAAACACACGGGTTTTATTTCCGTCTTTAAACACAGTTAAACCATACGCGGTATTTTGTTCATCAACAGGGTTTTCGCTTTCACCTGCTTCGTGGTCGCTGGCAGGTTGATACGATGAAGGTTGAAAAATTCTATTATTAAAGACGCGTGGCGCATCTGTGTCAGTAATTTCCTGCAATGGCTTGTTGGGCTTGCTAGGGTCTATAACAAAAACTCTAAGCATATCGCAACCTCTATCAGTAGCCAGCGCTAAATCGACTTGGCCTAGTTTTGGTATGTTAACGCCATAAACAACATCGACGTTATTAAAGCGCCCATACGTCTCTGTGCTGCCCTTACATGTAGCCGTTGCCGCTAATACTGATGTTAAACCGGGTACAGGTGGATCTTGTTCAGTCACAGCCGGGTGATTAGCTGGATAAATTGTTTGTAAGACCTTACCTTGCAAATTATAAACTTGTAAGCCTGCATCTTTTAACGAAGCAATCACTAATGAACGTTTAGGATTCGCACTATTACGCCAAATCGCAGGGTCATCGGCATCCGGAGTGAGCGGCGCGTCATCGTATTGATGTAATACCGGTGTTTCAACAGAGGCTGTTAATGATGGGGCAAGTATTGGAACATTAACCGTTACATTGGCCATCGTCGTTACCACCGACGGTGCAGGCGATTCCGCTAAAGCGTTTGTAACCATTAACAACATACCTAAACTTAGCATAAGCAATTGATTGCAAGATTTTTTCATCATCATTTTCCTAAGGTTATAAAGAAAAAGGCGAGCATAATGACCTCTCATGACAATACGATGAAATACAACGGCTCTGATTTAACGGCTTTAGCGCGAAGACAACTTACCAGTCTTGGCTAACTATGAAATAATACCTGTGTAGAGCATTTTCCACCAACTGTAATTCAATATGGCTCAATATATCTATTCAATGAACCGGGTCGGTAAAATCGTCCCACCCAAAAAATATATTCTTAAAGATATTTCCTTATCGTTTTTTTCCGGGCGCAAAAATAGGCGTATTAGGCTTAAATGGTTCGGGTAAATCGACGTTATTAAAAATCATGCAGGCATCGATAAAGAAATCGAAGGCGAAGCCATACCATTAAAAGGCATAAAAATCGGCTATCTACCCCAAGAGCCGCAATTAGACCCCAATAAAACTGTGCGCGGCAATGTCGAAGAGGCTGTAGCCAATGTCAAAAATGCCTTAGCTGACTTAGATGCTGTTTATGCCGCTTATGCAGAACCCGATGCTGACTTTGACAAGCTCGCAGCTGATCAAGCGCGCTTAGAAGACCTGATTAACGCAATGGATGGTCATAATATTGACCGTAAACTTGAAGTTGCCGCCGATGCATTGCGCTTACCTGATTGGGATGCCGATGTCACCAAATTGTCTGGCGGTGAACGGCGTCGTGTCGCTTTATGCCAATTACTCTTGTCTAATCCAGACATGTTGTTATTAGACGAACCGACTAACCACTTAGATGCCGAGTCGGTAGCATGGCTAGAGCGCTTTTTACATGATTACACAGGCACTGTGGTTGCCGTCACGCACGACCGGTATTTCTTAGACAATGTCGCTGGTTGGATTTTAGAATTAGACCGTGGCTCAGGTATTCCTTGGGAAGGTAATTATTCGAGTTGGCTAGATCAAAAAAGTGCGCGTTTGTTATTAGAAGAGCGACAAGAATCTTCACGCCAAAAAGCAATGAAAGCCGAATTAGAATGGGTACGCTCAAACCCTAAAGGTCGTCATGCGAAAAGCAAAGCTCGCCTGGCCCGCTTTGACGAATTAGCTTCCGTCGAAGTACAAAAACGTAATGAAACGCAGGAAATCTATATCCCACCAGGACCTCGCTTAGGTGATGTCGTTATTGATGCAGATAATATTAGCAAATCGTTTGGCGACCGCGTGTTGTTTAACAATTTAAGCTTTAAGCTGCCACCGGGCGGTATCGTCGGTATCATAGGACCCAACGGCGCGGGTAAAACCACGTTATTCCGCATGATGGCTGGCTTAATACCGCCAGACTCAGGTTCATTAACAATGGGACAAACCGTTGAATTATCTTACGTGGATCAATTACGTGATGATTTGGACGCTAACAAGTCGGTATGGGAAGAAGTGTCTGATGGCTTAGATTTAATCACCGTCGGCAAATATGAAACACCTTCGCGCGCATATATTGGCCGATTTAACTTCAAAGGCTCAGATCAACAAAAACGCATAGGTGATTTATCGGGCGGTGAGCGTAACCGGGTGCATTTAGCTAAGCTATTAAAATCCGGCGGTAACGTTTTATTATTAGACGAGCCAACAAACGACTTAGATGTTGAAACCTTACGCGCACTCGAAGAGGCTTTATTATCTTTCCCTGGCTGTGCCGTGGTCATTTCGCATGACCGTTGGTTTTTAGACCGAATAGCGACGCATATTTTAGCTTTTGAAGGCGATAGCCAAGTGGTTTGGTTTGAAGGCAATTATCAAGATTACGAAGCTGACCGCCATCGCCGCTTAGGCACTGACGCAGACCAGCCTAAGCGATTGAAATATAAAAAATTATCAGGATAAATAGAAGAGCTAGCAAGGACGCTAGCTTATCTGTAATGCTTGCTTTTTGGCAATGCCATACTGCTCTAACGCGCTGATTATCTGTGGGTTTGCCTGTTCTTGTTTAAGTACGTGCAAACGCTTGAAATAGTCATCAAAAGTAATATCTGCTCCAACTACTTGCCCTGTTAAACGCTGCCGACAAAACTCTTGCCAACGTTGAGTTTCATCAACATTTAATAATTCTGGATAATTTCTGGCTTTGTATCTAAACAGCATTTCAGCAAGGCGTTTATCTTCAAATTTAGGGTGTAATTTCGCTAATTGGTCAGGTTTAGCCTGTCTTATAGTCGCTATTTTTTGCTTGTCTGCGGCAGAAAAAAAAGCCACCGCTATATAGCATTAAGTCTGGATCATTGTACTTAGGAAACTCATCAGCCCCCGCAAAAACGCTAGCACATTTTTGCTCTAAGCTGGGTGATGCGGATTTGAGCAGTTGTTGATGTTTAGTACATAGCTCAATATTTAACCCTAAGCGCGTAATGTCTATAGCTCGCAAAGCATTCATAGGCGCTAAAACCGGGCATTTATTAACATGCACGACTTTTAGCGGGACTCTAGCACAGTCTTCGGGTAAATCAGCGACAGCAGTAAAAACACGCTGCCTAATTTCTTCTACTGACAAATTCAATAACTGCTCAGGGGAAACGGATAAATCGTATACCACAATGCCATTATTATTGACGGGATGTTGACAAATCGGCAAGACAATCGCTAAGCAGTTTTGGTCTGAACGATATTTGCCAGAGACGTGGATAACCGGCTCGTAACTACCTAGATTAAGCAACTTTAATGCCTCTGCTTTAGTCCTATGCGCTAACAGGTAAGCAAAGATTTTGGGCTGTTGTTGCTTAATCAACTGGGCTAAAGCGATGGTTGCATAGACATCCGATAACGCATCATGAGCATTGTCATGCGTTATCGCATTAGCATGAGTCAAATCGGTTAGCTTAAAACTAGGCTTTTGCTCTTCAGTGCTTGGCCACTTTATATTATCGGGTCTTAGCGCTTTAACCGCCCTGACAACATCTAATAAATCCCAACGGGAATTACCATTTTGCCATTCTCTAGCATACGGATCGAAAAAATTTCGGTATAAACAGTGACGCGTTAACTCGTCATCGTAGCGAATATTGTTATAACCTAAGGTACAGGTATTAGGTTGTGCCAGGTGTTGGTGAATCAGCTTAATAAACTCAGCTTCACAAACACCTTTTGCGTCAGTTTCCTGTGGAGTAATGCCTGTAATCAAACAAGCATCTGGATTAGGCAAGCTATCTAAAGGTAAGCGGCAATAATAAATATGCGGCTCTTCAATGACATTGAACTGGTCATCGGTGCGTATGCCGGCAAATTGAGCCGGTCTAGTTCTAGCAGGGTCAATGCCAAAGGCTTCGTAATCGTGCCAATAAAATGTGGCTGAACTCATTAGAGTGTTGTTTATGAGTTAACCACTTTACCTTCAGCCTCTAATTTTTTTCTTTTATCGCACTTTTTCTACGCAAACGCACTCGCCGTTATTAACGCCACCACAAGTGCCTTTAATTGCGCGTCTACCGAACATAACGCCTATCGCCATTAAACCCACAACGATTAACATGACCAAAAAAGTTGCTATTAAATAATCAAACATAGTGTATTCCTGTGTTACTCAATCACCACGACCTAAATTTTTTATCTCTTTGAGTCGACCATTTTCAAAACGCAAATATTGTTGTAGCCGCCTCGCACCGAAGTCGTAAATCCATTCTTCTACTTCGACATCGATTTCAACATATTGCTGTTGTCCATAACCAATACCATTTTGCCCCCCTGCTCGTTGGTGACCGCGAACAAATTGGCTGGCACCACGACGTTCAATATGAGTATCGACTGATTCGGGCTGACCACAGATTGCTAAGACATCGTGTTTACTATCGCCGACATTAACCAACTGATGCCCACATCTTAGCGCAAATGCTTGGCTAGTAAACAATAAACCTAAGCCTAACAATAGAATTTTAATTTTCATAGCTTGCTCCTAAAATAAAATGAAATGGCACTGTAGGCTATGAAAATGAATAATGACTGAATCGAAGAATTCTCCCGCCGGTAGAAAAGCTAGCGGGAGAGTAGAAGGACGGAATTAGCCGCCGAAATCATCTAACATAATGTTTTCTGGCTCAACACCGTTATCAAGCAACATCTTAATAACAGACGTATTCATGATTGGAGGACCGCACATGTAGAACTCACAATCTTCTGGCGCTGGATGATTTTTAATGAAGTTTTCATAAACGACATTATGGATAAATCCAGTATAGCCAGTCCAATTATCTTCAGGTAATGGGTCAGATAACGCTACATGCCAGGTAAAATTCTCATTTTCTCTAGCCAACATATCGAAATCTTCAACATAGAACATTTCGCGTTTGCTACGCGCGCCATACCAGAAAGTAATTTTGCGTTTAGATTTTAGCCTGCGCAATTGGTCGAAAATGTGCGAACGCATAGGCGCCATACCGGCGCCACCGCCGATGAAGACCATTTCAGCATCAGTGTCTTTTGCAAAAAACTCACCGTATGGACCTGACACAATACAGGTATCACCAGGTTTTAAGCTGAAAATATAGGACGACATTTGACCTGGGGGCACATCTTCTGCAGCACGCGGTGGTGGTGTCGCAATACGCACGTTTAACATGATTTCTCTTTCTTCTGGATACGAAGCCATCGAATATGCGCGCAACACAGGCTCATTTACCGTTGATACATAGCGCCATAAGTTAAACTTATCCCAGTCTTCGCGATACTCATCACCGACGATGAAATCACTGTATTTAGCAACATGTTGTGGACATTCTATTTGAATATAACCACCGGCACGATAATTAATCGCTTCGCCTTCAGGTAATTCCAACACTAATTCTTTGATAAATGTAGCGACATTATCGTTAGATTTAACCTTACATTCCCATTTTTTAACCCCGAACACTGAGTCTTCGACTTCAATATCCATATGGTGTTTAACAGAAACTTGACACGCAAGGCGCTCACCTTCCGCAGCTTCGCGTTTAGTAATATGGCTTAGTTCGGTCGCTAAAATTTCACCACCGCCCGATTTCACTTTCACTTTACATTGGCCACACGTACCACCGCCACCACAGGCCGACGATACAAATAAACCATTATCAGCCAATGCGGTTAATAACTTTGAACCGCTAGGCACATGAATAGTTTTCTCTTCATTAATGACAACTTCAACATCGCCTTCCGCCACCAGCTTGCTTTTCGCGCCGATAATGACAAATACCAACGCAATAACAATTCCGGTAAACAGTACGATCCCTAATAAAATTTCAAGCATGTTGTTTACCTTATAGTTGAATGCCGGAAAAAGCCATGAAGCCTAACGACATCAGACCTGCTGTAATAAAAGTAATACCCAAACCTTGTAATGAAGCAGGAATATCACTGTATTTTAGTTTCTCACGTACACCCGCCATAACGGTAATCGCCAATGCCCAACCAAAACCGCTACCAATACCGTATGTTACGCTTTCGGCAAAATTGTAGTCGCGTTCAATCATGAACAAGCTACCCGCTAAAATCGCGCAGTTTACCGTGATTAACGGTAAGAAAATACCCAAGGCGTGGTATAACGCTGGAAAGAATTTATCTAAAATCATTTCCAAGATTTGTACTAAGGCAGCAATCACACCGATACAGCTTAATAAGGCTAAAAAGCTTAAATCGACGCCTGTAATGCCTAACCAAGATAATGCATCTTCTTTCAATAAAGCATGATATATCGCATTATTAGCCGGTACAGTAATCAACTGCACCATCATAACCGCGATACCTAAGCCCATAGCCGTTGAAATCTTTTTAGATACGGCGATAAACGTACACATCCCTAAGAAAAACGATAACGCTAAGTTTTCAATAAAGACGGCTTTGATGAATAAACTGATATACGCTTCCATTAGTGATGGCCTCCTTCACCGTGAGCAATATCCATGATTTTAAATTCGACTTTTTCGCGTTGCGCAGGCTTCCACTGACGCACACCCCAAATAATCAAACCGATAATAAAGAATGCGCTAGGGGGTAATAGCATTAAACCATTAGGTTGATACCAACCACCGTCTTTTAACAATGGCAAAATCTCAATACCTAGTAGCTTACCAGAGCCTAATAGCTCGCGGAAAAAAGACACGGTAATCAAAATCAAACTATAACCTAAGCCGTTACCAATACCATCCATAAAACTTTCTAAGGGCGGATTTTTCATGGCATAACCTTCGGCTCTACCCATTACGATACAGTTAGTAATAATTAAACCGACGAATACCGATAATTGTTTGCTAATGTCATAAGCAAAGGCTTTTAAAATTTGATCGACGACAATAACCAACGAAGCAATAATCGTCATTTGCACAATAATACGAATACTGCTTGGGATATGATTTCTAATCGCACTAATCGCCGCACTCGAACATGCAGTAACCATCGTCAATGCCAGCGCCATGATAAGTGACGTAGACATTTGTGACGTCACCGCTAACGCTGAACAAATACCCAATACTTGTAGTGTAATAGGATTATTATCAACCAACGGTTCAACTAATACTTTTTTTGGTTTCTTTATTTAAGAAACCGACTTTTTTCGTTTTCTAATACTGCGCTCATGATTTCGCTCCTTTAACCGTTTTTACTTTCGCTAAATAAGGTGCAAATCCCTCTTTACCTAACCAGTAGTGAACTAAATGAGTAACACCTGTGCTGGTTAACGATGCACCGGCTAAGCCGTCAACTTGGTATTGTGAACCTGGTTTATTTGGATCAACGCTACCTTTAATCAAGCTTAACGCAACCTCACCCACATCAGCTTCTTCGATTAAGCCTTTTTCTAAGCTTGGTTGGTCAGTTTCAGCGTAAACTTTTTTTGCCTTTCCACAATGCACGCCAATTAGGGTTGACGACTTCACCGCCTAGCCCCGGAGTTTCGGCTTGATCGTAAAAGTTAATACTTTGTACAGTTTGGCCATCGGCTTCTAACGATAAGAAACCATACAAAGTTGACCATAAACCATAGCCATTAATCGGCAAAATGATTGACTTAATTGCGCCACTTTCTTTAACCAAGAAAACTTTTGCATATTTAGCTTTAATACGAATATGCGCTATATCTTGCTCTTTAGGGATAGCAACACTATACGCAGGGTCTTTTGCTGCTTTGCGCTGATCGTAATCTTTTGGGTTAATGCTATCAACATAATCACCCGTTGCTAAATCAACAATTTTCGCTTCGATTTTTTCATCGAACGCCTTGTCAATGTTGCTACCCTCTTCGAGCAATCCCGCAACATCTAGGATATTTTTCTTCATATCCTGTTCTTTGTTATTGATTTGCAAAGGTTTTAATGCAACAGCTGCAAATGCAACTAAAACCGCACAAACTAGACATAAAGACACTGCGATAGCAATAGTTTTTTCCAGGCTATCATTACCTAATGCTAATACTTTTTCGGCATAGGCTTTTGCCTTTAAATACATTTCATATTGTTCAAGCTTGGCACATAGCTTAGCCATGTGCTGGCATTGCTTTTTTTCATTAGGCATGACGTTTTTTTCCTTCTGCTGATGTTGGCCTGAATGACAAAATAATCGATAAGTGGTGCAAACATATTGGAGAATAAAATCGCCAACATAATGCCTTCTGGGAAAGCCGGATTAACAACACGGATTAATACCGTCATCGCACCGACTAACGCGCCAAATAACCAGCGTCCAGTATTGGTCATTGCCGCACTCACAGGATCGGTAGCCATATAAACCATACCAAAAGCAAAACCGCCCATAGTTAAATGCCAATACCAAGGTATTGCAAACATTGGGTTGCTATCACTACCAATAACATTAAACAATAATGATGTCGCCACCATGCCTATAAATACACCGGCCATGATTCTATAAGAAGCTACACGGGTATATAACAAGAAAGCAGCGCCAATCAAAATCGCCAATGTTGACGTTTCACCTAAACAACCTGGCTCAAAACCTAAAAAAAAGTTTGCACCCAGCTGTAATTAGCTGCATGAATGGCATCTAAACCACCATTAGCCGCTAAACCTAACGGCGTTGCCGCTGTGTAACCATCGACGGCAACCCAAACGGAATCCCCCGAAATCGAAGCAGGATAAGCAAAGTATAAAAAAGCACGACCGGTTAACGCTGGGTTCAAAAAGTTTTTGCCGGTACCGCCAAATACTTCTTTACCAATCACGATACCAAACGAAATACCTAAGGCAACCTGCCATAATGGCATATCCGGCGGCATAATTAAGGTATAGAGCATTGACGAGACTAAAAAGCCTTCATTGACTTCGTGACCGCGTACAGTTGCAAACAGTACTTCCCAAATACCACCAACAGCCAGCGTTGTAATGTAAATAGGTAAGAAATACAGCGCACCGTGAACAAGATTGGATAATGGATTCATTGGGTTATAACCAAAGACCATCATCGGAATACTACGCCAGTCATTAATTTTGTCCAACTCAATAGCGGCCATTGCTAGATTCGCTTGATAACCGGTGTTGTACATTGCCATTAATACACAGAAAAACGTAGCAATTACCACAAACGTCATCGTCCGCTTTAAATCATTACCATCACGTACATGTGTTGCCCCACGCGTCACATCGGGTGGCGTGTACATAAAAGTATCAACCATTTCATAAAGGCCATAATACTTCTCGTATTTACCGCCTTTAGAAAAAATGCGGAGCTAGACTGTCTAAAAAATCTCTTGCAGACATTATCCTTCCTTCTCAATTTTAGTTAAATTCGCTCTCAAAACCGGACCGAAATCATGCTTACCCGGATCGACAAAAGTACACAAGGCCAAATCTTCCTCATTTAACTCTAAGCAGCCTAATAATTGCGCTTGATCGGAATCACCCACGACTAATGCTTTTAATAACGCAGTAGGCAAAATATCGAGTGGCATTACTTGTTCGTACACACCCACAGGAACAATCGCTCGGTTACTACCGTTTCTATTGGTGGTCAGCGGGAACTTACGCTCAGATTTACGTTCCTTGCTTGATACATAGACATTTAGAGCTGAATATTTGTCTTTGCCAGGCACAATCCAACCAAAAAACTCCCGTTGACGACCTTCTTCTAACACTGAGACCTGATTGCTGTAGACGCTTAGATAATCGGCCCAACCAGTTGCATGATGACCATATAACACGGAGCCTGATACCACGCGACTCTCAACACCTTCTGCTAATTCACCAGCAACTAATTCCGATGCACACGCACCGACACGAGTTTTAATTAAACGCGGATTTTTTGCTGTAGGACCCGCTAACGCGACGACTTTTTCGACATTAAGCTGCCCTGTCGTAAATAACGCACCTATTGCCATAACCGCTTGATAGTCTATATACCAAACAAATTTTTCCGCACTAACCGGATCAATAAAATGGATATGGGTACTTGGCAACCCTGCTGGATGCGGCCCTGAAAACTCTGCAACCGTCACACTCGCATTGCCAACGTTAATATCTGCGCCTTTTGCTTTACAAACGTAGGTCTTGCCTGCCGTTAAACGGCTAATAACTTTTAATCCGTTAATAAAATCGGCAGAACGTGGCTTAATAATAATGCTAGGATCAGCAGCAAGAGGGCTAGTATCTATAGCGGTTACAAAAATTGAGCTAGGCGTGCTATCTATTGCAGGCGTTTTGCCATAAGGCCTTGCCCGTAATGCCGTCCACAAGCCAGACGCCACTAAATTTTCTTTTACCTGTTCAATGCTTAATCCCGCTATGTCTTCCTCTGAATAGCTAGCAAATGAAACAGCTTCTGAGCCACTTAATTCGATGACTACCGATTGTAATACGCGTTTTTCTCCGCGATTAATAGCTTTAACAACACCTGCACCGGGTGCAGTAAATAAAACCCCCGGATTTTTCTTATCGCTAAACAGCGCTTGTCCTAACTTAACCTTATCACCTTCAGCGACAAGCATGGTAGGTTTCATACCTACATAATCCATACCTAAAATAGCAACCGATGTTACTGGATTACCATTGTCGACCTCTTGCTTAGGCTGCCCCGTTATGGGTATATCCAAACCTTTCTTAATAGTAAATTGCATAGTAAAAGCCTACTCTCCCAATAAGTTGCGATAAAACCGCATCTTGTTAAACCCCAGCCGAATTAAGGGGCGTGTTAACACGTAAAACGAACGCATTACAACATAAAACTATAGCTTTCTCAACATTGTAGCAAACACCAAGCTGTGCTGACTTACATGAGTACTACGTCAAAAAATGCGATTTATCCTCTAGGCAAATGGCGCTATCAGCATTAAAAATATCCCGGCCATAACCAACAATAAAGATGCACTAGAAATAGCACGTGTTTAGATTCATTTAGCTTCATTTATTAGTGGAAGGATTATTGTGAAAAATACCGATGTTTATGCAGTACTCAGCAAACTATTTACAAATTAGAAACAATATAATTCAATCTTATTTACACTTAACGTAATAAAACTAATACGCACCCTCTACTAAGGTCGTATCATATATACGCTTAAGAACTGACGAAAATGATAGAATAATCACCTACAAACTGTGATGAAGTTTCCAATTAAGCAACAAAATGGCAAGGCATTGTGTTGTTTTGTGAATACCATCAAACAACTTCGTTGACGGGCTTTATTCTCATCAAAGATTATAAGGACGTACTTTTGATAGTACGTTTTTAAATCTTGGAGCCTTTCTTATGAAAAAATTAATCTTTGCATTAACGTTGCTGTTTAGCATTCTTGCAGTTCAAGACGCTTCTGCTGCGAATTTAACGTGGGTCACTACACCGAATGTGTCAGGTAGTGACATCAAAGTACTGGATAACACGGTAGATTCGATTTTAGAAGCAAGCTTTACATTTAAACCTCAGCCTGGCGCTAACACCACCGTTACGCATAACTGGGTTTTTAATGCGTCAGCAAGTTCTTACGTTAGCTTTTTCGTTACAGTATTAGCCAACTTTACTGTTAAGTTAGACAATCAATTAATTCAATACGGCGACAGTTTTCTACTTTCAGGTCAACACACACTGACAGTCGTTATGAAGAAAATTGGAGCTAGCGTAAATGGTAACGCTCAAGAGCAGCTATACCTTACTAGCACTGTAGTGCCTATCCCTGCAGCCATCTGGTTATTCGGCTCTGCTTTCTTGGGCTTAATTGGTGCCGCACGTCGCAAAACTGTCACGCCAGCAATTTAAGCATTATTGTTTAGATAAAAATCTAAGACCCCTACCCCAACTCAATAAGCCCTTAACCTTTAAGGGCTTTTTTATTGTTCTTGCGCAGCCAAAATACGCTGCACAGCCACTGCTAGTTTTAACAACACTAAACAGAACAGTTTGCCTATCTTTGCTAACGCCATACAGCGCGTATAACAGCGTTAACTTATTCCAACATTATCAAATCGGAAGCCTGAGCGAGTTACGCTGAATACACTGCTCTCTTAATTCTAAAAGAGAGGAGCATGATATGAAGATATTCTTAACAGGTGCTACTGGCTTTATAGGCCGGTCAGTACTGCGCGCTTTATTAACACAAGGCCATACTATTTGCGCCTGCTGCCGACATCCTGAGCGACTACAGTCATCAAGTCCTCAAGTTGAATTAATAGTCATCAATTATAACCAGATGCTTGATGAGCAAAGCTGGTATCCCTATCTTCACTCAGTCGATACCGTAATTAATTGTGTGGGTGTTATCGTAGAAACGCCGCAGCAAACGCTTTGAAACTCTGCATACCAAAGCACCTATTGCGCTGTTTAATGCCGCAGTCACGATGGGTGTAAAGAAAATTATCCAGTTATCCGCACTGGGTGCAGACGAACACGCACAATCAGCCTACCACTTAAGCAAAAAAGCCGCCGATGATGTATTAAGACAGCTGCCCATTACTCATAGCATCTTACAACCTTCAATTATTTACGGCCATGGCGCCGTCAGCACAGAGCTGTTTAGCACGCTAGCGGCTTTACCGATACATTTATTGCCCAATAACGGCCAGAGTTTATTACAACCTATTCATATTGACGATGTTGTTGCCTGTATCTGCCAATGTCTTGAATCTAACAGCACTGAATCGAGAGCATACATATTAGTCGGCTCAGAACCGATTAGCTATCGCGACTATTTACAACACTTAAGAAAACGACTAGGAAAACCACCGGCTCAAACATATGCGCTTGGTGACTGTGGTTACTCATTGCTCGGCGCACTCTTGCCGATTTTAGGTGAGCCTATCTTATCGGCAGATAATTTAGCCATGTTGCAACAAGGCAATTTCGACGATCCCCACGACACCACAACGCTATTAAAACGGCCACCCCAAAACATAAAGACTTGGCTATCAACGCCAGCCAGTCAAGCAGAGCGCTGGTATGCGCACATGTATTTTTATAAACCCGCGTTGCGCTATTGCATTGCATTAGTCTGGTTGTGGAGTGGTATCACTTCGATACTGTTTTATCCACATCAGCAAAGTTATGACTTACTTGCTCAGCTCGGCATTCATAATACCTGGGCAGTGGCAACCCTTTATGGTCTAGCCAGTTTAGACTTGGCGATGGGTTTAGCGGTTTTATTTTGTAATCGCTTAACGTTTATTTTGCTTGTGCAAATTTGGATAGTACTAGGCTATTCAATAGCCATCGCCGTTTATCTACCCGAATTCTGGCTACATCCTTTTGGCCCGACACTGAAAAATCTGCCATTTTTATTATGTTTATCGATATACCGGTCACTAGAAGGAGAAAAGTCATGATTTTTTTAAGCTTAAAGCTGCTTCATATTCTCAGCGCCATTGTGTTGTTTGGCTTAGGCTCAGGCACGGTATTTTATAAAATCATGGCTGACGCTAGCGGTAATCACTCAGCAATTGCCATCACGAGTCGTCATGTCGTACTCGCCGATTATTGGTTTACCACACCAACCGTAATCATACAACCGTTAACAGGCTGGTTATTAGCACAACACCTTTCAACACCTATTACTGAAGATTGGCTAATGTTGACGGTATGGCTTTATCTCATTACCGGCTTATGCTGGCTACCCGTTGTGGTTTTACAAATTCGTATGCGTGATATAGCCAATGACACCTGGTTACATGGCGAACCCTTACCTTACATCTATCACTATTATTCTAAGATTTGGCTCACGTTAGGTGTACCGGCATTTTTTGGCATGATAGGCATTACCACGCTAATGGTCTTTCACAACTCACTTTGGAGTTAAACTTATGCTTCCCCTTATGCAACGTGTTTTAGGTGACTCATGGGCTTCATTGCCTAACGTATTACAACAACATTATCAAATCACCGGCAGTCAAACCAGTACTCTAAAAGGCCAATTAACCATTGCTTACCCCAAATTCATGACACCTATCGTCTGGCTTATTCATTTATTCGGTGGCTTAATTTTATGGCCTGGCGAACTAATAAACATTACAGTGCAAAAGCATAGCGATGCTAATGGCATGATATATTGGCGGCGAAAGCTTAATTACCCTGATGGCAAAACAGATTACTTTTACTCAACCATGACGTATGTCGCTGACCATGAATTGCTTGAAACCATAGGTTTTGGTTTTGGCTTATATTTAACCGTTAGCGTAGTCAACGGCGATTTATGCTATGAAAGCAACGGGCATTTCTGGCATATAGGCAAATTAAAAGCCAAAATACCCGATTGTTTTGTATTAGGCCGCGCACTCATCACTGAACATGCACTGTCTGAGCGAGAGTTTTTCTTAGACTTTAGGAATATGCATAAAATAACTTAGTCAATTGCCAGAGCCGTCTTTTCAGGGACGGCGGTATAGTTCCACTGCCTAAGGTGCTTATCAAAAACGATGCGCATAGATTCTTTAAATCCTACCGCTACTTTTCTGCCTGTTGCATACACTTTATCAAGAATACAGGCGACCACCTTTAACCCGGCCTT
>NZ_LAJX01000047.1 GCF_000963695.1 Methylocucumis oryzae
AAACTCAATGGCTTAAACCCTACCGAATGGCTCAAGGATACTTTGGAAAAATTACCGACTTGGCCCAACAGTCGTATCGATGAGTTGCTGCCTTTTGCAACGGCAAATTCCGAGACAGTTAAGGATCAGAATGTCTTTTAGAAAACAACGTGGCTAGATTGAACGGTTACAATGGAAACACGAAAAGCAATAGTGAAGCCAGGAAAGAACGGACTATCAATATTAACGGCACGGACATTATTTTTTGGTGGCATAGTAAACTTGAGCCTGATAGAGATCGAATCCATTTTTATCCCGATAGGATCTCTGTTGGCGGAAAATTATTGGTCGGGATATTTTGCCGTCATCTTAAAGTTTAAAATTAATTTTCGGTAGTACCAACCTGCCTTTTCCGAACAACATCATCTCAATATAATCCTCATTAAACTCCGCTCCAAAGCTCACATGCACGGGCCTTCACCATAAAAATACAGCCTATCAAACGATGTAGTCGCTGCGTAATCAAGATAGTGTCAACCAGAAAACCCCTATAAGCCTTATGTGGCGTGGGTTTTAGACGGTAGCATCATGACGAAGATTTTTTAACTTAATTTCAAAATTAGAAAATCTCATTAAACATTAATATCTTACATCCATGCGATTTAGCAGCTTATGTTGAACACGTTAAGTTTTAAAAAACCTCGATTGCACAAATCGTCTGCAAGCCGCGTTAAATATAGTTTTCAGAGGTTTTTCTTGCAATCACAAGATAGGCTGGTGTTTTCAAGAAAATAACGTCATAGAAGGTAAAGGTGGTTTGGCTTTACTTAACTTCGTCACTTAAGACCTTTCAAGTTGTAAGTACTTGAAAGGTCTTAAGGTTCTGTGCATGTTTGTGTAACAGTTGTGCTACACATGCCTTAACGTTTATGCATAAACCGGAAACCGCGCGCATAAATTAGCCACGCGCTCTTTTACCGCTTCGATAACGCTAGTATCTTCAATGTTATCCATCACATCACACATCATCTGAGCGATTTCAATCATTTCTGCTTCTTTAAAGCCGCGCGTGGTCGGTGCGGGTGTGCCTACGCGTATGCCGCTGGTGACAAAAGGTGATTGTGGGTCGTTAGGGACAGCGTTTTTGTTAACGGTAATATGGGCTTGGCCTAGTGCGGCATCGGCAGCTTTTCCGGTAATGCCTTTGGCGACCAGAGAAACCAGCATTAAGTGATTATCTGTGCCACCCGAAATTACATTATAGCCTCTTGCGATAAAGACCTTCGCCATGCTTGCGCGTTTTTAATAACTTGTTGTTGATACTGTTTAAATTCTGGCTCCATGGCTTCTTTGAACGCGACTGCTTTAGCGGCAATAACGTGCATAGACGGGCCGCCTTGTATGCCAGGGAAAATATTCGAGTCGATTTTTTTCTCTAACTCTGGGTTACTACGCGCTAAGATTAAACCACCACGCGGGCCGCGTAATGATTTATGCGTAGTGCTGGTCACTGCATCAGCATAAGGTACAGGGTTAGGATATAAGCCCGCTGCCACTAAGCCGGCGACATGCGCCATATCGACGACTAAATACGCGTTGACGCTATCGGCAATCGCGCGGAAACGTTGCCAGTCCCAAATTCTGGAATAGGCTGAGAAACCAGCGACAATGACTTTCGGTTGATGTTGTTTGGCTAGCGCTTCGACTTCAGCGTAATCGATTTCACCGGTTGTCGCATCTAAGCCATATTGTACGGCGTTGTACAATTTGCCAGAGAAGTTTGGTTTAGCGCCGTGGGTTAAATGGCCGCCATTGGCTAAGCTTAAACCTAATAATGTGTCGCCGGGTTGCATCATGGCCATGAAAACGGCCATATTAGCTTGTGAGCCAGAATGGGGTTGGACATTGGCATAATCCGCTTTAAATAATGCCTTGGCACGGTCTATCGCTAGTTGCTCGACAATATCAACATACTCACAGCCTCCATAATAACGGCGGCCAGGGTAGCCTTCTGCGTATTTATTGGTGAGTTGCGAGCCTAGTGCTTGCATGACGCGTGGACTGGTGTAGTTTTCCGAGGCGATAAGTTCGATATGGTCTTCCTGGCGACGACGCTCTTGTTCGATGGCTTTAAATAATTCGTCATCAAATTCGGCAATCGTCATAGATTGACTAAACATAGTGTGCTCCTTTGGGCATTCAAAAAAACTAGGTATTTATTAATAAGACTTGTAAATCAGCAACATTTGTGCCAGTTGCACCGGTTAACAATAAGTCGCCTGAGCTTTGTAAGGCGTGGTAAGCGTCATTGTCAGCCAGCCTTGCTAGAGGATTTAAGCCAGCAGTTAACATACGAGAAATGCTGCATGTATCGATTAACCCTCCGGCTGCGTCAGTTGGGCCGTCTCGACCATCGGTACCACCGCTTAACAAAGTCCATTCACTTGTTAAGCCATATTGGCTTGCCGCACAAGCAAACGCCAAGGCAAATTCTTGATTGCGCCCGCCTAAGCCTTGCCCGGTGACTGTCACCGTCGTTTCGCCGCCAGCGATTAGCGCTAGAGGTTTGTTTAAGGTTTTGGCGTAAGCGGCGAGTTTTTCAGCTTCAAGTTTGGCTTCGCCTTGAAGTTGGGTTTGATAGATTAAGGTTTGGTAACCTAACTGACTCGCGGCTTGTTGCATGGCGTGTAAGCTTACGGTATTGCTGCCTATTAAGCTATGCCCGGTTCGAGCAAAAATAACGTCGTTGGGTTTAGGTGTTTCCGGTATTAAGCCTTGTACACCGTGTTGTAAATGGTTTTGCACACTGCGGGGTAGCTTGGGCCACAGTTGTTTGTCGTGTAACAATGCAACAGCATCGGCATACGTCGTTGGGTCAGGCACGGTAGGGCCGCTGGCGATAGCGCTTAAGTCATCGCCTAATACATCCGATAAAATTAATGCGTGTAAGTCGGCGGGCATAGCCAGTTTTGCTAAACCACCGCCTTTTAACACCGATAAATGTTTGCGCACGGTGTTGATTTCATTAATCGTTGCACCGCTAGTGAGTAATAATTCAGTGACTTGAGTTTTTTCGGCAAGACTAATGCCGTTAATAGGGTAGGGAATTAAAGCCGAACCACCGCCGCTAATTAAGACTAACACTAACTCATTTTTTTGCACCAAACTCATGCGTTCGGCTATTCGTTGCGCTGCTTTGAGTCCTGCTTGATCAGGTAATGGATGAGCAGCGGTTAATAGCTCTATATTGCGATAGTCAGCTGAATTTTCATAATTGGTGACGGCTATAACCGGCAGTTGCAATAATTGCGCTGGGATTCGTGCTAAGGCTGCCGATGCCATTAAGCCGGCTGCTTTACCGAACGCAATCACATGTACTTTTTGCCAAGCGTGGCTACGCACAGCGCCGTTAGTTAAGCCAATAACCAATTGGTCGTGTTCTGTGCTTAAAAATCGATTCAGTGCTAGCGTAGGGTTAGCAGCGGCGACACCGGCAGCAAATATTTGCTGGGCATGTTGTCTAAGTTCCGCCAAGTCAGCCATGGATTAATTAAGCCATGGTTTTGGCTAAGGCGTAGATTTTCTCGGCATCAAAAACTTGCTTATTGTCCTCAAACAATTTGGCAATACAAGCACGATGTAATGCCAGTTTTAACGCACCAAAGCCTATAGCGCCCCAAACAATTTTGCCATGTCGGTTAATGCCTTTGTCCATCATGTCAGTACCGCCAATTCCTAACGGCGGTGTCGCATTGGCATCCGCCATGAGTTCAAGCGTCGGGTTATCTCGCCAGTGTTCTTCGCGTAATAATTCTATGCCAGCCGCGCCAGCCGCTAAGACAATATGAGCGCCTTGTATAGCCTCCGCTCTAGCTAGATGGTCAACCGTTTCCATAGGCGTAATATTAACACCGAAGCGCTCATGCATGAGCTTACATGCTTGTTCCGCTTTGACTAAGTGTCGTCCGGTTAACGATACTTCAGCGCCTTCTTGTGCCAACATTACGGCAGCGCGTTGTCCTACAGGACCTGTACCGGCTAAAACTACCGCTTTTTTACCGCTTAACACGCCGCTACTGCCTAATTTAGCGACTGCCGCTGCTGCTGTCGTATTGCTACCATTGCTATCGAGCATGACTGATACTTGAAAGCCTGGAAAGAAATGGCTTTGCACGGCGTTAAACAATGTTTGTCCTTTGGCCATATCGCTGCCACCGACAAATATCGCGGTATTTTTTTTATCTTTAGGGGCGCGCGTAAATATCGCGCCTTCAACTAGCGCTTTAACATTATCGGGTGTGATACCGCCATAGCCAATAACGTGATCAGCTCCGCCGTCGTAACCTACGACGGTATCGAATACTGCGGGATTAGGGTCAGTATCAAATTGAAATAATAATTTTTTCATGAAAAACTAAGGTTTAATACGATTTTTTCTTATACTTCAAAGAATTAGGGTTGCGTTTTTCGTGGGTTATACTTTGAACGGTCAACCTTGGTATCTTGTGTTGCCGTAGGGTGCGCTGTGCGCACCTTTTTCATTGATTTTTATGATGTTATAAAGGTGTGCACAGCGCACCCTACCTAAAAACCAAAAGTTTGAGCGTTTGAAGTATAAGCTAATTTATTGCTCAGACTTAGGGGCAAATAATTCTGCGACCAACGCCATTTCAGCTTGGTATTGCTTAGGTACTGGAATATCCCACGCTTTACCGGTGATTTTGGCGAGTAGGTTATTTAGCCAAGGTTTGTTTGAGCTGGCGTGTTCTAGTTTAAATTGATAACCGTGTTCGCTAGCGATTATTGCGAAATTTTCCACGCTGACGTTTATCGCTTCAGGCTCTCCGTATAACAACGTACTCGCACTGAGTGTGCGATTATCAATGTCGAAATTAAAGGCTTGTACTTCCGCGACACCTTTTAATTTAAAGTTAGCAAGCCAAAAAAATAATTTGAATGGCGTGAGTTTAATTGCTGTTTTAATTAAGCTGACTTTGTAACTCATAGTTGCTCTTTAGGGTTAGGTTAATTACTTTTTAAGCTTAGCCACCAGCATTTTGTTGACTTCAGCCGGATTGGCTTTGCCTTGCATCGCTTTCATGACTTGTCCGACGAAGAAACCGAATACTTTATCTTTACCGCTTAAATATTGCTCAACTTGCTCTGGGTTGTCAGCAATGATTTTATCGATAATCGCTTCGATAGCACCGGTATCACTAATTTGTCTAAGCCCTTTGCTATCGATTATGCTGTCAGCGCTAAGTGTTGGATTTTGCCATAGTTCTTCAAAAATTTGCTTGGCGATTTTTCCAGAAATTGTATTATCGGCAATGCGTTTTATCAAACCGGCCAAATGCTCCGGGTTCACCGGTGATTCAGTGATTTCAAGCGCGGCTTTATTGAGCGCGGAACTTAACTCACCGGTCATCCAGTTAGCACATAATTTAGCATCACACCCCGATTGTTTGATGACAGCTTCATAAAAATCAGCCCAAGTGCGCGATGACGCTAATAATTGCGCGCTGTCATTATCAAGCTGATAGTCGTCTTTGAAACGCTGCTTTTTTGCATCAGGTAATTCAGGTAGAGAGGCTTTCAGCGTAGCCTTTAAGCGCTCTTCAATGTGTACCGGTAATAAGTCTGGGTCTGGAAAATAACGGTAATCGTTGGCTTCTTCTTTGCTGCGCATAGAGCGCGTTTCATCTTTAACTGAGTCATAAAGCCTTGTTTCTTGGATAACGGTTAAACCACGCTCTAATAATTCAATTTGTCGCTCAATTTCGTGATTAATTGCTTTCTCAACAAATTTAAACGAGTTGATATTTTTAATTTCTGCGCGCGTACCGAATTTTGCTTGACCTTTAGGGCGAACCGATACGTTGGCATCGCAACGAAATGAGCCTTCTTGCATATTGCCATCGCAAATCCCAAGATAACGGACTAATTCGTGCAATTTACGCATATAGGCGACGGCTTCTTTAGCGCTACGCATATCAGGTTCTGAGACAATTTCCAATAAGGGCGTACCGGCGCGATTTAAATCAATACCGCTGAAGCCGTGATAGTTCTCGTGCAATGACTTGCCCGCATCTTCTTCTAAATGCGCACGCGTGATACCAATGCGTTTACTAACACCATCGACATCTATGTCTAAAAAGCCTTTACCGACGATAGGCAATTCATATTGGCTGATTTGGTAACCTTTAGGTAAATCAGGGTAAAAATAATTTTTTGCGAGCAAACACAGAATAAGGCGCGATTTCAGCATTAATAGCTAGGCCAAATATGACTGCCTTATGCACAGCATCTTCATTGAGTACTGGTAACACACCAGGCATACCTAAATCTATGGCCGAAGCTTGGGTATTCGGTTCAGCGCCGTAAGCCGTTGCCGAGCCTGAAAAAATTTTTGATTGCGTGGCTAATTGGGTGTGAATTTCTAAGCCTATAACGGCTTCCCAAGTATCACTCCAGGTATCATTGTATGCAGATTCAAATGTTGTAGTCATGGTGCAACCTATTGATAAGCGCTAGGCATACGTTTATGCCAATCGGTTACTAGCTGATATTGGTGGGCAATATTTAATAGGCGTTGTTCGGCAAAATAATTGCCTATGATTTGTAAGCCTACCGGTAAATTAGGTTTGTCTAGGCCGTCAGCGCTTAAGCCAACCGGAATCGACATGGCCGGTAAGCCTGCTAAGTTAATCGCAATGGTAAAAATATCAGCTAGATACATTTGAATGGGGTCTGCCGATTTTTCGCCTATACCAAAGGCATTGCTAGGCGTGACCGGGCTCATAATGACATCGACTTGGCTTAAGGCTTGTTTGAAGTCTTCGCTGATTAAACGGCGTATTTTCTGTGCTTTTAAATAATAAGCATCGTAATAGCCTGCAGATAATGCATACGTTCCCATTAAAATACGGCGTTTTAACTTCTGCGCCAAACGCTTCGCCGCGTGAGCGTACATATAAATCGGTTAAGTCGGCTGGATTTTCACAACGATAACCAAAACGCACGCCGTCGTAACGAGACAGATTAGATGAGCATTCCGCTGATGCAATCACGTAATAAGCCGGTATTGCATGTTTTAACGTAGGCATAGAGACTTCTATGACTTCGGCGCCTAATTGTTTGAATTCGTTAATCGCTGACGCTAGGTCTTTAGCAATATTTTCGCTTAAGCCGTCGCTGAAAAACTCAATAGGTAAGCCAATTTTTAAACCGGTTAATGGCTGCGTTAAGTGAGTTAAATAATCTGGCACCGCTTGGTCAGCGCTGGTTGAGTCTTTGGGGTCAAAGCCTGCCATCGCGGATAATAAAATGGCTGCGTCTTCAGCGCTACGCGCTAATGGACCACCTTGGTCTAAACTAGAGGCATAAGCAATCATACCCCAGCGTGAAACGCGTCCATAGGTTGGTTTTAAGCCAGTAATGCCACAAAAGGCGGCTGGTTGGCGAATTGAGCTCCGGTATCAGTACCGGTCGTCGCTACGGCTAAACCAGCCGCAACGGCGGCGGCTGAACCACCGGATGAACCGCCGGGTACATAATCGGTATGCCAGGGGTTTTTAACAGGGCCATAAAAACTGTTTTCATTTGACGAACCCATAGCAAATTCGTCCATATTGAGTTTGCCTAACACGACAGCACCGGCTTGGGCCAATTTTTCCACGACGGTAGCGTTATACGGTGCGATAAAATTATCCAGCATTTTGGAGCCGCAACTAGTTTTAACGCCTAGTGTACAAAAAATATCTTTATGCGCGATAGGAATACCGGTTAGTAACGCGGCATTGGCGGTTTTTAAACGTTGATCGGCTTCGTGGGCTGAGGCTAGCGCGCTGTCTTCAGTCACGGTGATATAGGCATTCAGGTCGCTGTAACGTTTAATGCGCGTTAGAAAATGTTGGGTTAGCTCGACGCTAGAAAAATCGCCGCGCCGTAAGCCTTGGGCTAATTCACTGATGGATTGCGTATGCATGGGGCTAGTTACTCTATGACTTTAGGCACTAAATATAATCCGTCTTCAACAAGCGGTGCGATAGTTTGATAATGTGAGCGTTGGTCGGATTCGGTAATCTGGTCAGCACGTAAACGTTGGGTTTGATCCAACGGGTGCGCCATAGCGGTTACACCGTCAGTCGTTAATTCATTCATGCGGGTCATTAAGTCCAGCATATTGGATAAATCATGGGCATAAGCCGTTAAATCTTGCTCGTCTATGCCAAGTCTTGCCAGATAAGCAATTTTTTTAACATCGGTTGCAGTTAACAAAGCGTTTGACTCCTTAAAGCGGGTTAGCCGAATATAATACTTTATATCTTGCTCAAATACCCGCTTGATTGATAAAGTATTACAATTTTTATTCCTTAAGGGCAACAGGCACAAATGTTCAAACGAATTCGCGGGCTTTTTTCTAACGATTTATCGATTGACTTAGGCACCGCAAATACCCTGATATACATCCCAGGACAAGGCATTGTACTCAACGAACCATCGGTAGTCGCGATTAAAGAGGATAAAATTCGCGGCAATAAAACCATTGCAGCCGTAGGCGCTGATGCAAAACGCATGTTAGGCCGGACTCCGGGCAATATTACCGCAATTAGACCTCTCAAAGACGGCGTGATTGCCGATTTTGCTATTACCGAGCGCATGTTGCGCTTTTTTATCGAAAAAGTTCATAAAAGTAAATTATTACGTCCTAGCCCTAGAATATTAATTTGCGTCCCTTGTGGCTCAACTCAAGTTGAACGCCGGGCTATTCGAGAATCTGCTGCCATGGCAGGGGCTAGGGAAGTCTATCTCATCGAAGAGCCTATGTCGGCAGCTATTGGCGCAGGGTTACCCGTTGATGAAGCCTGTGGCTCTATGGTGTTGGATATTGGCGGAGGTACCTCGGAAGTCGCTGTTATTTCTATTAATGGTATTGTTTATTCAAACTCAGTGCGCATCGGTGGCGACCGTTTTGATGAGGCGATTATTAATTATGTGCGTAGAAATTACGGTACGTTAATTGGTGAGGCGACGGCTGAGCGGATTAAATTAGAAATAGGCACGGCTTATCCAGGCAGCGAAGTCACAGAAATTGAAGTTAAAGGGCGTAATTTAGCGGAAGGCGTACCTAGAAGTTTCGCATTAAACAGCAATGAAATCTTAGAGGCCTTGCAAGAACCGTTATCGGGTATTGTTGGCGCTGTTAAAGTAGCGCTAGAACAAACCCCGCCAGAATTAGGCGCTGATGTGGCCAATCGTGGTATTTATTTAACCGGCGGTGGTGCGTTACTTAAAGATATAGACCGATTATTGGCTGAAGAAACGGGTTTACCAGTATTCATTGCTGATGACCCATTAACCTGCGTCGCGCGTGGCGGTGGTATTGTATTAGAATCACTGGATAAAAAAGGCTTATCAACTTTTTTCGTTAGAATAGATTGGCTGTTATTTGTACTACCCGCAGTCGAGTTTTTGGTTTTATGTAGGGTATGCATGGCGTACCCTACGGCGGATTTAAAAACTGTAAACGTGGTCGCTTGGCGTATTTCTTTTCCTTATAAACGACTTGCATAGCCTTACATTACGAGGAACCCCGCTATCAAACTGTTATTTGCAACCGGCCCATCGATTAACACGCGTTTGCTGGTGGCGGTGATTGCTTCTGTTGCGTTATTAATTGCTGGACAAAGAACCCAGCAAATCGATTTATTACGCGCCGCATTATCGTTTGTGGTCGACCCTATTAAATATCTGGTGGATTTACCGTCAACGGTTTATAAACAAGCCTCAGAATCTATTCAATCTTATGTCAATTTAAAAGAGGAAAATGGGCGTTTGCGTGACTATCAGCTGATTCACCAAACCCAGCTGTTGAAATTAGAAGCGCTAGAAAAAGAAAATATTCGTTTGCGTGCGTTGCTGGAAAACTCTTTTAAATTAGGCGAGCAAGTCTTAATCGCAGAATTGCTGTCGGTAAACATGGCGCCTTATGAGCATATTGTTGTGGTCAATAAGGGCACGCGTTTTGGTGTGCATCAACAACAACCGGTACTCGATGCGAATGGCGTTGTCGGCCAAGTGTTTAGAGCAATGCCGCTGACTTCTGAAATCATGCTCATTACTGACCCTAATCATGCGGTACCCGTGCAAGTCAATCGTAATGGCTTGCTGACGATTGCGGTGGGTAGTGGTCAAATTAATAAGCTGCTGTTGCCTTATTTACCCAGTAACGCAGATATTCGCCCCGGCGATTTATTAATTACTTCAGGGCTAGGTGGGACGTTTCCACAAGGCTATCCTGTTGCAGTGGTTGATGAATTCACCTCGCAATTAAACAAGCCATTTGCCAATATCACCGCAACACCCATGGCTAAGCTGGATAGAAATCGTGAGTTAATGATTGTATGGAGTAACTCAACACCTGTGCCGCTTATTACTAAGCCGTCTACCACTGACTCAACCCCTAACTCCAGCCCATGAATATCTCTTATGGTTATAGCAAAATCATCTTAACGATGATTTTAGCTATGTGTCTTAGAATTCTACCATTATCCTCAGAATCGGCGGTTTATAATCCAGATTGGGTTTTATTAGTCGTAATCTATTGGTCATTAGCCGTGCCAGAAACAGTCGGTATTTTTACTGCGTGGACGTTTGGTTTGTTCTCTGATGTGTTAACTGGGCAATTAATCGGTCAACATGCGTTAGCTTATTCGCTGGTCGTCTATATTTGTTTGAAACTGCATAAACGCATACGACAATTCCCATTGTTACAGCAAGAAGTGTTTATTTTCTTTTGTTTGCTGTTATCGCAGTTGTTATTGTTTTTAGTCAAAAATCTACTACATCCCGCGCAACTACATAGCACGTTTTGGCTGCCTGTTTTTACGGGTACATTGTGTTGGCCATTGATTTATACTGTATTGCGCTTTGTTCGCTTAGCACAACCTGTGCAAAAATAAGTCTTAGGTTTTATGTCGCGCGTTTACTCTGTTAAAGATAATACCGTCGAAAACCGCTTATTTGTTAATCGTATTATCGCGGCTTTTGTCGTGATTTTTATATTAACGACGGGATTGGTTGCGCGTTTAGTGTATCTGCAAAATTGTTGAGCACGAAAAATACACAGCACTTGCTAAAGGCAATAGTGTAAAACTGATACCGCTAGTGCCTACGCGTGGCATTATTTATGACCGTAAAGGCAGAATTTTAGCGGAGAACACACCCTCTTACAGCTTAGAGTTAATACCAGAGCAAATCGCCGATATAGATGACACCTTAGCGAAGTTAAAGCAACTACTAGATATTTCCGACGAAAAAATCGAGCTGTTCCAAAAGCAACGTAAGCGGCAAAAAACGTTTTACCAGTACGCCGTTATTGCTCAATATGACAGACGAAGAGTTAGCGAAATTTGCGGTGGTTAGACCCTATTTTCCGGGCGTTGATATTCATACCCAATTAGTGCGGCATTACCCCTATGGTGATTTAGCCTCGCATGTCGTGGGCTATGTAGGACGTATTAACGAAGCTGAATTAAAAGAATTGCCGGTTTCAGAGTATCGCGGTACTACGCATATTGGCAAATTAGGCATTGAAAGCAGTTACGAGACGTATCTGCATGGCAAAACCGGCTATGCCGAAATCGAAACCAATGTGCAAGCGCGTTCGCTGAATACGTTAAACGAGTTAAATCCAGAGCCCGGTGCTAATATCTTTTTAACACTAGATATTGATTTACAAAAAAATTGCCTATGAGGGATTGGAAAATTATAACGGTGCCGTCGTGGCTATTGAGATTAAGACTGGCGGTGTACTGGCATTTGTCAGCAGACCAGGTTTTGACCCTAATCCATTTGTGGTAGGCATTAGCAACGATGCTTATCAAGCGTTGCAAAAATCTGAAGACCAACCTTTATATAACCGCGCGTTACGCGGATTATATCCGCCTGGCTCGACGGTAAAGCCATTTATCGCGCTTGCTGGTTTAGAATATGATGCGATTAGCGCACAGCAAAAATTATTCTGTCCAGGTTATTATCAATTACCCGGTGTCAGTCATAAATATCGCGATTGGCGTAAAGGCGGACACGGTTCCGTCAATATGAACGAAGCTATTACGCAATCGTGTGATGTGTATTTTTACCGTCTTGCTGGCACATTAGGCATAGACCGTATGCACGAGTTTTTACAAAAATTCGGTTTTGGTGAAAAATCAGGCATTGATTTAGTTGGCGAAAAAGCCGGCTTATTACCGTCAAGAGAATGGAAGCAAAGTCAGAAAAATAAGGCATGGTATCCGGGCGAAACACTTATTACCGGTATAGGCCAAGGCTATCATCAAGTCACGCCGCTACAATTAGCGCGTGCAACCGCAACGTTAGCGAATCATGGCAATATTGTGACGCCTTTTTTAGTCGAGAAAATTGTTGGTGCGCATGAGACTAGGCCAGGACCTGAAGTGCATAAAGGCGTATTACCCTTAAATGCGAAAAATTTAAATGACGTCATTAATGCCATGATTAATGTCGTACACAGTGAACGTGGCACGGCTAAAAGCTTAGGTCGTAGTTCCAGTGTCTTAATCGCTGGCAAAACCGGCACGGCGCAAGTGTTTAATATTAAACAAAACGCTAAATACAACGAAAACGACATAGACTTTAAATTACGCGACCATGCGTTATTTTATCTCGTTTGCACCTGCCGATAATCCAGAAATTGCTATTGCCGTGATTGCCGAAAATGGTGGGCATGGTGGCTCAGTAGCCGCACCTATTGCTGGCAAAGTCATTAAGCAGTATTTAAAAATCTATCATTCTGAGCAACCATGAAGACTGAGACGCGACACGAGCATTTAGAACCGCCCTCTATAATTGGCATGATTCTAAGACGCTTGCATATTGATATACCGCTATTCTTAGGGCTTACGCTGACAGCATTGTTAAGCTTTGTCATTTTATACAGCGCCGGTGGACAAAGCATGGATGTGTTGTTCCGGCAATTTGCGCGCATAGGTTTAGCGTTTGGCTTAATGACTGCACTCGCGCATGTTAACCCTTATCAATTTAAGCGTTTTTCGGCGATATTATTCGGTATAGGCATTGTCTTATTGCTCGCCGTATTAATTATGGGACAAATCGGTAAAGGCGCTCAGCGCTGGCTAGAACTAGGTTTTTTTCGCTTCCAACCCTCCGAAATGATAAAAATCACCACGCCTATGATGATTGCTTGGTTTTTATCAGAGCACGCATTACCGCCTAGATTTAAAGAGTTGCTTATCGCAACGGCATTAATCCTAATTCCCACCTTGTTAATCGCGGTGCAACCTGATTTAGGCACCGCTATTTTAGTGGCCAGTTCTGGCGCGGGTGTCTTATTTTTTGCGGGTTTATCGTGGCGTTTAATTATTGCGATTATCGCGTTACTCGCTGCATTAACCCCGATAATTTGGCATTTTATGCGCGATTATCAGCGCGACCGGGTTAAAACCTTTTTAGACCCAGAAGCTGACCCTTTAGGTCGTGGTTATCACATCATACAATCGAAAATTGCTATAGGTTCAGGCGGTATTTATGGCAAAGGTTGGTTAGGTAGTACCCAATCCGAATTAGATTTTTTACCGGAAAGTTCTACCGATTTTATTTTTGCGGTATTTGCCGAAGAGTTTGGCTTATTTGGCTGTGTCAGCTTATTGATTTTATATTTAACGATTATCGCGCGCTGTTTATATATTGCCTCGCAAGCACAAGATACTTATTGCCGCTTATTGGCGAGTAGCTTAGCGTTTACCTTTTTTGTCTATGTTTTTGTCAATATCGGCATGGTCATAGGTATTTTACCTGTAGTTGGTGTGCCATTGCCGTTAATCAGCTATGGCGGAACGTCTATCGTCACGTTATTAGCTGGCTTTGGCATTTTAATGTCTATTCACACACATAAAAAACGTATGGCACGCGCATGACTGAAAAACTCATAACCACTGTACTCAGCTTAGCACTCAGCGCCTGTGTGACACCACAGTCAGAGTCGTTAAAAACAGCTTTCATGCGTAACATGATAGATAAGCATGGTTACGACCAACAGCAACTCCACGCGTTATTCGATAACTATCAGCCTAACCAAGATATTATCGACAAGATGAATAAGCCCGCCGAAGCATTGCCCTGGCATCGTTATCGCAAGATTTTTTCTGACCGAAACACGTATTCAAGACGGGGTAAAATTCTGGCGCGAACATGAGGCGGTTTTAGCGGCTGTTGAGCAACACTACCGAGTACCCGCTGAAATTATTGTCGCCATTATTGGTGTAGAAACCCAGTACGGGCGGTTTACCGGTAAATACTCCGTACTCGATGCCTTAGCCACGCTAGCGTTTGATTATCCTAAGCGTAGTGAGTTTTTCCAAAGCGAGTTAGAGCATTACCTGTTGCTGTGCCAAGTAGAGCATAAAAATCCTACCGAACTTACCGGTTCTTATGCCGGTGCTATGGGCATACCGCAGTTCATGCCCAGCAGTTTTAGTCATTACGCGAAAGATTATGAACACGATGGTCAACGCGATATATGGCGTAATCCTGCCGATGCCATTGCCAGTGTTGCAAATTACTTTGCGCAGTACGGCTGGCAACCAGGGCAGGGCATAGCCTATCCGGTCTTTGCACCGGACAACCGATATAAAAAGCTTTTAACGGACAACCTTAAGCCGGATTTAAGACTTAGCGGGTTAGAATCACTCGACTTAAAAATATCGGTGCCATTAGCGCCAGACACAAAAGTAAAGCTTATCGCCTTAAGCTTAGAACAAGGCGACGAGTTATGGTTAGGTCTGGATAATTTTTATTGTTTGACTCGATACAATCACAGCGCGTTATACGCTATGGCGGTTTATCAATTGAGTCAACGCTTATTGGCGGCTAAGCAAGTTGACAACACAAAAGGGGCATTCCCATGAGTAAACTCATACCAGCAGTATCTATTGTTCTGTTATGTGGTTTTATAACCAATCCTATTAAAAACGCTGAAGCAGCTAAGCACAAACATGCTGCCAGCTTACAACACCATCATAATCACAGCTCTGTTCATCATCGTCACAGTCGTCACCGTTTAAGCCATCATGTTGCTCATCATCGAAATGATCGCTTAGGCCTTGCCTCTTGGTACGGTAATCAATTCCACGGCCATCGTACGGCAAATGGCGAAACCTACGATATGTATGCCTTGACCGCTGCCCACAATAGCTTACCGCTGTCATCGTATGCAGAAGTGACTAATGTTAAAAACAATCGCTCAGTGATTGTCAGAATCAATGACCGAGGCCCTCATCATAAACGCCGCGTTATGGACTTATCGTATGCGGCTGCTAGAGAATTAGGCATTCATAAAACCGGTACCGGAACGATTAAAATTACCCCATTAAGCAGTGACGCAAAATCAAGTGCTGCAAATAGTTTAGACAATCCAGGCTAACTACCCGCCTAACCCAAGCGTCCCATCGCTCCAGGTTATGTTGCCCCCCATCATAATCTGGAGCGTTTCTTAATGAAGACATCGCTTCTTCACACGTTAACTCAATCGTTTTAGGGGGCAATCGTGGTTCGCATTAAATACCCAGCTTTCTTGGCTCGCTACGTTATGACTAGCATGATAGCGATGCTTGTCGTGGTAGTTCTACTACCGCAAGTCGTAATGGCTCGCGAGGATTATTGCCTAGACCCCAACACCAAGCAAATCGACCAAAAAGCCACGGATGCTTACCGGCTTCTGGATAGTCAAAGCAACCAAGCTATTATGGATAAGCTGAGTGGTACATGGTTATCAACGACTACCTCACCCGCTACTAACCAAGTGAGTTACCTTTACGAATCTTTCACTCGATTAGGTATATATGACTACACCAATTATGTCTGCACTTTGCAAAATACGTTCTGTAGTCGTTATGACGGCACTGGACTTTATGCGGTGCGGGCCAACGGCACTAACAAATTCTTTGGAGTCAAAATTGTCTCCGACGCGATTGGACGGGATCATGCTTGCTTAGGCCTTCAAGGCAAATTCGTTAATAAGAATACTATTGTCTCTGGCAAAACAAGGCTTAAACGCTACTCTAAGGCTAGGATGGTTCGGTGAGGTGGGGGCTTTTGAAATCAGGGCTTAAACTATAACGGCAGTTCCCTTCAAGATTTTGTAGCTATTTGTTTATAGAATGCAATAAGTCTGAGCTATTAGGCTGTTAGCGAAGGGGTTGCGTGGCGGGATTGATGTTGTTTATGTCACATACCCTATTGAGCAACATGGTTAAAACAGCATATTTCTTGTTTCTGATTCCCAATTTTTAAGTTGTTGGTAAAGGCTAGTTGTTACAAAATCCTCGAGTCGATATGCCAAGCGCAAAGCTTTGCCAACATCTGTATCGCTTATACCCTTATTTGTTTTTGCTTTCACATGCAAAGAGAAAGCGCATTCAAAGTCATGACCTTGGCATAAATTATAGTCATCGGTAATAGCCATAATTTTCTCGGAGATGTCACGCTCTGTTGGAATATCTGTTTTATTTGGCGAACAACTAGCGATGATTTCAATGCACTTCATCTGATTTGGAATCGCTAAATTCTCAGCATCATAAAAATTCGTAATTCCAGCTTTAAAATTTAACTCCAACTGTTGAGAATCATTCAGCCAGCGTAGGCCACCTAGAAATCTAAGGGATAGTAATAAATCAGAGCGTAGTTGAGCAAAATCAGTACGTTTTTCAGGTAAATATTCCGCAACGACTTGTTGCCAAGCTTTATCGCAAGCAACCATCATCATTTCTGCATCATGCGCGTCAGTTAAAAATAACCGATCAATGATTTCTTGTTGTCCATTCAAGTGTAAAAAGTCGGCATCTCGTATGCCAATGATTCTAGGCGATTTGATAATTAGCGCTGCCATTGCCTTTCGTAAAGCCGTTACACCACCATGAACTCTTTCGATTACAGTGTTTTTACCGGTAATCAGGTTGCCGTAAAGCTTTTGATCCGTTTCTCCTTCGACAAGAACCCATAGTTTGTGTTTGGTATTAGGGTGATGTAACTGTAAGGTGATACTTCCGATAACATCCGACTCATTGAGATAGCGCTGCATCCTGCAACTCCTCCAAGTCTACTGTTAACTCCCAGTGCTCATTTACTATTTGCGGGGAGTGAGTTGCAATAATGATATTAATTTTTTGTAATTCGATTATTTTGAACAAATCATCTAAAAATTGCTTTTGCCAAACTACGTGCAAAGATAATTCAGGTTCATCAATTAATACTAAAGTACCTGGCCTCACTTTAAATAAAAGCTCATACAAAATAACGACTTCTTGTTGTTCGCCCGAAGATAAATCGGTTAATGCGAGTTCTGTACCTTGATGAGTACTGAATTTAAAGCCGTGGTCTTTTGAAATGTCAATGCGTTTAAAGGTAAATCTTCGTTCATTTAATATTTCAGTAAACGCTTTTAGCTTTTCAAGTAAACTTGAGAAAACGGCTAATTTACGCTCGGTATCTTCGATATAAACACAAAGAGCTTTGGCATTTTCTTTCTTATAGGTCGGATGGTTGTCCTCTTTTACGTCAGAAAGGCCAAATTCACTCAGAGCTTTTTGAATGTCTTTAACTTTATCAAAACGTTGAGTAAATTCTTGTTCAGATATATCGAGTTGCTGATCAAAAAGCCTACGGGGAAAGCTGCTATCAAGTTCTTGATTAATTTGTGAAGATTTAGCTAGGGTTTCTTTTATGTTTTCACGTAACTCCTTGGCATACTCTTCAATAGTTTGACTAAAGGCACTCACTTCACCATCTATTTCAGATTCAATAGATGCTAACATGCTCAAATTCTTCCAACTCCTAATCTTGTCATTTGATACTGGGCGCAATAAACGCTGTTCTCGTATGAAGTAAATTGAAGGAATTTTAGATTTTGGTAATTCAAGCGCCTCATTTGATTGAAATTCAGTAACAAGCTCAGGATATTGAAATCCAATATGTTCCAAAAGTGAATTTTGGTCGAAAGCTTTATCCGAAACTATATCAATCCAGGTATTTTTTTCCAAACTGTCGAAATGGGCCTTTCCGCAAAATCTTTTCAATTGCTTTTTTGCTAAGAGAAAATTTGCCATGCCATTGCCCGGAATCTGATCCATTAATTTTTTAACTGTATGTCTTTGCTGGATTCTTTTTCTATCGTAGCAGTATCATGTCCATCAAACGTTAAAATAATTTTTGAAAACAGAATCTTAGTAAAAAAATAACCATTTTGGCTAGCAAAAGCCTCCAATATTTTCAATATCGTAGTTTTTCCGTAGCCATTAGGCCCTGTCAAAATGGTTATCCCTTGTTTTTTAAGCTCTATGTTGTAATCAAAAATATCAAAGAGCTTTTCAATTTTTATGCTTGTTAACATATTGATTTCTTAAGATTACTAGTCGCAAGGAGATAACCATCTTTTAGAGCGCAATACCTTACCGCTATTGCGCCATTAGAAATTTGTTTACATAGCCGCTAAGCCAGCGATGTTATAGCCACAGTCAACATAAGTGATTTCGCCAGTCACACCTGAAGCTAAATCAGAACATAAGAACGCGGCGACATTGCCGACTTCTTCTATCGTGACATTGCGTTTTAACGGAGCGCTATCAGCGGCTTTGCTTAACATGGTTTTAAAATTGTTAATGCCAGAGGCGGCTAGGGTTCTAATAGGGCCGGCTGAAATGGCATTGACGCGCGTACCTTCTTCACCTAACGCAACGGCCATATAACGCACGTTGGCTTCTAAACTGGCTTTAGCAACACCCATGACGTTGTAATTAGGAATAACCCGCTCTGCACCTAAATAGGTTAAGGTTAATAAAGAGCCATTACGACCTGCCATCATTTGACGTCCCGCTTTTGCTAAGGCAGTAAAGCTGTAGGAGCTAATATCATGAGCGATACGGAAATTATCCCGCGTTGTAGCACTAATAAAATCACCATCTAAGGCTTCGCGGGGTGCGAAGGCTACCGAGTGCACGATACCATCTAAGCCATCCCAATGCTCAGCCAATACTTTAAACACATTATCAATGTGCTCGTCACTGCTGACATCGCACTCGATGGTAATATTAGATTCGCATTCGGCGGCCATTTCGACGACGCGGCTTTGTAATTTTTCATTTTGAAAGGTGAAGGCCAGTTCAGCGCCTTCTCTGTACATGGCTTGAGCAATTCCCCAAGCGATAGAACGGTTGCTGGCTAAGCCAACGATTAATACTCTTTTACCCTGCATGAAACCCATGGATTTTCCCCGTGTTGTTATTGTTTATTTTGTTTAAAGTATCTTACGCCAGCAGTCGTGTCTAGTGTTTTCAACCGCGCACTGGTTACTTTGCTGGTGAAGCATTTATGGTATGCTTAACCTGCAAGCCGGTATTTTACCAAGAGCTAACGAGTTCTTTGTTTTTAACTTAAGAGATTTGACTTCGCGATGCAGAAACAACTCACCGTACATGATCGGATTATTTATAGTTTATTGTTTATATTAGTTTTGTTATTGATTTTGACCATGTATCAAATCGATAGGCAATGGCTAAAGCTATCAGATATAGAGACAACGCTATCCGAGCAAGCGAAAGCGATGCGAGAGTTAAACGCTGCGTTGGCTAATGCGCCGTTACGCACGAATGCGGCTAAAACATCACAGAACAGCGTTGCGCCTGCGTTTAAACGCGCTTACCAAGCCAGTCAATTACCAGACTATGCCCAAGGCGATTGGAGTGTTGATGCGTTTGGTACTAATATAAAAACCATTACGCCGCTGGTATCGTCGGATGCTTACGCCGCCAATGTGCAAGGTTTTGTATTAGAAAGTTTAATTAATCGCGATCCCGAAACCTTAGCTTGGGAAGGATTGATTGCTAAGTCGTGGCAAGTCAGTGCTGATGGCTTAACTATTCGCTTTCAATTACGCGAAGATGTGCATTTTTCCGATGGCGTGCCGTTAACCGCTGATGATGTCGTCTTTACTTACGATTTTATTATGACCGAGGCGATTCAAGCGCCTCGCGAACGGGCTTATTTGGAAAAAATCAACAGCGTTAAGGCCAATGGTCAATACGAAGTCGTTTTCACGTTTAAAGAGCCTTATTTTGAAGCGTTGTCATTAGCCGGTGGCATGAATATTTTTGGCTAAGCACTTTTTATAGCGACTATTTAACCAAACCACAGCAGTTTAATGGGTCTAAAGGTTTGTTATTAGGCACAGGTCCTTATCGCTTAACGGATGCGAAACTGTGGACGCCTGATAAAGGCAATATCGAACTGGTGCGTAACGAGCGTTATTGGGGGGATGTGCAACCACCGTACAACCGCATTTTATGGAAAATTATTCAAAACGATAGCGCGAGACTCACCACGTTTCGCAATGGCGGTATCGATTCGTATTCAGCGCGAGCCGTGGAGTACGAAGCGCTAAAAACGGATAAGCAACTCTTAGATAAAAGCCAGCATTTTGAATATATGCCACCTGTAGTCGGTTATAGTTATATTGCTTGGAATCAGCAACGTGCAGGCAAGCCTACTCGTTTTGCCGATGCTAAGGTAAGACAAGCGATGACTTATTTAACCGATGTTAGCCGCATCATTAAAGACATTTATTTGGCTTATGCCGAACCCGCCGTCAGTCCGTTTAGCCCGATTAGTAAACAACATGACGCTCAGTTAATGCCATATTCTTACGATTTAGCAAAAGCAAAAACCTTGTTAAAACAAGCGGGTTACGAAGATAAGAACAACGACGGCGTGTTAGAAGACAACGCCGGGCTACCGTTTGAATTTAAGTTAACGTATTTTGAAGCGAATGAAGACACTAAGCGCTTAGTGTTACTGCTAAAGGATTTATATGCTAAAGCCGGTATAAAAATGATTCCTACGCCGCAGGAATGGCCTGTCATGTTAGAAAATATCGATAAAAAAAGATTTTGATGCGATTACCTTAGGCTGGACTAGTGGCATAGAAACCGATTTATATCAAATGTTTCATAGCTCGCAAGCGATAAGTAAAGGCGATAATTTCATTAATTATAAAAATCCTGAGCTTGATAAATTAATTGAGCAAGCCCGCGCTACCGTTGATGAAGGCAAGCGTATGCCATTGTGGCGTCAAGCCGAACGCGTGTTGTATCAAGACCAGCCTTATACGTTTTTAATGCGGCGCAAGAGTTTGTTATTCATTGATAACCGGATTAAAAACTTAACCATGACTAAATTAGGACTTAATTTTGGCTCATTGCCGCTAGAAAACTATGTGCCGTTAGCGTCGCAAAAATATAGCCAATAGCGGAGCCTTGTTATGTTGACGTATTTATTACGCCGAGTGTTGTTAATGGTACCGACGTTGTTGGGCATTACCATTGTGGTGTTTACCGTCATGGCTATGTCTCCGGGTGGTATTAGCGCACAATCGCTAATCGGTGGTATGGATATGAAACCCCAGGAGAAACAAGCCTTATTGGATTATTACAATAAGCGTTATGGCTTAGACCAACCTGCGCCTATGCAATATTTGCGTTGGTTGAATAATGTGTCACCGGTAGGGTTTGTCAATCATGAGCACGGTGAACGCGAGTTTTCTTTTACCAAAGGCATGGATTTAGGCACTAGTTTTCAATACGGTAGACCGGTAGCGGATATTTTGGCCGAACGCATACCCATCACGTTGTTGCTGAATGTGCTAACCATTCCGGTGACGTATGTGATTGCGATTTTAGTCGGCGTGTATTCGGCGAAACATCGTGGCGGCTCGTTTGACGTAGCTTCGGGTATTGCGATGTTAGCGCTATGGTCTATTCCGACGATGTTAGCGGGTGTGTTATTACTGGGCTTTTTCGCAAACGTACAGTATTTTAATTGGTTTCCGACGGCGGGGATTAGCAGCCGGGAAGCGTTAGATATGCCTTTTTTACCGCATTGGGATGAGCATGGCTTTGTGCGAGGCTTTTTGCTAGACAGGCTTTGGCATTTGATTTTACCGGTGTTGTGTTTGTCTTATGGTAGCTTTGCCGCATTGGCAAAAATTAACTCGTACCGCTGTGTTAGAAAACTTATCGGCCGATTATGCCCGTACTGCCAGAGCTAAAGGCGTCGCAGAAGATGATGTGTTATGGCGGCATGTGTTTCGCAATAGTTTATTGCCATTAATTACTGTGTCGGCAGGTTTGCTACCTGGACTATTAGCCGGTTCGCTGATTGTTGAAAATATTTTTAGTATTAATGGCATGGGACAGCTAGCCGTAGAAGCCGTTAAAGGCCGGGACCGTGAATTAGTATTATCGATTACCTGGGTGAGCGGCTTTTTAACCTTAGTGGGTTATTTAATCGCCGATTTTTGTTACACCTTAGCCGATCCAAGGGTGACGTATGACTAAGCCCGTACTGTCACGCTTTTCTTATCCTGCGTTAGTTTGGCGTAGAACTTTAGCCGGTGTTGGCGTCACGTTAAGTTTATCGTGGTTAGCGTTGCTAATCTTTGCGGCCGTGTTTGCGCCATTTTTGGCCAATTCCATGCCTTTGCTAATGCTGAATCAGGGCGAGTTATCTGCACCGGTGTTAAGTTATTTATCGGTTGAAGATGTCGTGTTATTAGGTGCGGCGCTATTAGCTGGTTTGTTGGCAATGATGAAACAGCCTATGGCGCAACGGTTTTGGCTATGGTTAGCCGGTTGCGTCGTCATTGTCTTATTAGCTAATGCATTGGTAAAGCCGCCTGCGCTAGTGATTTATGATGATTTTAGAAGCCCGCCTTTTAGTACGGCTGAGTGGCGTCTTATGCCACCGATTCCGTATGCACCTACCGATTATTTACGCGATATAAACAGCAAAGGACTAGAAGCTCCGTTTGCCAGCCAAGGTCATTGGCATCTGATGGGTACGGAAGAAAACGGTGCGGATGTATTAAGCCGTATGATTCATGCGTGCCGGATTTCACTGAGCATAGGCTTAATCGCATCCGGTATTGCATTGGTCATAGGCGTAATCATTGGTGGTTTAATGGGCTATTTTTCTGGTGTCATTGACATGCTGGGTATGCGCCTATTGGAGATATTTGAGGATATTCCGACGTTATTTTTATTGCTAACGTTTGTGGCTTTTTTTGGCCGTAGTTTATACATGATGATGGTTATCATAGGGGTTACCGGCTGGACCGGTTATGCGCGGTTCGTGCGCAGTGAGTTTTTAAAACTGCGTAAACAAGATTATGTACAAGCGGCTATTGCGGCGGGGCTACCGTTACCGTCGATATTGTTTAGGCACATGTTACCGAATGGTATTGCACCTTTATTAGTAGCGGTAAGCTTTGGCGTGGCGGGTGCTATTTTAGCTGAAGCGACGCTAAGCTTTTTAGGCTTAGGTGTCGTTGATGCGCCATCTTGGGGACAAATGTTGGATCAAGCGGTGAAGTCGTCAACGTTTAATTGGTGGATGGCGGTGTTTCCCGGCGGGGCGATTTTTTTTACAGTATTTGCGTATAACTTAATCGGTGAGGCCTTCCGTGACGCTATTGACCCCAAATTAGCCAATGACAGCGAGGCTTAACCATGAGTGACGTCTTGTTAGACATACGCGGGTTAAGCACGCATTTACAAAGTGCTGGTCGTTTGGTTAAAGCGGTAGACGACATTAGTTTTACCTTGCGTAAAGGTGAGACATTTTGCTTAGTCGGAGAGTCGGGTAGCGGTAAATCGGTCACGGCATTATCGGTCATGCGCTTATTGCCTGAAACTATTGCGAGTCACCCTAATGGCGAGATTATTTTTCAAGGCCAAAATATCTTGGCGTTAACCGAAACTGAGATGCAAGCGGTGCGCGGTAGTCGTATTGCGATGATTTTTCAAGAACCTATGTCATCGTTAAACCCCGTTATGACGATAGGCGAGCAAATTACCGAAGCGCTGTTACTCCACGAGCCTGAGTTAACGCTTGAGCAAGCCGAACAAAAAGCATTAACGGCACTGACGCAAGTACAAATTCCTAATCCCGAGCAACGCTTACGCACTTACCCCCATCAATTATCCGGTGGCCAGCGCCAGCGGGTTATGATTGCGATGGCATTAGCGTGTGAGCCGGATTTATTAATTGCCGATGAGCCGACGACCGCGTTAGATGTGACGGTACAAGCTGAAATCTTAAAGCTGTTACAAAGCTTGCAGCGCGATTTGGGCATGAGCATGTTGTTTATTACCCATGATTTTGGTGTAGTATCAGCAATGGCGCACAGCATAGGCGTGATGCGCTATGGCAAACTGGTCGAAGTCGGTACGTGTTCTGACGTTTTACGCGCGCCTAAACATGCGTATACGCAAGCGTTATTGAATTCGTTACCAGAGAACTTAGCCAAGCCAACACAAGTGGTTACAGTGCCTAACGACGCTAAAGCTTCAACACAACCGCTGATTGACATTGAGCATTTAAATGTCTGGTTTCCTATTCAGAAAGGCTTGTTTAGACGTACTGTCGATTATGTACGCGCCGTTGACGATGTCTCGCTAGCCATTTATCCAGGGCAGATTTTGGCGTTAGTGGGTGAATCCGGTTGCGGCAAAACCACATTAGGCCGTGCGTTATTGCAATTAGAAAAACCGACATCGGGTAATATTCGGCTGAAAAACCAACTCCTAACAGGTTTATCGGGAAGGGCGTTAAGACCATTGCGCAAGTACATGCAAATTGCGTTTCAAGACCCGCAATCGTCGTTAAACCCCAGGTTGTTAATCGCGACCACATTAACCGAGCCGATGAAGGTACACGGCATAGGCGAAAACCAACAGCAACGTTTAGAACTGGCTGCGGAGCTGTTAACCAGTGTGCAATTAAGTCCTGATCACCTATGGCGTTATCCGCATGAATTTTCCGGCGGTCAACGTCAACGCATAGGCTTAGCCAGAGCCTTATGTTTAAATCCAGAATTTATTGTTTGTGATGAAATTACCAGCGCGTTAGATGTGTCGGTACAAGCTGAAATTTTAGAATTGTTGTTAACGATACGTGCACAGCGGCATTTAACCTTATTGTTTATTACCCATAATATCGGTGTCGTGGAATATTTAAGCGATTGGACCGTCGTCATGCATAAAGGCAAAATCGTCGAGCAAGGGCCTACCGCTACTGTGTGTCAGTCACCGAAAGAGTCTTATACGGCTGCCTTACTATCCGCTGTGCCAAGGCTAAAAGCATTCATGTAGACTGGGTTAGCGTAACCCGGCTTTTTTCTTCTCGTATCCATGCTTCGCGTCACTGCCATTAAGTTAATAGATAAGCATTAAGAATCAAATGATTAGCGTTGTGTAGGAAGAATATTTCACAACACACAAGTTATTGATCATTGGGCTATACTCCTTAACTTAATGGCAGTGATGCAAAGCGTGGGAACGAGAAACCAAGCCTATTTCTTAATCACCCAAATAACGCTTAGCCACTTCTTCAGCCGTCAGTGCTTTACTCCAAACTTTAACCTCATCAAGTTCGCCGACATAATTGCCGTTGTAGTTGTCGCATGAATTGGCATCGCCGTCATAGTCGCCAATATAGAGGTCTTTGTTGGTAAACATGTCGTAAGGTATCGGTGCCGTATGTGGTGTGCCTGTACCGACTTCTACGCCATCAACATAAAGTCTGACGGCGGTTTGGTCATAGGTACCGACTAAGTGATGCCAGTTGCCGTCTAAAATGTCTGGTGAATCTACCGGCGATTCCACATAAGTGCCTTCTGCGCTGCCATCGGCATACGCTACATAAAAATGTGCGGTGTTAGGTGCTTGTTCATCGCTGTCTTTGTTGTAAATATACAACGCGTAACTAGCAAAGCTGCAGTTTTGTTGGCCTTTTGCCAGTATATAAGGCAGGCTTGATGCGGGTGCGGTACCTGGTTTAACCCAGGCTTCAACAGAAATTTTTTGTGGCTGTAAGTTATTGGCGTGCGGCACTTTTACAAACTGGCCATCAGAGAAACTTAAGGCGGCATTATCAAAGCGGCGCGCAACTCGCACAGGGTCAAAACTATCGGCTGCTTTGCTTGCACCTAATTGTCCATGCTTATTGTAACCTGATGAATCAAAGGCTTTTTGCCCGCGAGTTTCATCTAAATGCCAATTGCCGACTATTTTGTTAACCGGTGCCGCTTGGACGGCATAAGCGCTAATGGCGTAAGTGGCGAGGACTAGAATTTTGCTTATCGGTTTCATTGCTATCTTCCTGTTTTAAAGACAAAAGGATGTACATCCAAATGAGGATGTCGTTCGCATTTTAAGCGGCGTTACAGATAGCAAACTATTAAAAACCTGCGCAAAATATACAAAAACTTGCTATTTTTTTGCCCTAAATTCTTTAGGAGATAGTTCGTATAGCTTTTTAAAATGATAATTTAGATGGCTTTGGTTAGAGAAGCCGACATTTTGGGAGATTTCTGCGATAGAAATTTTGTCTTCTAGCAGTAGTTGTTTAGCTTTTTTCATCCTGAACTCGATAAGATATTGGTTAGGTGATAGCCCTGTCGATTCTTTAAATAATCGTGAAAAGTGGTAAGGGCTTAAGTAAGCAACTTTAGCCAATTCAGACAAGCTGATGTCTGAGCAATAATAGCTATGGATATAATCCAACACACGACTTAGTTGAAGCTTACTTAAGCCGCTTTTTTTGGTTTTGTCTAAAATAAGTGGGTTACCACCACTGGCATATTGCGTTGCCAAATGAATCGCTAAGGCATGAGCGATACTATCGGCATAGAGTTTACTGCTTGCCCCGTTGGTTTCAACGGCATTTTTTAGTGAAAGCCCAAGATGAGTAATAATTGGGTCGGATTTTGTTTTTATATCAGGATGAAACTCAATATTTTGAGTGGGAAAAATTTCATCCAAGGCATCAAATAATACCGATGGTTGCAGCAGTATTTGGCAAAATTCGGCATTTTTATTCCATTGAAATGACTGCCTGGTATTAGCGGGGTATATGCTCATATCGCCTTTCAGTTCATCTAAAATGTGTTGCTTGCCGTCTATGTTCTTTTCTACCACAACAGGATTGCCAAGATTAATGCAAATAACATAATGGGTTTGAACATGCTCTTGAATAGCACTGGCTGGCTGATGGTAATAGTAAAATTGCAGCTTTTCCCAACCCATGCCGTCACTAGAAACTAGCGGGGGATTAGGCGGAGGCGCCAATTCTTGTTCCATTAATTCGATCATGTTTTTTAGGCTTCATGGGTTTTTCCGTGTGTATTAATATTTTTTTCTTCTATAAACAGAGTAGTCGATAAAACGTAACGCTCTGAGTATAGAGATTTTTATTATTCCTTGAAGTCTTTTAACACAACAACTATTACCAATTTAAAAAATTATTAAAAATTAACTAGATAACAAAATGTTATTATTTACATGACGTAGTTTTGGCGCTAATCAAACAATGGTTGTTTTTCTGGTTTCCACGCTTCGCGTCACTGCCCACAGTTAAGAGATAAATATTAAAAATCAAATAATGAGCGTTGTGTCGGGTTACGGCATGGACAGATAGTTGCCCCTGCACTATCTGGATTCTCCACGTCCATTTGGGTCATGCAAGAAGTAACCCGACTTACGGAAGAATATTTCATAAACACAATATGCAAGTCATTGATTATTTGGATATATTGCTTAAGTTAATGGCAGTGACGCGAAGCGTGGGAATGCGTATCTATGATTGAGCTATCACATTTGATGCTGGGTAGAAAATAATAGGTAGGCAATAAGCGAGATGTGGGGATTAAAAAGGCGGGAATACAGGGGGGGAATGGAGTCCAAAACATGTTTTGGACTCCGGTGTTAATTACTTAATTTTAATAGCCTTGCTACTAATATTGTTTTTAGCAGAAGGGTCTTTTTGTGAGGCATTAACGCTGACGTGGTTGTTGACCGTGCCTTTGGCGGTAGCATTGAGGTTAACAGTAACGGTCGCGCTTTCGCCAGCAGCAAGCGTACCGAGTCGGCATATTGCAGGGCTTGTGTTCATACATTCGCCTTGGTTAGGCTCTATCGATACCAGGTCTGCACCGTAGCTGCCTAAGAACACGTTAGTCAAGTTGACGTTGGTAGCCGCATCAGTACCGTTGTTGGTGACTGTTGCGATAAAGCTGAACGGTTTACCGTTCTTGGCTTTAGCAGGACTTGTTCTTTGAGTGACTGACAAGTTGGCTGTTTCATCTTTAATCAGGGTTAGGTCACGCAAGAAAACATCAATACCCGGCGTGACTACGCCGTTGACAATCGCGCCGCCATTTTTGTCATTTTCCACCAAGTCGGTGACTAATGATTTAAACGCCATATAATGACCATCAGGGCTGATAATAGCATCTCGGCTGCCGTTGGTGTTAATGCCTGCACCGAAGCGTCCGCCAGGGCCTGTGCCGGACGTACCGTCTAATGTGACGCTGACTAAGCTGGTTGTATGCGTTAAACGGTCATGCACGTAAACATCATCGACGCCGTTATCGTCATTCGGCGTGAAAGCAGACCAGGATCTAAAGCCGACATAGCGACCATCGTAACTAATCGATGGTGTTTCGCTTGCTCCTCTTCTTTCTGTACCGTCATTGGCGACACTGACGCGTGTGGTTTCATGGGTTTCGCGGTCATGAACGAAAACATCTTCAATAAAGTTCGTATCGCCTTCAACTAAGTTGGAAGAGGCAGACCAAAACGCCACATAACGACCGTCAGCACTGATGACGGGGTGCCAGCCGCCATTATTGCCTTGTACGCCGTCAGTGGATACGCTGACTCGCTCGGTAGTGTTGTTGTCAAGGTCACGGACAAAAATATCGTCTCTATCATTGGTGTCGCCAGGCACTAAATTAGACGCTCCAGATTGGAACACCACAAAGCGACCGTTGGCGCTAATCCATTGTTTAAAACAACCCGCATTCGCACCTTCGCCGTCAGAAGAGACGCTAACCTTTGTCGTGGTGTTGGTTTTAAGGTCGCGAACAAAAATATCATTATCATTGTTGGTATCGACGTCTGCGGTCAAGTTGGTCGCGGTCGATCTGAATGATACATAACGACCATCAGCGCTGATAGACGGCATGGCACTGCTATGATTTGCTTCAGAGCCATCCGGTGCGACGCTAATACGTGTAGTGGTTTTGGTTACGGTGTCACGGATAAAAATATCGCTTCTAACATTGAGATCGTTTGGAACTAAATTAGTCGCGCCGGAATTAAAGGCGATATAACGGCCATCCGCGCTAATCGTGGGCTGCCTACTCGTTCCGCCCATGGCTTGTGTGCCGTCAGAGGCGACATTGACTCTCGTCGTTTTATTCGTTAAGCGGTCACGCACAAAAACATCAAGTAATGCATTGGTATCGCCTTCTACCAGATTAGTCGCGTCTGACTGGAACACCACGTAACGGTTATCGGCGCTGAAGGCAGGGCGCCAACTGCCGTTGCGGGTAATAACGGCTTCTTTGCATCGGAGCTAAGGCTAAGCCGGGTGGTTTCGCCTTCAGCAACAGCATTCGCAGTTGATAATGTCAAGCCAATCAGTAGTGCAGACTGGAGGGCAGTGGATAGTTTATTTCTAGTTACAGTAAACGGTTTTTTTACTAACATTAGGCTTCTCGTGGTTATGGGTGAGAACACGGCAGAATTCTCAGGTGTCTATAGCTGTTGCCGATGATTAGGCAAAAGTCTTTATAAGACGGCAATATTGATTTTGATTCTGCCTGCTTGTTATCAGGGATTCTGGGGGGGGGCTATGGTGCTGGCATTAATTTCGCAACTAAGCGGAATGTTCCGGCTTTTCTTACGCCGTTAGGGCCTTCTTTACCACGCCAAAACGGTGTTAATACGATATTGCCGGTTAATACAAATTTGTCGCCTGTAATTTTCACTTTAGTATCAGCCGTTTCAAACGCTGGAGTGCCTTTAAGGCCCAATTCAGAGGTCAAATTCATGTGGGCAGTGAAATACCAGCCGTCAGTACCTTCTTTACCACCCAATGGCAGACCGGTTGTGCGGTCATAGGCGTTGACGGTAGAGCGTAGTGGGTCATAGCGTAAGGCTAAGTCACCTACAGATACTTGGCCCCAACGACCAAACATTCTAAAAGCACCGCCTAAGCCAATTTGTCCGGTAAACGTCGCTAACGGGTCAAAATCATCAAACATGGCTGTGGTTGCTTGTGGGTTGCGGCCGCCGTTATCATTAGCTGATTTTGTCGGAGTAACACCGTATGGGAAGACTTTGAACGGCGGTTTTGGCCACGGTTCGCTAAAAGGCAAACGGTGAATACCCACTAAGTTGACCGCGTCATCGGTGAGTAACGGGTTAAAGTTATGCAGATAAATTAAGTTAAATGCTAACGTTGAAGCGCCTAGTCTTTTGGACTGACCGATGACTTGATAAGCGGTCAATGGTGCGATTTCCTCGGCGGTAAAGTAGTCATCCAGATATAAGTCACGCGTGTTATACGCATCGCCTTCAATAATTCCTTTTAGACCGTTATCGAAAACCATGTTGTTAGTTCCAGATGTGTCTTGCTGCCAATGTTCATCGTTTGGTCGACCATTGCTATCTACACCGTTATACGCATTACCGGCACGGCTCATGATGACGCCCCAGACATCAGGTGCAAAATCAAACGTTAAGACGCCGTCTTTAAACGTCTTAGGGGCTGCTTCGGCGGGTGTAATGGCAGAAAATGCCAGCACTGCCGAGACGGCTAAAATAGAACTCAGTTGTTTTATCGATTGTTTCATTTTCATCGTTCCTCTGTTTGTAAAGTTCAATTCGGTAGTAATGCCGACTGCTGAAGCAGCTAAATGCTGATTCAATGACGCTAACAGCAAATTTAGTGCCAAGGAATAATGAGTGAATCTGCTTAAACGTAGGTTTTTTTATAATTGTTTATTTATAAACAATGGCTTAAGTATATTTGGGGGCTGTGTCTATGTTGAGTTTTTGTAGCAAATTTCTGAAAAAGACGTTAAAAAGAGTCGTGAATTCAAGTAATAAGTGCATGACGTTACGAGTAATTAGTTTTAACTCGGCGTTTGCTTAGGGGAAAAAGCGTTGAGGGTGTTTATCTGATAGTAAGGCATTTGCCGTATTTTCTTTAAATAACTACGTTTAATACCGTATTTTTATGTCTAGCTTTTAAAAAGATTCAATTACAATGCCAAACAAATTATATACATAAGTATATAATTTGTTTGAGCAGTGCTGTTCGATGTTTCGAGCAGTGCGCTACTTGTGTTGCAGTAAACGTTAGCTGTTATGTTGGTTTGGTAACAGTGTATCCGTGTTTAAAATACCGTTAGCAATTAAACCTGCTTGACACGAGCACACAAGCATTATTATGCTATTAATTAAACATTGATTAATTTTGAGGTATTTATGCAGCTACAAGACGGTGATTTGATTTTCTTATCGATTCCTAATCCGCTTTATCGACGAGTGGCAGCGGCAACAGGTTCACGCGCCTCGCATATGGGGATTGCTTTTTATGATGAGCAACAAGGTTGGTTAGTCGCTGAAAGCACGTTTCCTGTTGCGAAATATACGCCATTGGCATGCTATTTAGCGCGTACTGATAACGGCTGGGTAACGGTTAGGCGTTGCCTGAATCCATTAACTCCACAAGATATTCAAGCATTAAGGCGCGAATGTGATAAGCAAATGGGGCGGTTTTATCATTTAGGCTTTCGCTACGAATCTAAGCGCTTGTTTTGTTCTAAATTAGTTTATGATGCGTTTGCTAACGCGTTAGCTATAGAAATCGGCAAGCTTGAAACATTTGCCGAGTTATTGCACAAACAGCCAAACACGCAGTTATGGTTTTGGCGTTTATGGTTTTTTGGCAGGATTCCTTGGCAGAGAGTGACGGTATCTCCTGCCAGTCAAATGCTTTGTGAAAAATTAACAACGGTTTATGAATCAGAAAGTACTGGTTAGTTGTATTTGTTTTAAGGGTAGCGAATGCGGTTTAGTTGGCATGATTGGCCATTTACCACGTATTTTGTGTTTGTTGCTGGCGGCTTGCTCTAGTGAGCCAAGTGTTGTTCAGCCAGCCGTTGCCAGCATTGATATTTCTCGCGTCTATCAAATTTCGGTGGTTAGTCATGGTTGGCATACTGGGTTGATTGTTCCGGGTGTGATATTAAATGCTGCTGTTCCTGAGCTTAAGCGGCGTTTTATCGAGCCAGCGTATTATGAAATCGGATGGGGCGATGAGGGATTTTATCAAGCACAAGAAATTACGACGGGCTTAACGCTGCAAGCATTATTTTGGTCTAAAGGCTCAGTATTGCATGTGGTCGCGATTCCTGACGCGCCCGAGCAGTATTTTGTCGGCGATACTATCGTCAGTACTTGTCTTGCTAAGTATGAACTGAGCTCGTTACAACAGTTTTTAGCGGCAAGTTTTGCACACAACAAAGCCGGTGTCATAACAGCGTTGCGGCGCGGTATTTATGGTGATAGTGAGTTTTACTTAGGGCAGGGGCGTTATTATTTTTTTAATACTTGCAATACATGGACAGCAAAAGCATTACGCAGTGCGGGTGTGGTCATTGATTGGACGTTTAAGCTGACGGCTGGTAGTGTAATGGAAGAGTTTGCGGCGCGCATCATGCTTGTTCGAGTCGTTCTGAGTTTAAGTAAAAAGCATGGTTTTGTAGAGCATCAAAACGGGTACTCGATACTCTACATTAGCACCATATTATCTCTATGTATTAATTCTTCATCATTGGCATAGCCTAAGATGCTTTCAAATAATGTGCTGCTTTTTCCGATAATGAGGTTAGCGTCGTTGTAGTCGTAGTTAATTAAGCCGCGCGCTATTTCAATACCCGCTTCATCGATACAAGACACCAGCTCACCGCGTTGAAACGTGCCGGATAGGGTTTTAACGCCAACTGCTAGTAAGCTTTTGCCTTCGTTGCGTAATACATTAACAGCGCCAGCATCTATTACAACATGACCTTTAACTTGCAATTGTCCGGCTAGCCAGCGTTTTCTAGCGATTAACGGAGCGATGTCTGGGATAATGTATGTGCCTAATTCATGTCCTTGCATGACAGTGTTAATGACATCGTTGACGGTACCGGCAGCAATAATGGTTCCGGCGCCTGAGCGGGCGGCTAAGCGAGCGGCGCGTACCTTAGTCGTCATGCCTCCGCGCCCCAGGCCACTACGACTTCCGCCGGCCATTTTTTCTAAGCGCGCATCGTTTACGCTGATGGCAGAAATTAATTCTGCTTCGGGATAGACGCTAGGATCGGCGGTGAATAAGCCTTGTTGGTCGGTTAAGATGATGAGTAAATCAGCTTCGACTAAATTAGCAACTAAGGCAGCTAAGGTGTCGTTATCACCAAAGCGAATCTCTTCGGTAGCAACGGTGTCGTTTTCGTTGATGACGGGGATAACACCAAAATCTATCAGCGTAAGTAGTGTGCTGCGTGCATTTAAGTAACGTTGGCGGTCTGATAAGTCATCATGGGTTAATAAGACTTGCGCGGCGTGTAGCCCGTGTTGCTGGAAATTATCGTCAAAGACTCGGACTAAGCCCATTTGACCAACGGCAGCGGCAGCTTGCAGTTCATGTAAAGTGGTGGGGCGAGTTTTTAAGCCTAATCGGCTCATGCCTTCTGCTACTGAGCCTGACGAGACCAGTACGACATCAATACCCTGAGCTTTTAGGGCTGACATTTGGGCTACCCAGGCAGCAATTGAGATTTTATCTAGGCCGCGCCCGCCTTTGGTGAGTAAAGAGCTGCCTATTTTTATAACGATGCGTTTAGCGGTTGCAAATTCAGTTCTGCTCATGTTGACGTCGTTGCTCTTCTAAAAATGACATAATGGCAAACATTAATGCTTGCGTACCGGTGCTATTAATAGCGGCTATTTTAAATACCGGGCCGGTCCAGCCCAGTTCATCGATAATGGCTTGGCAGTGTTCGTCCAGTTCTTCGTCCAGCACCCGGTCGATTTTATTGAATACTAGCCATCTAGGCTTATTAGCCAATTCATCACTCCATTTTTCGACTTCGCGAATGATTTTTTGCGCGGCTTGGGCGGGTGTATCTTGGCTTTCGTAAGGCGCAACATCGATTAAATGCAATAATAACCCCGTGCGCGATAAATGTTTTAAGAATTGTACGCCTAATCCCGCGCCTTCAGCAGCACCCTCGATAACCCCTGGAATATCGGCGATGACAAAGCTGCGTAAATCATCTACCCGGACAACGCCTAAATTAGGGTAGAGAGTGGTAAATGGATAATCGGCAACTTTAGGCGTGGCAGAGGAAACGGCTCTAATTAAACTGGATTTACCGGCATTAGGCATACCGAGCAAGCCGACATCGGCAATTAACGTGAGTTCTAGCTTTAAAAATCTATGTTCGCCAGGCGTGCCTTTAGTGGCTTTTTGTGGTGCCCGGTTAATACTGCTTTTAAAACGCGTATTGCCTAAGCCGTGAAACCCGCCTTTTGCGACTAATAAGGTTTCTCCGCTACGCGTTAAATCGCCAATTTTTTCGCCTGTTTCGGCATCGCTGACTAAGGTGCCTAATGGTACCGGTACGAAGCAATCTTCGCCTTTTCTACCCGTGCAATTGCGGCTACTGCCATTTTGACCGCGCTCGGCTCTATGCACGGCGTGAAATCTAAAATCAGCCAGTGTATTAAACGTTTTCCGCTGCGACAAGGTAAACGCTTCCGCCATCGCCACCGTCACCACCATCGGGGCCACCTAACGGAATATATTTTTCCCGTCTAAAGCCTATTGCGCCATTGCCGCCGTCACCGGCTTCCACTTTAATTTCTGCTTCGTCAACAAATTTCATATTTTTATTTAGCTACAAACTGTATAAACAAAAAAGCCCCGCCAAGGCAGGGCTTTTTTGTTTACTTAGCAAAAACTGCGCGCACTATGCGGCAATAACGCTAACGTATTGGCGATTATCAGGGCCTTTGATTTGAAACTGTACTTTGCCTTCAGTTAAGGCAAACAACGTATGGTCTTTACCACAACCCACGTTTACGCCTGCATGAAATTGTGTGCCGCGTTGTCTGATTAAGATATTGCCAGCTGCGACCTGTTCACCACCATAACGTTTAACACCTAAGCGTTTCGCATTAGAGTCACGACCGTTTCGAGTACTACCACCCGCTTTCTTATGAGCCATTGTTTAACTCCTTGTTTTTATGCAGAAATGCCAGTGACCTGGACTTCTGTGTAATATTGACGATGACCCATGTGTTTCATGTGGTGCTTGCGTCTTCTGAATTTAATGATTTTAATTTTTTTGTGTCGGCCTTGTGATAAAACTGTAGCGGTGACTTTACCACCTTCTACAAAGGGCATACCCACTTTAATTGAGTCGCCTGAATGAACCATCAAGACTTTATCGAATTCAACGCTGTCGCCAGTACCTAACTCGAGTTTTTCTATTTTTAAGGTCGTACCTTCTTCAACCCGGTACTGTTTGCCACCTGTTTGTATTACCGCATACATGTGCGTAAGCTCCGTCAAAGCATTAATCTGTTAAACGTAAACCGTTAATTCTAATTTATAAAACAAAACTCTGTCAATGAAAGATTCTAAGTCTTTAAAATAGCGAGGTTTATTTAAGTATAGGTAAATATACCTATCAAACGGCATGGGCGCTTAGGTTTAATTACGTTATAATAGCTTAAAAACAGCTAAATTCATAGACATAGCCTAGAAAACCAATCCAAACACCATCCAACTCTTAGTAGATTTCCTAATGGCATTGCACACCCAACCCTCTAGCTTAAATTCTTCTCAACTTATCGATTTCGATTCTATCAAGGGCCTGACAAACATAGAGTCAAAAGCTGTAGATCAACTGATTATTAACGAGCTGAGTTCTGATGTCGTTTTAATTAACCAAATGGGTCATTACATTGTCGGTAATGGCGGCAAGCGTTTACGCCCTATGTTATTGTTGCTAGTCGCGAAGGCGTTAGGTCCAATGAGTGATTATCACTTATTGCTAGCGGCTGTAATTGAATTTATCCATACGGCAACCTTATTACATGATGATGTTGTCGATGAGTCAGAGTTAAGACGCGGTAAAGAATCTGCGAATGCGGTTTGGGGTAATGCCGCTAGCGTCTTAGTCGGTGATTATCTGTATTCACGTGCATTTGAAATGATGGTACGAACCGACAATATGCGAGTCATGGAGATTTTATCCAAAACGACTACCGCTATCGCTGAAGGTGAGGTATTACAGTTATTAAATTGCAATAATCCAGAAACAACAGAAGCTAAGTACTTAGAAGTCATTGCCCGTAAGACCGCTATTTTATTTAGTGCCGCTACGCGCTTAGGTGCTGTCTTAAGCAATGCGGATAATGAAACAGAAGAAAAGTTAGCCGCTTACGGCCAACACTTAGGCATTGCGTTTCAGTTAATCGATGATGCGTTAGATTACAAGGCCAGCCAAGAAGACTTAGGCAAAAATTTAGGCGATGATTTAGCGGAAGGTAAGCCAACGTTACCATTAATCTATGCGATACAAAACAGTAGTGCAGAAGAGGCTGCTATTATTATTGCTGCCATTAAAGACGGCAATCGCGAGGCGTTTAACGATGTGTATGCTATTGTACAACGCACTCAAGCGATTGCTTACACAGAACAATGCGCCGAAGCTCAAGCACTTAAAGCGATTGACGCGTTAGCTAATCTTCCTGAATCGGACTATAAAACGGCATTGATTCAATTAGCCAAGTTTTCGGTACAACGCAGCTATTGATTAATGCCCGCTGTGCTGGTGTTCGCCTATTAACATTTCTAAACGCTTCACCAGCGGGTCGTCCTCCATATCGCCAAAATCCGTGTAATCCAAATGCCTAAACTGACTCAGTTCAGTTTGGCTAATGGGTTGCACGGGCAATGTTTGTGCGCACGTCTTAAGGGTTAATACCAGTTCTTCTTCGGGCATTTTTTTCCACAAGCGTAGCGGTAATTGCATATTAGGTAGCCAAGCCAATTCAATCTCGGCTTGTTGCAGTTTGCCGCGATAATGTTGGACTTGCGTATCGCCAATACGTTGTTCCTGGGTTAACAGCAATCGCTTGCCTAATACGGCGGGATCAATCAGTGAATGCAATTGCGGCCATGACGGTGACTTGCCTAATGCGGCTAAATCGCCCGGCACAAACTCGACAATGGTTTTCTCATTGAAAAATAATTTAGTGTAAAACATCTGAGCTTGGTTATTGCGCTCCCAAAGCTCGCCTTGCTGAGTTAGTTCATCACGGGTTTCCATACGCATAGGCGCACGCCATAAATACCAATGAGATTGTTGTTTATCTTTAGCGGTTGTCACTTGTTTATCAAATTGGCAAGCTAACACCGAGGCATCCGTTATCTGGCTTAAGCCTGCCGGTAATTCGTAAAAGTCTTGAGGAGACGACGCACAGCCTGTTAGCGTCAGCACCACTGTCAATATCAAGCAATTCTTCATATTTTTTCCATTTATGTTGTTTCATGCGAAAACGAACAAGGGTGCATAACGCACCCTTGTTACAATTTCCTGCCAATTAGCTTTAACTAAAACCAGCTAACATCCGGTCAGTTCGATATTATTTTGCCATGGCTCTATGCATCACATGGAAGATAACGTTTTTGTTCTACCACACCACGGAATAAATGCGCTCCAGGGCCTTGAGCATAAATAGCGACGTCTTCGCCAGCATGGGTTTCAGCACTGGTTGGTACTAAGGCTTCTTGGTGGAAATCCGCGTCAGTCGTATCGACGGTTGTCATATCGGCAACACGACCCGGTTGTGCCGTTAGAGCATAAACATCATCACCTTTAACACCAACGTGATAACCCAAACCGTTGGCATAAGACAACGTGGTATAAGGCATATTGTCTGAAGCTTTGGCGTAATCGCTATCACCAGGTTCAATGACTTTGCCTAAGATGTTATTGCCGCGTTTGTGGGTAACCCGCAATCGTAAAGGTATGGCTATGGTCAGCTGAAACGACGATTAGCGTATTATCTAACTCGCCTAATTCCGTTAACGTTGCGACGGTTTTCTTAATCGCATCCGCCATCGCGATAGTGTCGGTTAGCGCGCGATAGGCATTGCCTGCGTGATGACCGTGGTCTATACGACCGGCTTCAACATGAAGATAAAAGCCTTTTTGGTTTTTGTTTAAAATTCTAATCGATTTGTCGGTTAGCTCGGCTAAGCTAGGCTCGCCTGCGGTATCGGCTAAACGGTCTGCTTCGTATTCCATGTGTGAACGCTCAAACAAACCTAAAACGTGTGTGGCGGTGCTTGGGTTAATCGCGTCGAATTGCGCTTTATTCCAAACATAGGCACTGTTAGCACCGAATTTAGTCGTCCATTCAGCCGTTAAATCACGACCATCTTTACGTCTGCCAAATTTGCCTGCGTCTTCAGTGTCTTCTAATGTGTTAGGACGGAAGTATTCACGTCCGCCGCCTAATGCCACTTCAAGGCCGTCACCGTATTTAAATTCGATTAACTGACGCGCAATATCCGGCACGCCGCAGCCAGTCGGTTGGTTAGCATCAGATTCCCAGTTGCGCTCAGGCACATGGGCAAAGTTAGCCGCTGGTGTCGCATGAGTAATACGCGCTGTAGAAACTACACCAGTCGATTTACCAGCTTTTTCCGCGATTTCTAAAATCGTCGTAATTCTATGCGTTTTAATATCGGTTGCGCAGTCTGCACGTGTTACATCTTGGTCAAGCGAGATAACGCCGTCTAACGTTTTAACACCGGTTACCATCGCTGTCATGGTCGGTGCAGAGTCTGAGGTTTGTTGGTTAACGCTGTAAGTTTTTGATAACGCTAAGTGTGGGAATAATTCAAAGCTTAAATAGTTTTCTTCGCCACTGCTGCCCGCCGTTGTGTTGCTGGCATCAATAATGCCTGGTTGTTGACCGGCTAAAATACGGGCTGCGGTTACAGTAGAAACCCCCATGCCGTCGCCGATAAATAGAATTACATTTTTTGCTTTGCCAGGGATGCGTTTAACCGCCGCATTTTTTTTCACGGCTGCTTCACCGTCTGCATACCAGGTGTTGCGGTCAGAATGGGGGGCAGGGAAAGCATCAGCCGTCGCTGCTTGGCTAACATAGGCGGTGCCAGCCGATAAAATAGCTGCTACTGCCATCGTCATTAATTTTAATTTCATTTTAATCTCCGGATTTTGAAAACTGCCGTATTGCCGTCCAGGCATATACAGGCTAAACAAAGGCTTTACACCTTATTCAGAGATTTTATGCTTCTAAAAAGTAAGATTGATGAATGAATGGTTAAAATTCTGTTACAGTTTGATGACTATCTGCTAGAAGTTGTTGAGCTTGGCCGCCAGTCCTGAAACTCGCTCGATTTTGCGTTGTGTAGCCGCTAAAAAAACGTTGGCTTGGCTAAACACGTTTATTTTATTTTTGGCACGGGTAATTGCGGTATAAAGCAGTTCTTTGGTTAATAGCGGTATGTCATATTCGGGTAAGACGATTAGCACTTCGTCAAACTCAGAGCCTTGGCTTTTATGAATGGTCATGGCATAAACCGATTCACAAGGCGGTAAGCGCGTTGGTAAATAGCTGTGTACTTGACCGTCTGCACGTTGGAAAAACACCATTAAGCGATTGTTTTGTTTAGGGTCAGGTAAACACAAACCTATATCGCCGTTGTACAACCTTAATGCAGGGTTATTTTGCAAAATAATCACTGGGCGGCCAGGATACCAGCCATCATGCGGAATTTTGCGTAATTGTACGAGTTTGCGTTCTAATCGTTGATTTAATGCGACTACGCCATAGTCACCTAATCGCGTAGCGGATAGCACTTGAAAACGGCTAAATTCGGTAAACAGCGTCACAAAATCAGCGTTATTCGCGACTAAAGTAAAATACGGCTCTACTTGCGCGACGATAAAATTCAGTAAGTCTTCGCACAGTAAGTTGCATGTTAATGAGTCTTGTTGTAACAAAGCCCATGCGGTTTGTGCTTGTTGCTGATTAACTGAATCGGCCAATGCTTTAATCGCGCCATGAAAACGATGTGAAACTTGCAACTCAACGGTTTGTGCCGGTAATGCGCTGGTTAAATCGGCTAAAACTGCGCCGGCTTCTACTGACGCTAATTGGTGTTTATCGCCTAATAACACGAGGTTAGCACCGGGTTTTAGCGCATCGACTAATTTACTCATTAAGCTTAAATCCACCATAGAGGCTTCATCAACGACAACCCAATCAAAGGTTAATGGGTTATCGCTATCATGAGAAAAATACGGCGAGGGTGGTTTAGGGCCTAGTAAACGATGTAAGGTATAAACCTGTTCAGGAATACGTTGTTTAATATCATCGCCACAAGGTAATTCAGCTATGCGAGTACGAATGGCTTCGGCTAAACGCATAGCCGCTTTACCGGTAGGTGCCGCTAAAGCAATATGCAACGGCTGTTCGCCTGCGCATTCTTGCAATGCCGCTAACAATCTTACAATCGTTGTTGTTTTGCCCGTACCCGGACCACCGGTAATAATCGTCAATGCGTGTTGTAATGCGTGTTTAACCGCCTCATATTGCCAATCGACGACAGTGTCTGAAGCTGCAGGAAAATAACGCCTTAATACGTCTAGGTCAGCCGCGCGCTTCTCTGTGGTGAGCAATACTTGCAATTGCTGAGCTAAACGCGTTTCATAATGCCAATAACGCTGTAAATATAAACGGTCGTCCTCTATGACTAATGGCAGTAAGCCTGATGCATCGGCCAATGTAGAGCTTATCAATACCGCGCATTCATCCGCATTAACGCTAATACAACTATGACCTTGGCTAAGTTGATTGGATAAACGCAACAGTATCGCGTTAAACACCCGTTTAGTCGTATCATCGACGGGCGAGAGTTTAGTTAAAAACCGCGCAAAAACGTGGTCTAAACGAGAATAACTCGGTTGTTCTAAAACTGTCATGTCGCCACCTATAGCGATAAAAAATTGTCAGTTAGTTATTGCACTTAGTTAAGCATCGGATACTATAATCGCACACTCAATAACATAGATATGGACGATGCTTATGACCACTGAATTGACTACTGTAGAAATCCCTGCGACTGCAAGTCATCAATACACGATTATTTGGCTGCATGGACTAGGTGCCGATGGTCATGATTTTGAAGGCATTGTGCCTGAGTTGCATTTATCCATGCTTGAACATGTGCATTTTATTTTTCCTAATGCACCTATTATCCCTGTGACAGTGAATGCTGGCTATCAAATGCGAGCGTGGTATGACGTTTTTAGGCGCTACATTAGAAACAGAGGTTGATATTGCCGGTATATACCGCTCGTCAGCGCAAATCGAAAAACTCATACAACACGAACTAGATAAAGGCATTGCCTCTGAGCATATTTTACTTGCCGGCTTCTCGCAAGGGGGTGTTATTGCCTTACATGCAGGTTTGCGTTATCCGAAAAAATTAGCCGGTATCGTTGCGTTGTCGACCTGCTTACCGACCTTAGAACAATTAAAATCCGAAGGCTCAACGGCGAATTACACCACGCCTATATTCATGGGGCATGGCATTTTGGACAGTAAAATCGCTATCGAATACGCCAAGCTTGCTTACGATGGCTTAGATGAGCTGGGTTACCAAGTCAGTTGGCATGATTATTTAATGGAGCATTCAGTGTGTGTAGAAGAGATTGCACACATTTCAGCATTTATTGAAAAAGTCATGCAAGGTTAATATGGGTTATAACTGCCATTCGTCAATAAATGCTTGATAAAACGATAAATCTTGCACTGTAGCCCCTTGTATCCTCACCAGTGCGCCAGCAAATTGTTGTGCTCGCGCCATCATATCCGCTAATGACCAGCCACGTTGCATTGCTAATAAAATCACCGCAGCAAAAGCATCTCCTGCACCTACCGTATCCACTACCGGTAATCGATGTTTAGGCGCAACATTGATATAGTCGCCAGCGCGATTAACCGCAATCGCGCCTGCTGCACCGCGCGTAACGATGAGCGTATTAAGCTTCTGTGACTGTGCAAATAAATAGTCAATACGCGCGTTCAGCGAGGCGTAATTAGGTACTAACAAAGTCACTTCTTCCTGATTGAGTTTTAGCCAATCAGCCTGTTGTATCAGGGATTGTATAGTGCTCAACTGCCACCAAGGCGCTCTTAAGTTGACATCAATAAAGCGTAAGCCATGATGATTAGCAAGTAGTGTTGCCAAGGCTTGCTCAGACACCGCATGACGTAGCGCTAAACTGCCGTGGTAAATAATGTCGTAACGACGATTGACTAAAGGGCGTGCATCAATGTAATCATAAGCTTGATTGGCTTCTATCCGATAACGCGGCTCGTCTTGTTCGTAATAGACAGATACCTGGCCAGTTGGGTGAGTCACATCAGTTTGTAAATGCTCAAAATTCATGCCTATTGCAAGCATGGCATTACGCACCTCAACACCTAACGCATCCGTGCCAATACGGCTAATAAAATCAGGCACCGCACCGAAGGCTTGTAAATGCCAGGCAACATTAAACGGTGCACCACCTAAGATACGTTTTTGATTAGGATAAAGGTCAAATAACACTTCGCCTATGAGAGCAATGGTTTTAGGCATAACGGCAATGGTTGTCGGTTAAAAAAATGTCTTTAACACCAACGAGATAACGCCCGCCAATAGTACACCTAACATCCATCTATTTAACTTTAGCTCGCCATCAATGCGTTCAAAACGCACATTCATTTCTGCTTTTAGTTCATTTTTGGCTTCAGCTAAGTCTTGTTTGGTTACCAGTCCGTCTTGAGCTTGGGCTGGCGGAATTCCGGCAGTTTTTAATCGCTCTACCAAGTCAAGGGTATCAAAAGTTACTGTGGTCATGATAGTTATCCTGTTCTGTCGCTTGAGTATTTTCTCGTTCCCACGCTCTTTGCGTGGGAACGCATACCTATCTTTAACTCAACACGACTTTGTTTATGTTCGCTTCTACGTGTTGCTATTGTCTAGTATGTCGGTGTTTTCAGCATCTGGGCGTACAGAGTAGCCCAATTTGCCAGGTCTGCCAACCGTGGTAGACTACCGGTCAAATAAAAAGGAGATAACACATGGCTACAATAACTTTTGATACCTTGGCTTTGGCTGACAAATTGAAAGCAGCCGGGTTTGACGCAGCACAAGCAGAAACAGTAGTACGTGTCATTGTCGAGGCGCAGGATAACATGGTCACACGCGATTATCTTGATGCTAGATTGAGCGAAAATAAGGTTGATTTGATTAAGTGGATTGCTGGCATGTTGCTAGCGCAAGCTGGGTTGATTGCAGCCTTGGTTAAGCTATTTTAAGTAGTTATCAGAAAACACTTTCTCGTTTCCACGATCTACGTTTTGCTCTAAGACGCGCCAATAACGCTGTTTAACTATACGCTAAACAATCCTTTATAGTTAGATTAGCCGCTCGCTTAGCCGGTATCAGTGTCGCTAATAAGGCTAAGAGCACACTAAGCGCTAACCATAGCGCAACCGAGTACCAGGAAAAAGCAAAATCTAATTTCATGTTTAACATGATAAAACCCAGCTTATCCGCAAATGGCTCAGCGATAGCGTAGGCAATCGGTGAGCTTATAGCCCAGGCTAGGATACCATGCGCTAAGCCTTCTAAGATAAAAAGCCGACTGATTTGCTTAGCGTCAGCGCCAATCGCACGTAATACGCCGATTTCTCGCGTCTTTTGTAACACTTGACTGCTCATATAGCCGGTTAAACCTATCGCACCTACTGAGGCTATCATGCTGGCGAGTCCTAGCAACATGGCTAAACTGGGTCGAAACTGATTTTCACTGTGCTGGCGTTGTGCCAGCAAGCTGTTGCTGGCGTAAATATCGACCGGAATACCTTGCTCGTAACACGCTTGTTTAATGCGTTCGGCGTAGTGTTGTTCGTCGGCAAGGGTTTGAATAGTTGTGCTAATCAAGGCATAAGCAGCTAGGGCAGGGCCATTAGGTTGTGTTAATGCCGTTATCGGTGCATAAATAGGCTCTATGCTAAATGACGTGCCGGCGAAGCTACGATAAAACCCAATCACGTGCCAATCACGAGCAGTCTGTCCAGCACTCGTGAGCTGAATAACATCTCCGATGTTTATATGATTCAATGCAGCAGTATCAGCGCTTAAGACTAAATGCGGCTTTGCATCGTCATCACGGTTAAACCAGCGGCCTTCTGTAATTAAAGGTTGATAAGCGGATGTCATAACCGGTAAGCCTATCAGTTGTGCGCCTAAACTGCCTGTTTGAGTCACTGGCTTTTGTTGAAACGATAGCTCAATGGCTTGGCGTTGCCAAAAATTCTATGCTTTGTGTTTCCGGCTCTGCATTAGCTAGTGTTTGTATCAGCGCTTGGGTTTGATCTCGATTAAAACTCAGCCGCAACGTATAGTGACTACGCGCTAATTCATTAGCTAAGGTAAACTTCAGTGAATCAGCCAAGCTCATAATGACGATAAACATGATGCCGGTTAGGATTAATACAAGCTGTGCGCTTAAGCATTTTGCTTTTTTATGCAGTAACGGGATTAATACTAAAGCATAAGGTGTAGGCAGCCGT
>NZ_LAJX01000048.1 GCF_000963695.1 Methylocucumis oryzae
CTTAATACAAGTGGCTAGGGCTACACACTTATGACGGGACAGGGCGTTTAGAACGACAGAAAACTGCTCCTGCGTTTTCTGCATTCGCCACATCCTTGTGGCTCCAGGTGTCGGCAGCAAGGATGCTGCCGCCAAGCCTACAGGGATGTATTTACGGCGCCCTGCGTTCTGAATGACTTGTCCTGTCTTAAGTTGGTAATCGTGGGTGGGTAGCCGCCCACCCCTTTTTTGCATAGACACAACACAGTAACCTTCTTGTTACCGCCAAAGAGTATGGTGGTTGTATACGCAATAACACGAAGCCCCCCTAACCCAATCACCGTTTAGCTATCACACGAGACCCGACATGAAACTGATAACAACGATTAGCACCGTGTTGCTTAGCAGCATTTTACTTACACCTACCCTAACCCACGCCGAAATGTTGGCGATGCTTAATTATGAATCTAAACCTAATGTAAAACCCAGACGTGAAGGCATAGCGATTATTGATGTAGACCCTAACTCCGCTCGCTTTGGTAAACAAATCGAGGATATACCGTTATCACCTGATTTAGTCGCCCATCATATTTTTTACAATAAAGATGCTAGCAAAGCTTATTTAACGGCTTTAGGTAATAACCCGTTACAAGTCATTGATATGACTAAACATCCTTATCAACCGAAAACCGTCTCAGTACCAGATTGCCAAGTCGCTGAAGATGTTGCGTTTTCTAAAGACAATAAAAACGTGGTATTTAACCTGCATGGGGTCAAGCAATGTTATCGTCGGCGACGCAGCTACGGATACTGCGATAAAAACCATTAGTGCGCCTGAAGCTGGTGGCAGCCAAACCTTTATTAGCTACCCCCACGGCATTAGTATTAATTCTGATATTGATAGAATCGTCGTGACAAGTACCGTCAGACCTTCAGATTTAGGCGCGCCAGGTGAAACTGTTTCAGTCATTGAAGCTAGCACGGGTAAGGTTTTATCAACCCATAAATTATCGGATACCGCCTCGCCCTCAGGTGTTTCGCCAGTAGAAGCCGTATTTTTACCCAATGCTGAACCTGCCTTAGTCTATGTTAATAACATGTTTGGCGGTAATGTATGGGCAGGCGTATGGGATAGTGGCGATAGCCAGTTTAAGTTCCGGCAAGTTTTCGATTTTGTACCCACTCAACAAGGCGTACCGTTGGAAATCTATTTCAACCACAAGCATGACAAAAATGTTTATCACAACGGCCAACCCTGGCTACCTAGACGTTTTTGACATTAGTCAGCCTACGCAACCAAAATTATTAAAAGCCATACCCACAGCCGGTGGGGCGCATCATGTAGTATTTTCACCTGATGAGCACTATGCGTTTGTACAAAATAGTTTTTTAAATTTACCCAATATGGATGATGGGTCTATTTCTGTTATAGACCTTCATAAAATGCAAAAAATAGCCGATATTAATACGTTGAAAGACCAAGGATTTAACCCAAATTGCATCGTTATGTTGCCTAAATGGCATCATGATGACGCACACTAACCACTTTTAGCTTGTCTTAAAAAGCCTGTGCGTCTCGCAATTTAGGGGCGCACAGACAACGTCTGTGTAGTGCTTAACCATCACGCCATTGCCATTACATTAAGTACTTAAGCCGATTTTTCGGAGTGCAAAACTTGCCCTGCACAAGATTAAACACCGCAAAAACAAGCCTTACACGCCAAGATAGCTTGGCTTAATTGCAACGAACCCTTACGCAGTACTGGGCAACCCAGCTAAAACACCATCAAATCGACACAACGATATGCACTTCCTGCCGATAATTAAGCCTTCAGATTCCCAGCATAGCTTGTATAATTGCGCGCTTTAAACCAAAAGCTCATCAAAAAACTATGGCATTGTATTGTGGTATCGTCGGACTCCCTAATGTAGGGAAATCAACCTTATTTAATGCGTTAACACGCGCTGAAATCGCCGCCGAAAACTATCCGTTTTGCACGATTGACCCCAACGTTGGCGTTGTACCGGTACCGGATGCACGCTTAGCTAAATTAGCCGAACTGGTCAAGCCAGAGCGCATATTACCTACAACAATAGAGTTCGTTGATATTGCCGGTTTAGTGGCAGGGGCATCTAAAGGCGAAGGTTTAGGTAATAAATTTCTTGCCAATATCCGAGAAACCGATGCGATTGCTCATGTGGTGCGTTGTTTTGAAGACGAAAATGTCGTTCACGTTGCGGGTAAAATTAATCCCATCTCGGATATAGAAGTGATTAACACAGAGTTAGCGCTTGCCGACATGGCTACGGTTGAAAAAGCCTTGTTACGCGTCAGCAAAAATGCAAAATCCGGCAATAAAGAAGAGCTGCATAAAAAACAAATCTTAGAACAAGTGTTTCAATGCTTAGATTCCGGAGCACCAGCACGAAGCCTAAAGCTAAGCGATGACGACAAAGCATTAATCAAAGAACTGTGCTTAATGACCTTAAAGCCGACTATGTACATCGCCAACGTGCATGACGACGGCTTAACCAACAACCCTTTTTTAGAACAAGTTCAAGCCTATGCGGATAAAGAAGACGCTCGTGTCGTACCGATTTGCGCCGCCATAGAAGCTGAAATTGCCTTGCTTGACGACGAAGAGAAAAAAGAATTTTTAGATGACCTAGGTTTAGAAGAACCTGGTTTAAATCGCGTCGTGCGCGCAGGTTATCAATTATTAAACTTAGCGACTTATTTCACCGCTGGCGTTAAAGAAGTGCGCGCATGGACTATTCCCATAGGCGCAACTGCACCACAAGCAGCAGGCGTTATCCATACCGATTTTGAACGCGGCTTTATCCGTGCGGAAGTCATTTCTTATCAAGATTATATTACACACAAAGGCGAGCAAGGCGCTAAGGATGCGGGCAAATGGCGTCTTGAAGGTAAAGAGTATGTTGTGCAAGACGGCGATGTCATGCATTTTAGATTCAATGTTTGACAAGAACTTTTTACATAACTATAATTATCGGCTCTTCACGTCCACATAAAAATGGCGATATAGCTCAGCTGGTTAGAGCGTGGGATTCATAACCCCAAGGTCGTGCGTTCGATCCGCACTATCGCCACCATATCAATGAAAAGAATGGATTTTTTCATTCGATTAGCAAAATATTTTACGTGCTAACACACTCTACACTCTAAAGCGAAGCCGATTTCTCAAGCTTCGCTTTTTTAATGCCTTAAGCAATCAGTTTTTTACCTTGCGCTAACTTGGGCAAATGCCCAGCTAAACCCATGGCATAACGCATCGCCAAATTTTTTTGCTGGCAACACTCGCTCAGCCAACCCTAAACCCAAGTTTCTAATAAGCTTGACTGGCATTATTTCATTACTAAACACCTGATAAAACACATCCATCACTGTCATCATCACTAAATTTTCCCGTTTACGCATTTGCTCGTAACGTTTTAAAACGGTTAGGTCGGCAATATCCTGCCCTTTGTGATGCGCCTCTAACAACACTTCACATAAAGCCGCCGCATCCAACAAACCAATATTAACCCCCTGCCCGGCTAACGGATTAATCATGTGCGCAGCATCGCCGACTAACGCAACACCCGGCTTAACATAATGCTGAGCATGTTGCCTGCGCAACGGAAAGCTAGCGGTTGCCAAAACAGTATTAATAGCACCTAAGCAATCAGGAAACGCCGACAATAATTCCTGCTTCAACTCAGTTAACGACAATTCCCGCAAGCGATTAACCTCGTCAGGACTGTGATACCACACTAAAGAAGCATAATGTCCGGACAAAGGCAAAAATGCTTGCGGCCCCGTTGGCACAAAACGCTGCCAGGTAATATCTTGCTGCCCATAAGCCGTTTCTACATACAGCACTAACGCATGTTGCTGATAGTCCCAACTGGTGACACCAATTCCCACCCGCTGCCTAACTTTAGAGTGACCACCATCTGCTGCAACCATAAGTTTAGCAGCAAGAATGCGACCATCGGTCAACTCAATTTCAGACACTTCACCCGGCGAATAGTGGATACGCGTAATCTCGGTCGGGCAAATCACTACGACATTATCAAAATCCTGCAATCGCTCTAATAACGCCAATTGCGTAATACGGTTTTCCACAATATAACCCAATTCGGGATAATGAATATCATCGCTACAAAACTCAGTATCACCACTCTCTTCCCAGACGCGCATACGTCGAAACGGACAATACCGGCGCGTAATAACACCTTCCCACGCACCTAAAGTAGCCAAAATCGTTTTTGACGCAATGCTTAATGCCGATACTCTTAAATCATGTGCTTGCTCGGCACTAAACGGCTGAGGCGGCAAATACTCCAACACGGCAACTTTTTAGGCCAGTATTACCTAAACCAGCCGCGACAGCCGCGCCCACCATGCCGCCACCGACAATCACTACATCAAAAAATTCTTTCATCAAATCTCCTTGCTGGCTGAAATCTCCCCTTTATACGGGGAATCGTTTTGTTGACAACGAGGCGAAAGCCTTGTTATCTTTCCGGGCAACCTCCTCATTAACGAGGAGGCAATCTACCGGCCTCTACCTGTCGGTGGCTTTGCCATTCGACAGATGAGGTCGGCTGTGGATTGAAACATCAACTATAAAGTAATCTAAATTTCAAAAATTTAGCCAACGGCCTAAAAAGTGACAGAATAGTCCAATTGCTATACAATTGACCGGTTTCGCTAAAAGAAATAGACCCGAACGCCTAGTCGTACTCGCAAGCGCTAGCATCATTAAACGACTCTATCACGCATTAGCGTAAAAAACGACTGTCAACGCCGATGCCAACCCGTTTCGGCATAACTAAGTAGTATGGAAGGCTTAAGCCATGAACAATTATTCCCGTTTCGATCAAACTGACTCTTTGCTATATAACGCCGATTTATCTCAGGACAGCTGCGGCGTCGGCTTTATCACGCATAAAAAAGGCCTACAATCTCATGATTTATTGATAAAAACTCATGAAGCGTTATGCACCATCCCACATCGTGGCGGTATGAGCGCAGAAGGCATAGGCGACGGAGCAGGCGTAAATATTGATTTATCACTTAAGTTCTTCCGTAAAATTACCCAAAATCCCGCGCTTGAGCTAGGTCAATTTGGTGTCGCGAATTTCTTTTACCCAGAAGATCATGACCACTACGATTCCGCCGCGCAAGAATTGGTTGAACGCCATTTTAAACAAGCCGGTTTACCTATTTTGCAATGGCGCAACGTTCCTGTCGATACTAAAACCTTAAGCCCTGCTGCACTAAAAGCGCAATTACCGATTAAACAATGCATTTTTGGACGTCCTGAACAACTAGCAAATGCTAGCCATGCTGAATTTGAAAAACACATCCAATCAACCTTACAACAAATTGAATTTGAAGGTTTTTCTCGTCGCGAATTAGAAGGCTTTTATCCGCTATCTATGAGTTCGCGCACTCAAGTCTACAAAGGCCGATTAAATTCGTTTGAGGTTATACCGTATTTCATCGACTTATATGATATAGATCATGAAATCAGCACATTATTTTTTCACACGCGCTTTTCAACCAATACCGCACCTGCAACGATAATGGCGCAGCCGTTCCGCTATATGGCGCACAACGGCGAACTCAATACCGACAAAAAAAATCGTTTAAGCGAAAACGCAATTGCCAGACAAAACAATAAAAATATCATTTTCCCTTGCGGCCAATCTGACTCAGGTCGATTAGATCAAACCCTAGCCCGTCGCATTAACGAAGACGGCATGGACATTGTTACGGCTGTTTTAGCAATGATGCCACCCGCATGGGAAAACGACACCACGTTATCGCCTAAAGTTAGAGCGATGTTGGAATACTTTAGTCTTTACGAAGAAAAAAAATGATGGCCCAGCTGCGTTAATCTTCTACGACGGCATACGCGTAGGTGCACGCCTAGACCGCTTAGGCTTACGGCCTTTACGCTCTGTTGAAACCGCTGATTATTTAGCGGTTATGTCAGAAGCGGGTCAAATCGATTTTCCACCCAAAGACGTGTTAAAACGCGGACGTATTGAAGCCGGCGGAATGCTGTATTTCGACCACAGTATAGGTCAAGCGTTTAACAGTCACGAAGTCATGGAGCGCTTAGCATCAGAACATGATTACTCAGCGCTATTAAAACAACGCTGTATACATTTAGCCGAGCTTGCTCACGTTGAATTAGGCGAATTAAGCCAAAACAATGACTTAACTATCGAACAACAACACACAGCCTATTCGTTAAACCAAGAAAGCTTTAAATTCATGCTAGACCCTATTTTGGCCACAGGCATGGAAAAAGTTTCTGCAATGGGCTATGGACTCGCGCCGAATGCCTTAACGAATGCAGAAGGTGGCATGTCGCGTTATTTTAGCCAGCGCTTTGCCCAAGTCACCAACCCACCCTTAGATTCGATACGGGAAAGCGATGGCATGACGTTGCGCGTCGCGTTAGGTGCTAAACCTAATTTCTCCGATGCCAAGAGCAAACAACTCATCATTGATTCGCCGATTCTACAACGCACCCAATTAGAAAAAATTAAACGGCAAACAGCAGTAAGCACGGTAACACTAGCCATGTTATTCCGTCCCGACTTTAATAATCCGCAACAAAACGAAGCGAATTTAGAACTCGCTTTAACCACGCTTTGCGACCAAATCGAAGCCGCAGCTAGAAACAATACCGGCATTATTGTTTTATCTGACTCAGGTATTAACCAAGAATTAGCCGCTATTCCTTGTATTTTAATGATAGCCGCTGCTAATCAGCGTTTAGTTTCACAAGGCCTACGCTTTAACTCGTCATTAATTGCCGAAACCGGCCAAGCTTCAAATCCGCATGATGTTGCAACGATATTAGGCTTTGGCGCTTCTGCGATATGCCCGTTAACTATTCACAATCGAGTCGTCAGTCAATACCCGGAACAAGAATGGCAAAAAGTGCTGGAGAAATTCCAAAAAGGCACCGAAAAATCACTGATGAAAACCATGGGCAAATTCGGCTTATGTACCGTAGAAAGCTATATTGGTGGTGAATTTTTCGAATCAAATTATATAGATACCGATGAGCCTAAGCTTACAGCGTATTTCCCCAACATACACTCATCAGTAGGCGGTGCTCGCTTTGCTGATATTGCGCAAAGCGCTGCTGAATGGCATCAAAAAGCCTTATCGGTCACCGCCGAAAAAGACATACCCTTTTTAGGCTTATTCAAAGAACGCCAAGATGGTGCCGGGCATTCTTACGGCAACACAGCGGTCAGAGAATATATTCACATGACCGATGAGCCGATACTGTATATCACTGAAACCAATAAGGACTCGACACCGGTCGCGAGCGATACCGCTTATTTAGACACAGGTTATGAACTGCGCACGCCTGAGCAAATCGACCGCTTTGGCGTTACCCCCGCTTACCGTAGCTTCACTAAAAATCTTTATCACGAGCGGGAATTAAGACCGGCGGCTTTACGCGACGTCATGGATTTTCCGGTAGATTTGACTAGCGCCCAGTCAGCGCAAGAACTGAACGCTGCACTCAGCAAACAAGATTTACACGGCAATCGTAACTTTGTTATACGCGGCCTCAAAGCCGTATGCACTCAGCCTAACCAAGTCACATTGGAATTGGCTAGTGCATTAAGCCAAGACATTCTCAATCATCTACTGGACTACATCAAGCAACGTTTCAGCCATATCGATTTTAGTGCCGAGCAAAAAACCAATACCTTGGTTATTACCACCGCAACGCCAGACAATGACTTAATCGACTATTTAAGCTCGCTTATACCGGCTAGAGCGCCAATAGCCTTAGCTGATGTGCAACCTGCTCATGAAATTACTAAAACCTTTGCATCGGGAGCGATGAGTCATGGCGCGTTACTTGCCGAAGCACATGAAGCTGTTGCTTTAGGCACTAATATTGTCGGCGCATTAAGCAATTCCGGCGAAGGTGGCGAACATTTCAGCCGCTTCAACACCTTACGCTCATGTAAAATTAAACAATTCGCCTCAGGGCGTTTTGGCGTCTGGGCCGGTTATCTAGCCGATCCAACCATTGAAGAAATTGAAATAAAAATCGCCCAAGGTGCAAAACCCGGTGAAGGCGGACAATTACCCGCTGCCAAAGTATCGGTAGAAATCGCGTCATTACGTGGCGGTACACCTAAAGTCGAACTCGTCAGCCCACCGCCGCACCATGACACCTACTCTATCGAAGATTTAGGCCAATTAATTCATGATGCCAAAGCCGCGCGTGTACGTGTTGGCGTTAAATTGGTGTCATCTGAAGGCATAGGCACTATCGCCGTTGGCGTTGCTAAAGCCGGTGCTGATGTCATTAACGTTGCTGGTAATACAGGCGGAACCGGCGCGGCGGCAGTCACTAGCTTAAAAAATAGTGGTCGCTCGCCCGAAATCGGTATTGCTGAAGTGCATCAAGCCTTAGCCGTTAACGGCTTACGCGATAAAGTTATCTTACGTTGCAGCGGCGCACATCAAAGTGGCGTCGATGTCGTAAAATCGGCCATTTTAGGTGCAGACTCATTTGAATTTGGCACGACCGCACTGATGATGTTACGTTGCGTCATGGCAAAAAATTGCAATATCAAATGTCCCGCTGGACTCACCACCGCGCATGAGGAATTCAAAGGCGATGCCAGAGTATTAGCGCAATACTTTATGAATTTAGCCCATGAAGTACGCGAAATCTTAGCGTCATTAGGCTATAAAAGCTTAGCGGAAATTCGTGGTCAAACCGACTTATTGCATTTGATTACACACCCATCAATGATTGGCCAAATCAACTTGAAAAAAATGTTAAATCAAGTTGATGTCGTCAAAATCGCCAAACCGATTTATTTAGAAGCTTGTTTTAATATCGATACCAAAATCATCGAACGGGTAAAAACCGACTTTATCACGACTAAAAGCGAACAGCTCATTATCGAAGGCGAAGGCTTTAAATTAAACAACCGCAATAAAACCGTTGGCGGACAAGCTGCTATCGACATCGAACGGCTATTAGCTTATGAACTGACTGAACAACAAGCACAAGACCATCCAAGCATTTACTATAATAAACATGGCCGTCGCTATTTAGCGCCAGACAGCATTATTATTCGTACCACCGGCTCAGCCGGACAAAGCTACGGCGCATTTTTAAATGACGGTATGCGCATGGAGCATTTAGGCACGTGTAACGATGGCGTGGGTAAATCGGCTTGTGGCGGCGTGTTAGTCGTCGAATCACCGGGCGGCGGTATCAAAACACCTGGCAATAACGTATTAATCGGCAACTTCGCATTATTCGGCGCAACGGGCGGCAAAGCGTTTATCAATGGTGAAGCGGGCGACCGGTTTGCTGTCAGAAACTCAGGCGCAATGGCGGTCGTTGAAGGGGTCGGCGATTTTGCCTGCGAATACATGACGAATGGTGCTGTTCTCAACATTGGTGGCTTCGGTAAAGGTTTTTGCAATGGCATGTCGGGCGGCAACGCTTATCAATACGACCCCGATAACCGCTTACAACACTTATATGACAAATCGTCTGTTGAGCTACATTCGATTACCGAAGATAACGACAATGCCCGCGCGCATGAGCAATTTATTATTGCCATGTTAGAGCAGCATAGAGACTATGCGAACTCAAGTAAGGCACGTTTGTTGCTTGATAATTGGGCTAGCGAACGCGTACATTTTCAAATACGCGATGCCGTTATGGTTATATAAAACCCAAACCGCAGCATATTTAAAGCAAACACTTGACCGTAAAGAAATGATAGAAGAGTTAGCGCAAGAACTCGCCAGACAACAAGTCGAACTGGTTAAAACGGCATACCAACACGCGCAACCTCTCTATGGCGGCATGATTCCAGGTGACAACAATGACGATGGTCGCATGGCTTATCGCTTAATTAATAGCTATGCGGTACTTGCCCATGCGCAACACGTAGCGCGGGAAAGCTTAAAATCTGCGCCCGACGCATTAAAAACGCTTAAAGGTATTGAGCAAGCCGCGCACAAATTAATAACTGAGCGTCCACGCAAATTGCAAGAAGCCCTGGTCAAAACTACGCGTATTGCTTATGGCAATTACAGCGACGAGCAACTCGCCACGTTAATCGCCGATAAACGCTTAAATGACTATAAATCTGCGTTAATTAATCGCTCAGTACAAAGCATTTACTCAATAGGTTCAACCGCATGGATTATTGAGCAACAAACGATTAACCGCAAAGCACTTGCCGACATAAACGCTGTTGAAAGCTATTTAGCAGAACAATGTGGTTTAGAGCTAGTGCAAACTTTAATGACTGCACAACCTGCATAATGTAGCGAAAGCCTGTTTCTTTTATACCTTCCGGCTCACTCTGCGAGCCGGAAACAGCCTTGTTATCAGTGAACTCAATGAAATTACCTCAACTACCCTCAGACGCGCCTTTTAGCGAGAGCCAGCGAGCTTGGCTAAACGGTTTTTTCGCTGGGCTAAAAACCAGCCTAGCACAAAGCAATAACATAAACAGCGGGCAAGACACCACAACTGTCAATATCTTATACGGTAGCCAAACAGGCAATGCTGAATCCGTTGCTAACGATACCGCTGCCGCCGCCAAAGCGCATGGCCTAAAAGCCATTGTCAAAAGCATGAGCGAAATTGATAGCGCCCAACTTGCAAGCATGGACTACCTGCTGATTGTTACTAGCACATACGGCGAAGGTGAAATGCCCGATAATGCGCAAATGCTTTGGGAAGCCGTCAATACCGATACAGCGCCCAATTTAGAGAAGGTAAAATTCTCGGTATTAGCACTAGGCGATACCGCATACGACTTATTCTGCCAAGCAGGTAAAGACTGGGATAGGAGACTCGCCGAATTAGGTGCAACTCGGCTTTATGAGCGCACCGATTGTGATGTGGAATTTGAAGAACCTGCACATTTATGGAGCAGCTCCGTTATTACCTTAATCGCGGGTAACTCAGCCACAGTAGCAGCGACTACAACAGCACCGGCGATTGATAGCAAACCGTTTTATAACCGAAAAAACCCATTCCCCGCGAAATTATTAGTCAATAAACGGGTCACGGCTGATAACTCATCAAAAGAAACCCGGCATTATGAAATTTCTATCGCCGGTTCCGGTTTAACTTATGAGGCCGGTGATGCATTATGTATATTTCCGACCAACTGCCCTGAATTAGTCGCCGATATTATCAGCGCGATAGGGTGTAATGGTCAGGAAGAAGAACCGGTTAATGGCGAACTCATACCATTAACAGAGGCTTTACGCACGCTATTTGAAATCAAAACCCCTAGCAAAGAACTATTAGAAGAAATCGCCAAGCGTTCTAGCGATCCAGAATTAAACGAGTTATTACAAAGCGGAGACAAAGACCGTTTAGCGAAGTATTTATGGGGACGCGACACCTTAGATTTATTAAGACAGTTCCCACAATGTGAATTCTCTGCCGCTGAATTATTGAGTTTATTAAAACCACTGCAACACCGAGCCTACTCCATCTCATCTAGCAGCAAGTTATACCCCGACACAGTGCACTTAACCGTCGCTAGCGTACGCTATGAAAGCTTAGGCCGTACTCACAAAGGCGTTTGCTCGACTTACTTAGCCGATTTAGTCGATGACAACACCGATGTGCGTTGCTTTTTTATCCCTAATAAAACCTTTAGAGTACCTGATAACGACAGCTTACCAATGATTATGGTCGGCCCTGGCACTGGTATTGCTCCGTTCCGAGCCTTCTTACAAGAACGGCAATATCGCAAAGCCCCAGGTAAAAATTGGTTATTTTTCGGCGACCGTAATGCTGAGACCGATTTTATGTACCGCGAAGAAATAGACGCCATGATGCAACAAGGCTTGCTCACACGCTTAGACCTTGCCTTCTCGCGCGACCAAGCAGAAAAAAATTTATGTGCAAGACCGAATGATAGAGCATGGCGCAGAACTGTTTGCCTGGTTAGAACAAGGCGGTTATTTCTTCGTCTGTGGCGATGCTTACCGCATGGCGAAAGACGTAGACAAAGCCTTACACCAAGTCATTGCCACTCATGGCGGTAAGACTGAGCAAGCCGCGATAGACTATGTTAATCAACTGAAAAAAGATAAGCGTTATGTCAGGGATGTGTATTAAGCTCATACAGATTTAGACGTGTATAGGGTGCGCACTGCGTACCCTAGAAAACTTCACCTTAACTCATCGCGTTCACACCAATAACAACTCAGGATCTGGTCTAAAATTAAAAGCCAATGGCTCAGCCTGATGTCCGCTATCTGGAAAAAGATGGCAAATTTTTTGCTTTTCCTGCTCAGGCCAGCCGTCTATGATTAAGCCATTGAGTTCCGCCTCGCTTTTTATGCACTCTATCGCGCATAAAAATATGAGTAATTCTGGCTTGAACCCGCTCAGGTAAATTAGCAAAATCTGGATTAAAATTCAGACTCAACAACGTTCTTTCAGCATCAGACGTATTTGCATACGTGCTGTGCAATAAACGCGCGTCTTTCACGACAATATCCCCTGGCATTACCTCAATCGCCTGCTCACCTGACCACGATTGATATAACGGATGCTCAGGATTTTCTACTCTACACATAGACGCGCCGTAAGCCACATCAAACCCATGCAGAGAATGCTTACGCCTATGACTGCCTGGAATGACGCGCAAACAACCATTCTCAACGTTAGTCGGGCTTAGATAAATCATCAAATTCACTTGCAAAATACGCTCGCTATAAGAAATAGCATCGTCCCAACCCCACCAATCTTGATGCCAAAATAACGCCGGGCTCATAGGTGGCTTGCTAATGACCGAACCGCTACTAAACACATAACCTGGTAACGCTAAATCAGCAAATAACTTCGTCAAACACGCATCGCTTAATACATCAGCAAACATGGGATAATCAGAAATATCAGCAATACAGCCTTGGGCTTTAAAAAAAGCCCTGTGCTCATCGGTTACATTAGTCAATACTTGGCTGCAATAATCTTGTATTTCTCTCAATCTATGCGCAGTAATACGCTGATGTAAAATACAATAACCTTGGCGTTCGAGTTGAAGTCTATTAACCGATTTCATATCTATAACTCCCCACTATTTTTGCTGAAGATTTGATAAAGCAACTTAAAATATGCTGTTAAAATTTGTCGCTAAAGTATAGTCACTCAAAACCTCATTCAACAGCTTAACGCGAATAAAAACTATGATAAGCATAGCGCAAGAACCACATAAAACCTTATTATCTGTTGATGGGCCAGGTGACTTTTATACCACAGGCTACGTCGTGCCAGCTTTACAACACGAACAACAGAACTAACCAACCCAAGAACCCATTACTTTAAAAGTCACATCATGCACGTCACATTAGTCCATGTTCACGTCTTACCTGAACACATTAGCGATTTTATTAGCGCAACCCAGCTAAACCATGCAGCATCGATTCAAGAAGCGGGTAATCGCCGCTTTGATGTATTGCAAGCCCCCGACAACCCTAGCCAATTTATTCTGTATGAAGCCTACGTGTCAGCAGAGGATGCCGCATTGCATAAACAAACCGCACATTATTTAACTTGGCGAGAAACAGTTGCGCCCTGGATGGCTGAACCGCGCCAAGGTGTGCTTTATCAAGCCTATTGCCAAAGGTTAAGCTATGAATTTCAATACGTTTACAGTATCGCGTTTACCGCGTATTTTATTTGGCGCTGGACGCCTCAAAGAAGTGCCGAAATTAACGGCCAGTTTTGGACAACAAGCGTTAATCGTCACCGGCAAACACTCGTTTATCAATAGCCGCCGCTGGCCTGAATTCACTGAAGCGTTGTCACAACAAGGCGTAAGCTGGCAACAAGTAACGGTTTCCGGCGAACCGTCGCCAAGCTTAATAGACACTACGGTCGCTACATTTCGCTCAGAGGCTATCGATGTTGTCATCGCAATAGGTGGCGGTAGCGTACTCGATGCCGCCAAAGCCATTGCTGGTTTATTACCGCACGGCAACTCAGTGTTAGACCATTTAGAAGGTGTAGGCCGAAACATTCCCTATCAAGGGCCTAGCACACCATTTATCGCGATACCTACCACCGCCGGTACCGGCAGTGAAGCCACGAAAAAACGCCGTATTAAGTGAGCAAGGACCTAACGGCTATAAAAAATCATTCCGCGATGAATGCTTAGTACCTAATTATGCTGTCATAGACCCCGAGTTATTAGCTAGTTGCCCTGCCGAACTCATCGCAGCCGATGGCATGGACGCCTTCACCCAACTACTAGAATCCTATGTCTCAAGCAAAGCCAACCCGTTTACCGACGCTTTAGCCTTAAGCGGACTACAAGCTGTTAAATCCGGCTTGTTCTCCGCCTGGCAAGGCCTAGAACCCGAAGCCGCGCAAGGTAGAGCCGCTATGGCGTATGCGGCGTTATTATCCGGTATTACACTCGCGCAAGTCGGTTTAGGCTCAGTACACGGCCTAGCCTCACCCTTAGGCGCTTATTTTCCCATTCCGCATGGCGTAGTCTGCGGCACACTCGTCGCAGCCGCCACTGAAATCAATATCCGCGCCCTACAACAACGCGACCCTCAGCATCCCGCACTGAACAAATACGCTGAAATTGGACGCTTATTACTCGATAACCTGGCTTTAGACGACGAGCAAGCCCGTACCGGCTTAGTCAACTGCTTACACGACTGGAGTGAGCGGCTACAACTACCTCGTTTACGCAGTTATAACATTAGCCCTGAAGATTTTCCCGTTATCGTAGCCAATAGCCGTGGCAGTAGTATGCAAACTAATCCGATTGTGTTAACTGATGAGGAGATTAGTGAGGTTTTGCTGAGTCGTTTATAAAACTATATTTAATACTAATTCGTCAATGTTGGATTTATTGATGGTATTGGCAAAAACTTCTAGGTTGTGCTAAATTCTGTTGGCCATTTGAAAGAGATAATCTGTTAATGGTTGGAAAATTATTTAGCCGACTGTGTGATGTGAGGTTTTGCGTCACACGGTTGGCTAATTTATGTTGGGCAATCAAACCAAGCGCCATTTTGATGCCTGGCTTCGATAAAAACGGCGAGGAGTCCTTGATATGCTAACCATAGTAAAAAAATATAAGTTGTTGGGTTTGTTTTTAATTTTTAGCTTCGTATTGCCAAGCGTATCTTTTGCCGAAGCAAAGGGTTATGTTCCCGTTAGTGTCAATACGCCCTTTGTTGCAAAAACAAATGGCTTTGTCGTTGTGAAGTTGTTGGCTGACACCACTGAACGGAACGTCGTTGCCCAAGGTATCGTGGATGAGGAGACTGTTGCTTCCGCCTCAGCAGCGGATAATGAAGGCTCCATTATCTCTACTGCGACACAAAGCTTTACCTTTCCAGTTCGCAAAGGCTCAAATTGGGAAGTAGATAGTACCTTTGGCAGCTCTAAAGTTGAAGTCCATTGGTTTACTTTTGGTATTTCTCTGTAACAAAAACAAACGCTGTAACACGTAAATAGTATAGATGTAAGGGGATTCGCCGATAGGCAATCCGCCATTTCGGAGTACACCGATGGCGGTTTGCTATCGTGACACTGTCCTACGAGCTTTGGGCACACCGATTATGAGGTGAATGGTGGGCAGAAAAGCGTTGCAGGCACTACAAGGCGTATGATTCAACTGAAAAATATATTTCACGAACTTGTTTTGGCTATTATTCTATTTGTTAATATTTCAAAATGTTCATAACATGCCCTTACGGCGTGAAAATGCGCGCCTATTGCCCCATCGGCAGGTTTTAGTAAGAAGATAGGCTTTTTAGCTTCCATCGACATAGGTGCAAGGCTGTGGTAATGCTTCAACATTGCTAAACAGTTATTGTCTGTAGCTACTGAAACAGGGACATCAGCGCCAACTGATCTTAAAACGTATTCTAAATAGACCTGCGGTATTCTATCCGCCCATTTTACATAGGATTTAACCGGGCTGCTGCTTCGGTCAGTGTATTGCATGACTAAGTAGCCAATAGGCTTCATTTCACCACGGGGAATGTCATTTTTGTCTTTTTCAGGCGGGTATTCTGATACCCGTTTACCCCATTGGTTCTTCCAATCATTCAGTGTTTTTCCTAAATTTTTTATACCTTGTAAAGAAAACAAATCAGCTGCGACTGGCAATACCACAAATTCACTTGAAATCAAAACTGCCCGGTTAATCGCACCTAAGTTTGGGCCGACATCAATTAAAACATAGTCGGCATGGCAACGTTTCGCTGCATCTTGTATTAAGGTTCTGAATACAGATGTGATTTTAAAACCAATTACCTTGCCTTCAACACATTTTGTCCAAGCATCGCTTAAGGTGTCTTCAAAGGCTGATAGCGAGAGATTGCCTATTAAAAGCGACAGATGCTCCGTTATTTTTTCAATATGCACGGGCTGATAGGGATCACCCTCGCTTACTGGCATAATGGCATCAAGGATGGTGACCTTTTGTTCTTCCAAAACAATTTCTTCCATTCTTTCCGTGGTTAAAAAGATAGAGGAAAGATTGCATTGCGGATCTAAATCAACAGCCAAAACGTTAAAACCCAATTCATTTAACATCCAAGCAATATGGTAAACCGTAGTGGTTTTGCCGACGCCGCCCTTATTATTGAAAAAGGTGATGATTTTCATACGGCCACCATTTTTCTTAGTGTGACGCTGAAATGCAAAGGCAAGTCAAAAATAAATTCAGCGGGCGGGTTGCCGTTTGCTTTTAATTCTGCTTGGGCTGTGGCTATGCCGCGATTGAATTTGTTCACATAACCCATTATTTTCAGCGCTTCGGCGATGATGGGATTACGGTAGTCATTTTGATGCGGAAAATTGTCAGGCCGGGCCGAACCATATAAACCGCCGGGATTGGAGATTTCTATTCTGTCGCTAAATTCATAAAATTTTACTGGCGCGTTCGATTCATAATTGCGGTGCATTACTGCATTATTCAGCAATTCCCTAATTGCTCTGAATGGATAGCTTCTGGTCATTAATTCTTTTAGGGCAGAAACTCTCACTGGACGTTCTTCAATATTGTTTTTTACAAACAAGTCCAGTTGGCGCATGGTAGACAGCAAATCTCCCGAAAACTCAACTTCATTGAGAACATCGCTATCCATTGAATCACCAGAAAACAGTACATATTGAACATAAGCGCCTGGCATATAAAATTTAGGATTATTACCCAATAATAAAATGCCGGCATAAGTCGGGCAATCATAGACTAAATCGTACAAGCGCAAGGAAGCCAATTGCTGTTTTATCTCGCGATGATTTGAGGCTAAAGTGTCAGCATCAATGGCATTTGGCAGATAAGTCAATTTAAACAGTTCGATATTTATATCTGCTAACGTGCTATTAAATACTGGGGAAACGTCAAATGTTCTAGTGTTCGCCGTACGTTTTTCTATCAAGCGTAATTCTTCTGCCTCGTTAGCAATTGCTTTGCTTGGCCCGACGCGAATCCATACATTTCCTTGGTAACGGACAGGTGGAAACGGGCTAGGAAAAACTTCCACGACGGCAACTTCGCCTTCTGGCAAGCTATATTTTTGTATTGTAAGTGATGGTTGCGGCAAAATCTGGCCATTGTTACGAATAGCTGCCAAGCTGGTCAATAATTTGTCAGAAATGTTCAAGCCCGCTAATTTTCCTGTTTTATCTTCAGCACCAATAATTAAATAACCAGGTTGTTTGTGGTTAGGAAAGTCGTTGGAAAATGCACAAATGGCTTCTGAAAATTTATCGGTTTTATTTTCTGAAACCGTTCTTTCTATTCTGTCTGATTCTAAATCGGACAACATATTTAGTAATTCTTCTACCGATAGCATGAATGATAAACCTACTTAAAACTCTTGTTGATTACAGTATATTACACATTCGATTCCACCTATCTCCAAACCCTCAATCTCCTGTAAAAATTTTCCCGCAGCCTACAACTAATGTGACATAAATTTCATGACCTATATCAACGCGGTAAGACGGATTCGCCGATAAACAATCCGCTATTTCGAAGTACACCTACGAGCTTTATTTGCCCCTTAGCAACCCTGTAATTCGGATGCGCACACAAAATCCGAGCTCAAACGGCTACGCGCCAAAAGTTGCGTAGCAACATTTGGCGCACCCGCTGCATCCCCCAGTGATACAGCTTGCTCGGCTAATTCCCCCTCTTTAAGCTGCAACTTTTGTCTCAGCTCATCTCTGTTGAATAAACCGATAATTCCTCTACAACATTATGAATTATAAAGAAAAAAATATGCATCTATGGTTGGCACAGTAATCGCTCCATTGTCCATGAGTTAAAACTCATTAATGCGATAAATAACTTAAACAAACTGGAGAATACGATGAATATGAAAACTAAACTGTTATCAACGGCTATTCTGTTAACCGGCTTAACCCCATTAGTCTCTCAAGCACTGACATTACCACTGAGCGCTGATGCTCACATTGCTAGTGTCAATGCTGGCACGGCTGTCGGCGTTAATGTATCCCCTT
>NZ_LAJX01000049.1 GCF_000963695.1 Methylocucumis oryzae
TATATTGTAAAGACAAACCTTGTTGATAGGTTGGCAATCTAGTTTTTTTTGCATACAAGAATGAAGCAAAACCAGTAATGATGTAGATTGGATAGCTTAAATAGAATTCGATGATATGGCTTGGAGTAAAGTCAGTATCACGAACAATAGTTTGATGCCAAGTACCATCTTGTTCAGTGAAATAGCTTGCACCGAAGTAGATAGCGATACCGTACATAACCAACCATGTCCAGTGTGTCATATGTCTTCTTAACTCTTCTCTTGGAGTAATTGACATTACTTTACGATCACGAGTTTTCCAAATATAACCCCATAAGATACCAGCTGTAGTTACTTCCAATACGAATTCGATGTATAAGAAGTTCATCCAGTATGTTTCAAACTCTGGCGCGAAAGAATCTAAGCCAGCTGACCAGCCGTAAACGCCTTCATACCAGCGTACCCAAGCGTAGAATACACAGTAAAGTGCAGCGCCTAGGAACATATTTTTCTTATTTAATAGCGGTGCTTCCGCAGCATCAGCTTTCACTGATTCAGTTGTAGCTGCCATTTCTATCTCCTAAAATTTATTAACCTTAGATTTCTCTAAGAAAAGATATATTAATTCCTTTATGCCGCATTCTTACCCGTTTAGGGCTAAGAAAGACACCAAGTCTATTTGGTGAGCCGACAGTCTACCAGTTCACACAGCCCTGTCAAGTCAAAAAAAATTTATACACAGCATTTGTTTTTTTTAGGCCAATCACTCACAATATCCAAATGTCGTTTTCCGCTCTAACTTTTTTGTTTCTCAATCACCTGTTAACAACAACTAAAATGAAAGACTTTTTTAAAAAACATCGAATACTCGCTATTTTGCTCGCATTGTCTGCATTGTTGCTTACACAATATAAAGCCGTCATGCCGTTTGTTTACTATGTCGTTTCCTCAGATTTATTTTTGGTTGATAGCAATGACAAAGCTAGTCAATTACCTATTTCTAATGACATGACTAACCTTGCATTTACTATTTGCAATGACAACATTCGAGCTAAAACCGGTAATAATCAAATTACTTTCCCCCAAAAACCAAGCAATTCCTGGAGCTTTGGTAACTACCAATATTTAATTAGCTCTGAGTACACTATTACTGACCAGTCAACTAATCAACTCACTACCAAAAAATATACTTGCCGCATAACATACAAAAATGGAGATGACTTAAGCGGAAGCAACAACCCTGACAACTGGTCATTAGATGGAATTGACGGCATATAACTAAAAATACTCGTTATCATTTCATTACGAGCAGGATGTAGCAGCATCCTGCATTGAATCAAATCTTTTACTTCTATTCTACAGTCACTGATTTAGCTAAAATTTCTAGGCTGATCAACATCAGTACCCTTTAAGACTGCCACATAGTATGCTAGGAGCTGTAAAGGTACGGCATAAATAATCGCAGACACCTCATCTTCAACGCTAGGAACCTTAATTATCTTTAGATTAACATCATCATTTGGCACTAACTGCTCATCCATAAATACGATTAACTGACCACCTCTAGCACTTACCTCTTGTATATTCGATTTCAGTTTCTCCAATAAGCTGTTGTTAGGCGCAACGGTTACTACAGGCATATCACTATCCACTAATGCCAAAGGCCCATGTTTCAACTCACCTGCTGGATAGGCTTCTGCATGAATGTAAGATATTTCTTTTAATTTTAATGCACCCTCCATTGCAATAGGATAATGCGCTCCCCGCCCAAGAAATAATGCATGATGTTTTTCGGAAAATTGCTCTGCCATTATTTTAATTTCCCCATCCAATGCTAAGACATTTCTCACCATGGCAGGCAAATTAGCTAACTCACTAGATAACTTTGCTTCTAAATTTTTAGGCAGCTTAAATCTTCGCCCAATAACAATCACTAGCAACAAAAGCACTGTTAACTGAGTTACAAAAGCTTTTGTTGACGCAACTCCAATTTCTGGCCCCGCATTAGTTTGAATTACTAAATCAGACGCTCGTCCCAAAGAACTTTCTAATACATTACAGATAGTTATGGCGTACTTAGCGCCTAAACGCCTTGCTTCACCTAATGCAGCGATTGTGTCAGCCGTTTCTCCCGACTGCGATATTGTAATAATTAACGTATCTTTGCTTAGCACAGGACTACGGTATCGATATTCACTAGCAATTTCAACATTACACGGAACACCTGCAAATCCTTCAAACCAATACCTGGCGACTAACCCAGCATGAAAGCTTGTGCCACAAGCTATAATTTGTATAGATTTAATATAGTCAAATATTTCAGATGCACTATGGCCTAAAGCCTGCTCACTAACTCGCCCATTTATAATTTTTCCTTCTATAGTTCTAGCAATCGCATCAGGCTGCTCGTGGATTTCTTTCAACATATAATGTCGATAATTTCCTTTATCTACCGCATCTAAGCTCAAGCTAGTTTGCTTAATCTCGCGTGTAACACAATTTCCTTTAGCATCAATAATTTTGACAGCATCTAGTTTAATTTCCGCAATATCACCATCCTCTAAAAATATAAAACGTTGCGTCACCGGTAGTATTGCAGCAACATCAGAGGCAACAAAGTATTCACCTATACCTACACCAATAACCAACGGACTACCTTTTCTACATACCACTAACGTATCACAATGCTGTTGGCAGATTATAGCAAGCGCATAAGCACCTTCTAGCTTATTCGTGGCTTTTAATACAGCGCTTATGAAAGAATTTTCGGTTTTTAACTCTTCATAAATTCCATGTACAATCACTTCTGTATCCGTCTGCGACGTAAACTCATAGCCTCTTTCTAACTGCAACTCCTTTAATTGTGCGTAATTTTCTATAATTCCATTATGCACAACAGCAACTTTTAAGCCGCTCATGTGCGGATGGGCGTTAGCTGTGCTCGGCTTACCATGCGTCGCCCATCGGGTATGGGCAATGCCAATATTTCCGCTTATAGGCTCTTCTTTTATCAATGCCTCTAAACTACTCACTTTACCAACTTCTCTCTTTCGCTTTATAACACTGCTTTCAATTACAGCCAATCCTGCGGAATCGTATCCACGATATTCAAGCCTTCTTAATCCCTCAAGTAAAATGGGAACTACATTTCTTTGTGCAATTCCAGCAACAATGCCACACATGCTATTTTTCCTTTTTCGGTCTTTGCCAATTTGATATAGAAACTTGCTTGGCTCTGCTTAAGGTTAATTGATTTTCGGGGCTATTTTTAGTGATTGTTGACCCCGCGCCAATCGTTGCGTTACTACCAACCACAACCGGCGCAACTAATTGCGTATCTGAGCCAATAAATGCACCATCGCCTATAATAGTGTGATGTTTATTAACACCGTCATAATTACAGGTAATCGTTCCCGCACCAATATTGACTTGGCACCCAACAGTGGCATCTCCCACGTAACTTAAATGATTTATTTTAGACTCATTTGCAACAGATGCTTTTTTAAGTTCAACAAAATTTCCAATATGCACATTGCTACCTAGAATCGTATCTGGCCTTAACCTTGCGTAAGGACCAATACGACAACCATCCCCTACTACTGCATTTTCAACTACGCAATTAGCTTGAATTTGGACATTATTATGAATAATAGAATTTTTTATAACTGTATTTGGGCCAATATAAACATTGTCTCCAATTGAAGCACTACCTTTCAATGATTACATTTACATCTATTTCGACATCTTGCCCGATATGCGTTAACTCCCCTCTTAAATCAAATCTCGTCGCATCTCTAATTGTAACACCTTGACTCATCAAGGTTTCTGCTTGTTTATTTTGATAAATCCGCTCAAGCTGATGTAACTGAACTTTTGTATTAACCCCTAATACTTCATAATCAAACTCGGGCTGAACCGATGCCACATCAACCCCATCAGTAACCGCTAATTGAATAATGTCAGTTAAATAATATTCCCCTTGTGCATTGAGATTATTGAGGCAAGCTAGCCAAGACTTAAGCTTATTACCAGGAACCGCCATAATCCCTGTGTTAACCTCCTTAATTGACCTCTCTTCTGAAGTTGCATCTTTTTCTTCAATAATTTTAATTATCTGATTATTAGTATTTCTAACAATGCGGCCGTACCCATAAGGATTTTCGACATTCATAGTGATTAATGCGATTGACTGAACAGAAACTTTAGCAATCAATTTCTCTAATGTCGCCTTAGCAATTAACGGCACATCACCAAATAAAACCAATACAATTGAATCATCTTCTAACACATCTTGAGCCTGCATAACTGCATGTCCCGTTCCAAGCTGCTCGACCTGTAAAATCCATTTAGCAGCAATTTCTGAGTGTGCATTTATTATTTGCTCTCCACCAAAGCCATAAATTATATAAATATCATTTCCCTGAAGCGCTGTTGCCGTACTCCATACATGCATAAGCATTGACTTTCCTGCAATCGAATGCATAACCTTTGGCAACTTAGAATACATTCGCGTTCCTTTTCCAGCAGCTAATATTAATGTTTGCAATTTCATTATTTTTTCCCCAAAAAAAACCCGATAGCGAAAACGTTATCGGGCTTTAACTATAATCAAAAAAATCAAAACTAATTAATCACCGCGTTTACGCAACCTCTCAAGCGTTCTTAATTGCATCACGGCCTGAATTAACTGAGCATGAGCAGCCTCATAATCAATTGCACCTGATTTATCCGCCAAAGACTCTTCAGCCCTAGCTTTAGCCTCAAGAGCCGCCGCTTCATCAATATCTTTAGCTCTTATTGCGGTATCCGCAAGAATTGTTACTAAATGAGGCTGTACTTCAAGAATCCCACCAGAGATAAAAAAAGGAAAACTTTCTTTATCACTGACTTTAACGCGCACTTCGCCTGGCTTTAATTTAGATAAAAAAGGCGCATGTCTAGGCGCTATACCAACTTCACCAAGCTCAGCAGGAGCGAAGACCATCTCCGCTAAACCAGAAAAAACTTCTTGCTCAGCGCTTACGATGTCCACATGTACTGTCATTGTCATAAGAATTACCCGGCCTTGTATTATGATTAAGCAGCCTGCATTGCTTTTGCTTTTTCTAATGCCTCGTCAATTGTGCCTACCATGTAAAAAGCTTGCTCTGGCACAGAGTCATATTCACCGTTGATAATACCTTTAAAACCAGCAATCGTGTCTTTTAGCGAAACATACTTACCAGGAGACCCGGTAAAGACTTCTGCCACGAAGAAAGGTTGTGATAAGAAGCGTTGTACTTTACGCGCTCTCGCCACCACTAATTTATCTTCTTCTGACAACTCATCCATGCCTAAGATAGCAATAATGTCGCGCAATTCTTTATAGCGTTGCAAAATACCTTGCACGCGTCTAGCAACATCATAATGCTCTTGACCTATTACTAATGGGTCTAACTGGCGGCTCGTAGAATCTAGCGGATCAATCGCAGGATAAATACCTAACTCAGCAATTTGACGTGATAAAACAACAGTTGCATCTAAATGCGCAAAGGTTGTCGCAGGTGATGGGTCAGTTAAATCATCAGCCGGAACATATACAGCTTGTATAGAAGTAATTGATCCTGTCTTTGTTGACGTAATACGCTCTTGTAACACACCCATTTCTTCAGCTAACGTCGGCTGATAACCTACAGCAGATGGCATACGACCTAATAAAGCCGATACTTCGGTACCTGCTAAAGTATAACGGTAAATATTATCGACAAAGAACAAGACATCGCGACCTTCATCACGGAAATACTCCGCCATGGTTAACCCTGTTAAAGCAACACGCAAGCGGTTACCTGGCGGCTCATTCATCTGACCATAAACTAACGATACTTTATCAATAACGTTGGAATCAGTCATTTCATGGTAAAAGTCATTACCTTCACGCGTTCTTTCACCAACACCAGCAAATACAGAATAACCACTATGCTCGATAGCAATGTTGCGGATTAACTCCATCATATTAACTGTCTTGCCAACACCAGCACCGCCGAATAAACCAACCTTACCGCCTTTAGCAAAAGGACATATTAAGTCAATGACTTTAATACCGGTTTCTAACAACTCGTTAGCTGCAGCTTGCTCGGAATAACTCGGTGCCGCGCGGTGTATTGCCCATCTGACTTTTTCGCCTACAGGCCCTTTTTCATCAATAGGCAGACCTAACACATTCATAATACGACCTAGAGTTTCCTGACCTACAGGAACCGAAATTGGCGCATTCGTATTTAATACAGTCAACCCTCTTTTTAAGCCGTCTGTACTACCCATTGCAATTGTTCTAACAACACCGTCACCGATTTGCTGTTGAACTTCTAGCACGATCTCAACGCCCTCAACGGTTAGCGCGTCATAAACTTTAGGTAGCTCTTCGCGAGAAAACTCTACGTCAACAACCGCACCGATAATCTGAACGATCTTACCCGAACTCATTTTGTGTCCTCTTTATTAACATATCTATATGCCTAGAGCTTAAACGGCAGCAGCACCGGCAACAATTTCTGAAATTTCCTGCGTGATAGCCGCTTGCCTAGCCTTGTTATAGACTAACTGCAATTCTTTAATCAATTTTCCAGCATTATCGGATGCGCTTTTCATTGCAACCATTCTTGCCGCTTGTTCACAAGCATTGTTTTCCACTAAACCCTGATAAACAATAGACTCAACATAACGTAACAACAAATGCTCTAACATTTCTTTCGCATCAGGCTCGTATATATAGTCCCAATGCCCACCACTTAAACCGTTTTCTATTTCACTAGCAACAACCGGCAACAATTTATCAACAACAGGCCTTTGAGTCATCGTATTAACAAACTCATTACTAACAACATAAAGTTCGTCAATCTTCCCTTGTCGATAAGCATCTAGCATGATATTGATAACCCCAACGACATCGCTCAAATGAGGTGTGTCACCAATTTTGCTAACATGACCTACAACTTTAAGACTCTTGATATTGCCAAAAAACGCAAATGCCTTCGCTCCTACCGTACAAATATCAACCTCGACAGATTGAGACTCCCACTGTATGAGTTGAGATAAAGTCTTCCTGAATAGATTTGCGTTTAAACCGCCGCATAAGCCACGATCCGAACTAATAATAATTAAGCCTACCCGCTTGACTTCTCTCTGTTGCAAAAAAGAATGCTTATATTCAGGATTAGCATGGGCCAAATGCTTGATAATCTGCCCAATTCTTTTCGCATAAGGCCTGCTGGCCTGCATCTTATCTTTAGTTTTTCTCATCTTACTCGCAGCAACCATCTCCATTGCGCGAGTAATTTTCTGGGTGTTTTTAATGCTGACTATTTTCGTGCGTATCTCTTTACCAACAGCCATCGCCTAACCCTTCTTACCAACTATGAGTATTCACGAAAGTCGTGATAGCTGTTTGCAAGCCATTTTTGATTTCGTCGTTATAATCACCTGTCGCATTAATCTTATCCATTAGCTCAGACTGCTCAGTCTTCATGTATAAATGTAATGCTGATTCAAATGCTAAAACCTTGCTTACTTCTATGGAATCTAAGAAGCCTTCGTTTGCTGCGAATAATGAAACAGCCATTTGCGCAACTGACATTGGCGAATATTGTGTTTGCTTCATTAATTCAGTAACTCGGCGTCCACGCTCGATTTGTTTACGTGTACTTTCATCTAAGTCCGAAGCAAAACTGAGCAAACGCTGCTAATTCACGATATTGAGCTAAGTCTAAACGGATACCGCCGCCTAATTTCTTAATAATCTTAGTTTGAGCAGCACCGCCAACCCGTGAAACAGATAAGCCAGCATTAACCGCAGGACGAATGCCTGAGTTGAATAAACCCGTTTCTAAAAATATTTGACCATCGGTAATTGAGATAACGTTGGTTGGAACGAATGCAGACACGTCCCCACCTTGAGTCTCAATAATAGGTAATGCCGTTAAAGACCCTGTTTTACCTTTGACTTTACCACCTGTTAGCTTCTCTACTTCGTCAGCATTAATTCTTGCAGCCCGCTCTAGCAATCTTGAGTGCAAATAGAAAACATCCCCTGGATATGCTTCACGCCCTGGTGGTCTTCTTAATAATAATGAGACCTGACGGTAAGCCCAGGCTTGCTTAGTTAAATCATCATAAATGATTAACGCATCTTCACCTATATCCCTAAAATACTCACCCATTGCACAGCCTGTATACGGTGCAATAAATTGCATAGCCGCAGACTCAGAGGCCGATGCCGCTACAACGATGGTATGTTCCATAGCACCGTGCTCTTCTAATTTCCTCACCACGTTTGCAATAGACGAACGTTTTTGGCCAATCGCAACATAGATACACTTAATCCCTGTACCTTTTTGGTTGATAATCGCATCAACTGCAATCGCTGTTTTACCAGTTTGTCTGTCGCCAATAATCAATTCGCGCTGACCACGCCCAATCGGAATCATAGAATCTATTGACTTTAAGCCAATTTGCACTGGCTGATCAACTGATTGTCTTGCAATTACCCCTGGAGCAATTTTCTCAATGGGCGAGGATTCTGTTGCATCTAACGAGCCTTTTCCATCGATTGGATTACCTAAGGCGTCAACCACTCGACCCAACAAGGACTCGCCAACAGGTACTTCTAAAATCCGTCCAGTACATTTGACAGTATCGCCTTCTGAGATATGTTGGTAAGCACCAAGCACAACAACACCGACAGAATCTCTTTCTAAGTTTAGCGCCATACCGAAGGTATTATCAGAAAATTCAAGCATCTCACCTTGCATTGCTGCAGACAGACCATGAACTCTTACAATGCCATCGGACACGCTGACTACAGTGCCTTCAGAATGAGCCTCAGAACTCAGATCGAAGTTTTCGATCTTCTTTTTAATCAGATCACTTATTTCAGATGGGTTTAATTGCATGTTAATTTCTCACTCTCACTGAAGAGTTTTTTGCATGTGTTGAAGCCGACCTTTAATTGAACCGTCAATTACTTTATCGCCCGCTCTTACTAAAATTCCGCCAATTAACGAATGATCGATGCGAACATTCATATTAATCGCTTTGCCAAATGCTTTTTCCAAGGTTATTTTTAAGTTTGCTCTAACATCATCTGAAAACTCAAAAGCTGTTGCAACATCCACATCAACATAGCCTTGTGCATTAGCTTTATAATCTTCAAATAATTCGACAATTTTCGGCATTAATAACAACCGTCCATTTTGAACTAAGAGACTTAAAAAATTAATCGTTTCAATACTCACCCGGCCTTCGCAACATTCACGTAACGCTACTATTAATTCCGGCTTACCAACTTTAGGATTATCCAGAAATAACTTAAGGTCTTTATCAGACAATACAGCTAACAACCCGTTAAGATCATTAGACCATTGTTCGATTTGCTGAGTCTCAACAGCTCTTTTGAACGCTGCCAATGCATACGGTCTTGCTAATGTGGCTAACTCGCTCATTACGCTTAACCTAATTGACTAGAAACTTTATTGATAATGTCTTGATGCTTGGTTTGATCAATTTCAGCACCTAGAATTTGTTCTGCAGCACTTAACGCTAAAACAGCGACTTCACTTCGCAAAGCTTCTTTAGTTTGTTGCAATTCTTGCTCAATCTGCGCTTTTGCCGCATGAATCAATCGCTCGCTTTCTTTTTTAGCGGTTTCTTTTGATTCTTCAACGATTTCATTTGCCCGTTTTTGCGCGAGATTAATGATTTCAGATGACTGCTCTTTCGCTTCTTTTATTACAGATTTCGCTTTTTTTTTCGGCCAGATGCATAGCTTCTTGGCCTTTCTCAGCGGCAGCTAGCCCTTCCGCAATTTTCTTTCTGCGCTCTTCTAGCGAAGCAAATAATGGCGGCCAGATGAACTTCATGGTAAACCACACCAGAAGCGCAAATGTAATCATTTGCCCAATCAGAGTTGCATTGATACTCACGATGCCATCCTCTTGTTGCTGTTAATTAAAATCAATCGGAATTAACCAGCCGCTGATGTCACTGCTGACAAGAACGGGTTTGCAAAGGTAAAGAATAATGCCAAACCAACGCCAATCATTGTTACCGCGTCTAATAAGCCCGCTACAACAAACATTTTAACTTGCAACATAGGCACCATTTCTGGCTGGCGAGCAGCGCCTTCCAAGAATTTACCGCCTAATAAACCGAAGCCAATCGCAGTACCTAATGCACCCATACCTAAAACCAAACCCACCGCAATAGCAGTCATGCCTTGCACATCCGCAATTAATTTTGCAATTTCCATGCTTCCTCCAAACGTCTTCAAGTTAAGTAAAAAAAGAGAATCTTAATGATCTTCGTGCGCCATACTTAGGTAGACGATTGTCAATACCATAAAAATAAAGGCCTGAAGAGTAATAATTAAAATATGAAAAATCGCCCACGGAAAACTTAGCGCTGGCTGAATATACCAAGGCAGTAAGGCAATTAAGATAAATATCAATTCACCGGCATATAAATTTCCAAATAACCGAAGACCTAACGAAATCGGCTTTGCGATTTCTTCGACGACTTTCAGCAACAAATTAAACGGCAGTAGCCAAGGACCGAAAGGCTGCATAGTCATCTCTTTTGTGAAGCCTATTACGCCTTTTATTTTAATGCTGTAAAAAATAATCAGAAAGAATACTGAAATTGACATGCCGAAGGTCGCGTTCAAATCGGTACTGGGCACTACTCTCAGATATTCGACCCCCATTAAAGAACCAATTAACGGCAGAATATCAACTGGGAATAAATCCATGAAATTCCATAAAAACACCCAGCAAAAAATGGTTAACGCTAATGGTGCTATTAACTGGCTACGACCATGAAACGTATCTTTAACTTGGTTATCAACAAACTCTATTAACATCTCGGCAAAACATTGCACTAATCCAGGCACACCTGTTGTTGCCTTATCTGCAGCTGTTTTAAAAAACCACAAAAATACAGCGCCTAACACCACAGAAAAAAACAAGGTATCTAAATGCAGAGTCCAAAATCCCTCACCTGCACTTAAAGTCGTTAAGTGGTGCAATATATATCCGGTTGCCCCTTCGGCAGCATGAGCTTCTGTTGCCATTGTTCCTCTCTAGTTCAATAAATTAACGCTGCAATAACGCAAACCAAAATACAGATAACACTGTCACATAACTTATGAACAGTGGCATAAATTCTAAATTAGACATTTGGAAGATAACAACAAACATCCCTGCTGTTATAAGTAATTTGCCAAATTCAGCCAGATAAAATGTGTTTAATATTTTCCTCGGCTCGCATGTATTAGATTTGCTAATACGAAAGGCAAAATATAAATTGGGTACAAAAGCAGATAAACCACCTAATATCGAGGAAACTGCCTTAGATTGACTCCCTGCAACGGCAAATCCTAGCGTCATAACCAATGTTATCAGTAATTGATAGACTAAAACCTTCCCCACTACAGAAGACATCCTATTGTCCCGCTCCAATTTCCAAACACAACATCTTGTTGATTATAGCCAGCTAGCTTAATTAAAGCAAGCACAAATAACCTTATGGGTCAAAGGGTTTATTATATCGAATTATCGCATTGACTTCAATTCCTAGTATGACTGTAGGATTTTTATATCAAGCGTTAACATTATCACTCGCTTTATGCCATGATAAAGTCACTTTAAATTTTTAAATAGACAATCATCATGCGCGGACACTTAAAAAAAATGCACAGTCTCTTAGACTCGCCTGTTCAATATCGTTTAATTTTAGGCGATGAAACCGTTGAATTAAATACTTTAATAAACACTCCGCTAAAGCTTATTCACACTAAACAAATACAATGCATTCATTGCAAGCGCAGCATTAAGAAAACATATAATCAAGGCTACTGCTACCCTTGTTTTATCTCTCTGGCTGAATGCGATATGTGCATAGTAAAACCCCATTTATGCCATTATGCTGCCGGCACATGCAGGAACGCCACATGGGGCGATGAATTTTGCAACCAACATCATATCGTTTATCTGGCTAATTCAAGCCATTTAAAAGTGGGCATTACGAGGCATTCACAGATTCCTACGCGATGGATAGATCAAGGCGCTAATCAAGCTTTACCCATCTTTAAATCTCGCTCTCGACATATCGCGGGATTAATTGAAATAGCCATTAGCCAACATATTAGCGATAAAACCCATTGGCAAAAAATGCTAAAAAGCGACGCCGAAACAATCGATTTAATTGCCTACCGCGAACAACTTGTTACGCTATGCCAACAAGAACTTTGCCATATCAACGAAACGCATGGCAACGATGCGTTTGAATTATTAAGCAATGACACAATAGTTGAAATTCGCTACCCGATTGAACAATATCCCACCAAAATCAAAGCCCTTGATTTTGATAAAAGCCCTGAAATAACAGGTACTTTACTTGGAATTAAAGGCCAATACTTATTACTAGATTCCGGCGTATTAAATATTCGCAAGTACACGGGTTACGAAATCGAGCTTAGCTAAGGCTAATCTCCAGCACAAGATAAATCCATCTCACGCAGCATTCATTCTTAAAGTCGCCTAAAAAATAGGGCGGAGAACCGCCCTATCATCACTCAAAAAATAATTTTTTGCTGCTTAAGCGCACTGTAAATATCGTCTATCGATTGCTGCGCAAGGTCAAAACGCAAATCTACACAGCCAGACTGACTATTGATGGCTATCACTAATAAACCAGCCGTTTTTAACGCTTTCAATGCCGATTCTTCACCACCGCCAGCTATCACAACCACGGCATGACCATTATCAAATAACTTTCTTTCTAACTGATAAGCGACAGTATCACTATCGGCGCCTGATAGCGAAATCACTGCAGGCTTCTGACTAAATCTTGCCAAGCGGTCTTCTGCAGTAACTGGCTTTTGTAAATCATCAACTTCAGACACACCGACAATCATGCCAGCACCGACTGTAACATTAGTCAGTCTATCAATAATAACAAACGATCCCGTGCCTTTGCTAAGTTTATAGGAATCAAATACAGCAGGCGCACCCAAACTTAATGTGCAACTACCAATTTCATTGAGCTTTAACTCATCGGCATCATGATGCTCTAAGGTATTAACATCAATACGATAATGAATAAATGCAACCGTACCTGACACGCTACGGGTCGCTAACTTAATGATATATTGCTTGCCTATAGTGAGAGCTTTTTCAGCCATCCAAACAATATCAGCCTTAAAACGATCAGCAACAATCGCCGACGTTTGTTCAACACCGACAATCATATCGCCGCGACTAATATCGATTTCATCAGCCATTGTTAACGTAACCGCCATAGGTGCAAATGCCTGATCCAATTCGCCCTCATAGGTGACAATTGACTTAATCGTACTGGTTTTGCCCGATGGTAATACAGTAATGCTGTCGCCTTTTTTAAACACACCTGATGCAATCGTGCCACAGAAACCACGGAAATCTAGGTTAGGACGATTCACATATTGCACTGGAAAACGCGCATTGCTGAAATCCCTATCGTTAACAATTGGCGTCGTATTTAATGCCTCCATTAATGGCACACCAGTAAACCAAGGCATATTAGCACTTGGATTTACGACGTTATCACCATCTAACGCGGACATAGGCAAGAAATAAACATCATGTAAATCTAACGCGTTAATAAACGCTAAGTAGTCGCTTTTAATACGATTAAAAACCTCTTCGCTGTAGCCAACCAAATCCATTTTATTGATGGCTACGATAACATGCTTAATGCCTAGCAACGAAGCGATAAAGCTATGCCGTTTAGTTTGGGTTTGTACACCGTAGCGAGCATCAATCAAAATAATCGCCAAATCACAGGTTGACGCCCCAGTCGCCATATTGCGTGTATACTGCTCATGCCCTGGTGTATCAGCAATAATAAATTTACGCGTTGATGTGGAGAAATAACGATACGCGACATCAATGGTAATTCCTTGTTCGCGCTCAGCCTGCAAGCCATCGACTAATAATGCTAAATCAATTTTACCCGCGCCTGTCGTGCCTGACTTGGCACTATCAACTTGTACAGCGGCTAATTGATCTTCATATATCATTTTTGAGTCATGCAATAAGCGCCCAATTAAAGTGCTTTTGCCGTCATCAACATTACCACAGGTTAAAAACCGCAGTAATTCTTTACGCTCATGTTGCGCTAAATATTCATTAATATCGGTACTGATTAATTCAGATTGATGTGACATAGTGGTGTGTGCTTCCGTAAACTGTAAAGTAAGGATTAAAAATAACCTTCGCGTTTTTTCTGTTCCATAGAACCGGCTTGATCATGGTCAATCAATCGGCCTTGACGCTCAGACGTCGTCGTCAATAACATTTCCTGGATAATTTCAGGCAATGTTGTCGCTGTTGACTCGACAGCACCGGTTAATGGGTAACACCCTAAAGTACGGAAACGCACCATTTTCATCTCGATTTTATCGTCTGGCCCAATAGGCATACGGTCATCATCGACCATAATCAACATACCATCTTTTTCGACGACAGGCCGCTCTTTAGCAAAATACAAAGGCACAATTGGAATTTTCTCTAAATGGATATATTGCCAAATATCTAATTCAGTCCAATTGGATAACGGAAACACCCGTATACTCTCACCTTTATCAATTTTTCCGTTATAAATATTCCATAATTCTGGACGTTGATTTTTAGGATCCCAGCGATGATTTTTATCTCTAAACGAGTAAACGCGCTCTTTTGCGCGTGATTTTTCTTCATCTCTACGTGCGCCACCAAAAGCCGCATCAAATTGATATTTGTTCAAGGCTTGCTTAAGTGAATCAGTCTTCATCACATCGGTATGTTTTTTGCTGCCATGCGTAAAAGGACCAATTCCTTGCTCAACACCTTCTTGATTAATATGAACTAATAATTCTAAGCCTAATTCATTTGCCATACGGTCGCGAAATTCAATCATTTCACGAAATTTCCAAGTGGTATCGACGTGTAGCAAAGGAAATGGCGGACGCCCTGGATAAAACGCCTTCATGGTTAAATGCAGCATAACGGCAGAATCTTTACCTATCGAATACAACATCACCGGCTTTTCAAACTCAGCCGCGACTTCTCGAATAATATGTATACTTTCAGCTTCCAGCTGTTTTAAGTGTGTTAATTTATAGTCGGTCATTGATAAATCCATCAGGTTTGGAATCAGTGCGCGCAATCATTGCCGCGCTAATAAAGTTTATTCTAAATCGTAGGCAGGGTTAATGCCAGCACTACTGCCCCACTACTATGGTTGGTAGTTTTTGATAAATCCCGCCAAAACCACCATTACTCATAATGACAATGTGCGCACCTTTACGCGCTTCCACTTGTAAGCGCTGTAAAATATCAGTTAGCGTCGCATACACTTCTAAGTTTGTTGCCCGCTTTTTTAATTGCGACACATCCCAATTCAAATCCGAAGGCTGAAATAAAATGGCTAAATCGGCATACTTTAGCGAATCTGCCAACGTTTCTGTATGTATACCTAGGCGCATAGTATTCGAGCGAGGCTCAACCACAGCAATAATTTTTTCATCACCCACTTGTTGGCGCAATCCATGTAGCGTCGTCGCAATCGCGGTAGGATGATGAGCAAAGTCATCATAGATTACAGTATTATCCGTTTTGAAAATCACTTCCATGCGTCGCTTAACATTTTGAAAAGCAGATAATGCGCTAATCGCAGCTTCGGGATTTACCCCTACACGACAAGCGGCAGCTAATGCCGATAATGCATTGCGTACATTATGATCGCCTGTTAACGCCCAGTTTACTTGACCCATGGAGCGGCTTTGATGATAAACCATAAATTGACTGCCATCCGGTTTTAGCTTATCCGCATACCAATCAGCGGCAGAGCTTAACCCTGTCGTTTTCCGCTCCGACCAACATCCCATTGATAGCACATCAGCAATATTATCATCATCTATAGGCGCGATAATACAGCCACTGCGCGGCACTGTTCGCACCAAATGATGAAACTGCTTTTTTATAGCCGCCAAATCAGGAAAAATATCAGCATGGTCGTATTCCAGATTATTCAAAATCGCCGTTTTAGGTCGATAGTGTACGAATTTAGAGCGTTTATCAAAAAAACGCCGAATCATACTCATCAGCCTCTATGACAAAAAAATCAGAAGCACCTAAACGCGCCGAAATACCAAAATTAAGCGGAATACCGCCAATTAAAAAGCCCGGTTCTAACCCTTGATGCTGTAAAATCCAGCTTAACATACTAGTAGTCGTGGTTTTACCATGCGTACCGGCTACCGCTAACACCTGTTTTTTGGCAAGCACATGTTCAGCCAACCATTGTGGTCCAGAGATATAAGGTAAGCCAGCATCTAACACGGCTTCGACCTCAGGATTGCCGCGCGACAGCGCATTACCAATCACCACGCAATCAGGTTTGTGCGCTATATTCTCAGCCTTATAACCCTCCATCACACGAATACCTTGTTCTGCTAACTGCGTACTCATTGGCGGATAAACATTTTGATCCGAGCCCGTAACTTGATAGCCTAGTTGCCTAGCCAGCACGGCCAAGCCACCCATAAACGTCCCACAAATACCTAAAATATGAACTTGCACGTTACAGTTCCCTTATCCAATTCTTAGCGCTGCCAAACAAACGGCTTCAGCAACAGCCATTGCGCACTAAAACGCATTAACAAAAACGAAGCTAGCACCGCACCACTTGTATCAGCTAACCAATCTAATACATCGGAACTGCGCCCAACGACAAACGATTGATGCCACTCATCGCTAATACCGTAAAGACTACAAAATAAAATAACCATTATTGCCCGCCTACCTCGTGATAAATGTCTCCAACAGAGGGTGTTACGCCAAGCAATCAAAGCCAGTATAAAATATGCGGAAAAATGCTGAACCTTATCTTGATAGGGAAACCACATAGGCAACCCTAATGAAGGCTTATCCGATAGCCAGTACAATAACCCGCAATAAAATATTAACGCTAAAAAATCTAAGACTTTAATCATGCTCACTCTTTTTGATTACGCAGAAACGTGTCTCCATCGCGGTCATCGTGATGAACTGCTCCACTTAACACATGAGGCCAAAAGCAAACTGGATTCAGGCGAATTAACTACTTCTTCAAATACAAAGCCATTGCCTATTACTCTAGTTACCTTCCCTGCCCAACCTGTATGGGTAGCACCGCGCTTAGTCCCCAAACGAAAACTTACTGCGAAAGGCGGTAGCGCAGCATTTTTTCATGCGATAGGCCATATTGAGTTTGTTGCGATTTACTTAGCTTGGGATATTTTGTATCGCTTTCGTGGTTTACCTAATGCATTTTACCAGGATTGGCTTCGCATTGCCGACGAAGAAGCCCAGCATTTTGAATTAATTTCCAAACATTTACAAACATTAGGCATAGATTATGGCGATTTACCAGCGCATGGCGGCTTATGGGAGTTAGCCGAACAAACTGCGGATAACTTATTAGCACGCTTAGCGCTTGTACCGCGCTGCATGGAAGCACACGGCTTAGATGTCACGCCTGGACTGATAGAAAAATTTAAACAACTAGACGATAACACCAGTATTAGTATTTTACAGAGAATATTGACTGACGAGGTAGGTCATGTTGAACGCGGCAGCTTTTGGTTTAAGTATGTATGCGAGCAGCAACAGTTAAACCCTGAAACAGAATACCGAAGACTTTTAAGCGACTATTATCAAGGCGGTAAGCCAAAAGGCCCTTTTAATCGAGAAATGCGTATAATTGCAGGCTTTAGCAACGCTGAACTCGACTGGTTGGAAGCACAATCCTTATGAAAGCAAACCCTATTTTTAATTACCCCTTATTCGCACTGGGCTTTCGGGCTTTTTTCACGTTAGCAGGCTTATCTGCATTATTGTTAATTATGATATGGAATGCGATGCTATCTGGAAAAATACAGCCTCATTTGTATTTTCCCAGCTATTACTGGCATGCCCATGAAATGTTGCTAGGTTATAACGCTGCTGTGATTGCAGGTTTTTTATTAACCGCTGTTAAAAATTGGACAGGAAAACCCACCTTAACGTATGACGCGTTAGCTGGTTTTTGCTTACTTTGGTTGTATGGGCGAATCTTACCGTTTTACGCCGAATTATTGCCTGATTTTTTTATCGCGTTAGTCGATTTTGCCTTCTTACCGCTCTTAACCTTCATTGTTGCTAAACCAATTATCGCGACCCGACAAAGCAGAAATTATTGGCTACTTGTTTTATTACTCGCCTTAACTTTTGCCAATGGTTTGATGCACTTGGAGTTTTTGCAAACCGGCATTAACACGGCTGCGACGGGGTTAACGTCGGCAGTGGGCTTAATCATTTTATTAATTTTAACGTTAGCCGGGCGAGTCTTCCCCTTTTTTACAGAGCGCGCTATTCCAGGCACGTTAATTATTAAACATCCAGTACTTGACGTTGTTTCAATTGCGTCAGCCAGCATAGTATTTATTTTACAAATCTTAGAAGGTTCAGGTGCCTTATTGGCCATCACGGCTAGCCTAGCGGCGGTAAGTAATATCTTAAGACTTGTTAACTGGTATGTACCTAGAATTCGCTATGTCCCATTGTTATGGGTGTTATATCTAGGCTATTTATGGATTATCGCGGGATTTGTATTAACGGCACTGGCTGCATATCAGTTGACTACACCCGCACTAGGTTTACACGCTTTTACCGTCGGCGGCATAGGCGTGTTGACGCTTGGCATGATGGCCAGAGTTTCGCTAGGCCATACGGGCCGAGCGTTAAAAGCCTCTAATACCATTGCCTTAGCGTTCGTACTTTTGAATATTGCCGTTGTGTTGCGCGTACTATTACCTATTGCATTCCCGGCCTGGTACAACCAGTTTTTATACGGCTCGGTATTAGCTTGGCTAGCCGCATTTGCGCTATTCGTTTTTGTTTACATCCCCATGTTAAGCAATAAAACGCGTTGACAATGAGGAAGGATAACCTGTTCAACACTGAATAATTATAGCAAGCAACCAAAATAAGCCGACTAGATAAAACGCTTTATAAGGCTCCCTGTTATTGGGAGCCTAAAGCATCTTGCGTTAATCGTTAAGCCAATTTAGCCACAACTTGCTTCAATAAATTATCAGGTTTGTAAGGTTTAATGATGTATGAGGTAATACCTGCTTGAATGGCTTCTTTTACTTTCTCGCCCTCTGAAGAAGACGTTAGCATTATCCAGGGCGGTGCTTGTAATTTAGCGTCGCTTTTTACTTCCTTGTACAACTCCAAGCCAGTCATACCAGGCATATTCCAATCGCAAATCACGACATTAATCTTGACTTTTCTCATTAGCGCCAATGCTTCATTGCCATCCGGGGCGTCGAATACATGAGTAAATCCAGCTTCACGCAGAATCGCTTTAGTTAGCGAACGAATTGACGAAGCGTCATCGACTATTAGGATTTTCTTCTGTAATAATTCTAGTGGTATATCCATTGTTATCCTACTTATGCTTTACGGACTTTATACTTAACATCATACTTAGAATCAGCTAATCAGTGCAATCCATTTTTTTTTCTACTGGGAAATGCCTAACAAAGCTGCTTTAGCCTATGATATTAATGCGTATAATTCAAATGTAAAATATTTCACGCAATATTAACAATGTTATTACAAAGTCCCCAGCAAGCATACCTGAACCATTGTTTAGAACAGCATACCTCCCCTCACCCTAAAACAACCTGACCAAGCTTACTATCATGAAATACTATTTAGGGATTGCAAATACATTTCACGACAGCTCACTCGCGTTAGTCAGCCCACTAGGAGAAATTTTATTTGCCGAAGCTAATGAGCGGTATTTACAGTTTAAACGCGCGGTAAATACCAGCCCCGAACCTTTTCTACGCATAGAATCGCTACTTAAACACTATTTAGAGCCTGGTGCCGAATTATGCGTGGCTTATACCTGGAGCCAGGCTTACCAAGAAACCATTAAACCGCTATTAAACCAACCTGATTTTCAGGATTTTCACAACTATATTCAAACTACACCTAGTCAGCAAATCCCTGAACAACTTAAAGATCAATATTATTCATCGCGTTTTTTTTATCCAATCAGCGATAGCTGCCGGGCAATTATCCGGATTAAATTTAGAATTTGGCCTTAGCCAGTTAAGCCAAGCTGAACAAATTCATATTTCTGATATAAGAACCTATGACCATCACCTAACTCATGCGGCTAGCGCTTGTTATAGTAGCGGATTGAACACTGCCGCATGTGCCATTTTAGACGGCTACGGTGAAGGCATGGCTTACCAAAGTTATCTATTCCAAGACAACACGTTAGCGCCAATAAGTAATAGCTTGCCTAAATACTCCGCACAATCAGCCAGCCTAGGCAATTTCTACATGCAAATTTGTAAATTATGTGGCTTCGGCTTATTTCACGGTGAAGAATGGAAAGTAATGGGATTAGCCTCATACGGCAAACTCGACCAAAAAGTATACGAATTACTCAGCCCTCTAATTTGCGTTGAAGGTTTAGATTTAGTACAACCTGATATAGCCACTAGCATTGCGATTTATCAAGAATTAGCCAACTATCGTCATCAACCAGGCCAATCCTATTTAAACGTCGCTGATTTAGCGTTTACTGCTCAACAGGTTTTTAGCGAACGCGTTTATGAATACTTAAGCGCATTACACGCTGTTACAAAACTAGATTCAGTCGTATTAGGCGGCGGTTGTCTATTAAATTCTGCCACCAACGGCAAAATCACTGAGCACACACCGTTTAAACACGCCCATGTGTTCTGTGCGCCTGGCGATGATGGTAATTCTGTCGGCGCGGCATTACTGGCGTATTATCAAGACCATCCTAACGATAATACGACACGTGCCTTGCAAAGTCCGTATTTAGGCTCATCGGTTTCGACTAAACACCGACAAACCTTACAGCAATTCTGCCCAACCGCACAAACCGTCGAACACACTACTGTCGCTAAGCTTGCCGCTAATTTTTTAGCACAAGGAAAAATCATTGGCTGGATGCAAGGCCGTGCTGAATTTGGCCCTAGAGCGCTAGGTAACCGCTCAATACTCGCCGACCCTCGCTCTGAATCGGTTAAAGACAGGATTAATGCCGAAATTAAATTTAGAGAAGCTTTTCGACCATTTGCCCCTTCAATCTTGTCAGACTATGGTCAAGATTATTTTGAAGACTACCAAGACTCGCCATATATGGAACGAACCCTGCGCTTTAAGCCATCAGTCATCACAAAAATACCAGGGGTGGTACATGTCGACGGCACCGGACGTCTACAAACGGTTAAACGGGAATGGAACCCATTATATTACGACTTGATTGCAGAATTTTATCGCTTAACCGGCATTCCATTAGTGCTAAATACTAGCTTTAACGTCATGGGCAAACCGATTATTCATAGCATAGAAGATGCCTTAGCAGTTTTCTATACGTCAGGCTTAGATGTATTAATTATCGAGAATATCGTTATTGAGAAAAATAAGCCATAAGCGTTAGTGAGCCGGTACACACTGTCCTTGTTCATAACGCGTAGCAATGACGCTAACATTGCCTCTTGATTGACTTAATGCTGCCAACTCAAGCGCAATATCTTTGTCCGCTTGAACGAGCAAAAATTTTTGATTTTTAACTTTGTATTGCGGTGTTATTTGCGCCGAAATACCTAACGCCTGCAATTGTTTTTGCTGGGTTAAGGCTCTTGTTTCAGTGCTAAACACTCCCAATGACAACTCTTTACCGCCTTGCGCAGTTCGATATGTATAAAAATCCGTCATACGATGAGCTTTCAACACCTGCATCGCTTGAGCTAATAACGCATCATTGCTAAACGCAGCGGCTACTGAAAAGCGAAAAGCAACACGCTCAGGTTTATCAAAACGTTTTAACTAAATAGCGGGTACTCATACGTTCAGACCAAACCTGCGAAACAGTAGCTGTTTCAAACGGACCTAGTTGATAACAATAAACAGTTGATGGTTTTTGAGGAGGGTGTTCAGCGCGTTCATGCGCTGTTTCCGAGTTTGTCTCAGACAAGGACAGCAATGGCGAAGGAGCATTCGATATTGACGTGTCTGGTTTTAAGCAAATAGTGTTGGCGTCAGGCTTTTTTGGCGTCTTAATACTGTCAGGCAATTCACTTAACAACACAATGGCTTCCAACGGTTCTGTTGGTGGTGGATGTTGTTCAGACTCTGCAACTAAGCGCCGGTATTCATAAAAAAACACCAGAACATTAGCAAAAAGTAAAAATAGACAGAGGCTTTTCATAATACAATGCTAACGTCAATAGCAAGCCCCTTCAAAACCAGCTCTGAATCCATAATAAATGGCATTGCCAATTCATTGGCAATTAATTCTGCATCCCCACCTGTTAACAAACATTGCATAGGTGAGGTATGCCTAGCCAATACCTGTTTAATCATGCCGACAGCGGCCGCTAGCGTACCCGCATATATCGCCGCTTCGGTGTATTGCGCAGGAGCTATAGGATGTTGCACATGGCTATAAGGCAGTTGCTCGGTACCTGACATTAATGCCTGTTTCATTAAGCGCAACCCAGGCCCAATATAACCACCTAAATGACAACCCTCATCGGTTAACAAATCAACCGTAATAGCGGTGCCACAATCAACAATACAGACATTGCCAGGATAATAATATCTAGCCGCTACTAAGGCTAACCATCGATCAACGCCTAAGCGCTGTGGTTCAGCATAACCATTGCGTACACGATGTGCGAACGCTTGACTTTGACTGATAAAAATCTGACACGTCGGCCATAAATCTGTCGCTACCGACCGTATTAGTTCTAACAACACTGAAGACGTCACACTCGCTATCGCCAAACACACCGGTTTATCTAAAGATTGCCAACACGCCGTTAAATACTCTCGTGTCAGCATGTTATTAGCTACCGATTGACCAACTTGGAGTTGGTTATTGTGCTCTACAGCCCACTTAAGTCGGCTATTACCTAAATCGACTAATACCTTCATCGTCTAATAGTTCGTTGTGGCGTTTCGACAGCGCTAAGTCCTTATTTAGTCTCTGGCGGCTTATTAACCATCCCGACCACTAAAACTTACTTCTCCAGAGGCATAGGCTTGAATGCGTCCATCATGATGCTCAAACAGTAGCAAACCATTATCATCAATGCCGCGAATAATACCGGTATAGGCTTGCTCAGCAATCATTAACTGAGCGTGGCGATTGTGCATCACATCATAACGACGCCATTCGTCTATATAGTGACGAATACCGCATCCCTCAAACTCAGCTAAAACACTTAATAAATGCGAAATCAAACCAGCAGCTAACCTATTGCGTCCAACAAATTGGCCACCCGTAATTTTACTTAAATCCGTCCACGGCTGCTCAATAGTTTGTGCATATGATTCAGACAAAAAACAATTTAACCCCAAACCAACAACTGACACACAAGGCCCATCAGATTCTCCGGCCATTTCTATTAAAATACCGCCTAATTTTTTACCCTGGCAATAAATATCATTAGGCCACTTTAAACCCACGCCGGTAATATTTAACGCTGACAAGGCTCGGATAACAGCCACACCAATAGCTAGGCTTAAACCCGCAGCCCCTGCATAACCAAGCTGAAAATGCCATAACAACGACAAATAAATATTGCTACCAAAAGGCGACACCCATTGCCGTCCTCGCCGTCCTCGGCCTGCGGTTTGATATTCTGCCATACAAACCGTACCTGACGGAGCTTTCGCCGAAGCGGCAGCAAGCAAGTAGCGATTGGTCGAATCGAGCTGCGAATGCAGTTCTAATGCCGCCAAATGCGCTCGCGCAAACAAACTCATATTACTCAGAATAGCTGGCTCAGATAGCAGCTCAAGCCCTCGTTCTAAGCGATAGCCTTTGCCAGTCACGGCAGAAAAATTCAAGCCTAGCGCGATTAGCGCTTGTACATGTTTCCAAACAGCAGCACGACTTATGGTTAACCGCTTAGCTAAATCAGTGCCAGAATGGAATTGACCATCGGCTAATAACATTAAAATTTGCTGTTGTTTTTCAGCGAGCAACAAGGCAAAAATCCTTTACCAACGATCCGGCAAGCGTCTTTTTTAATTCGATTCTATGATTCTCCACAGCAATATAACCGCCACGTTTTTAAATCATTTAAAATTCTAGTAACCATCTCCCTGGACGCACCGACCATGGTCGATAGCTCTTGATGAGTTAATGGATCGGTGGTTTCTTTACCATCTGGCTGCAACTTAACCATATTAGTCAATACCTTAGCAATACGGCCATACACATCTAACAACGCCAAACTGCTGACTTGCTCGGTGGTATTACGCATACGCTTTATCACCGTTTTTAACAATTCAATAGCAATATTAGGATTACGTTGCAAACAATCAAACAAATACTGCCTAGGGAATAAGCCGATTTTGCAGTCTTCTACGGTCATCACCGTTGCAGAGCGTGGCTGCTCATCAAATAGCGACAATTCGCCAAACGCATCACCTTCTTGTAAAAAATCTAACAAGACTTCACGCCCATCCTCATTGCTCATGAACACCTTAAGACGACCCGATAACACGATATATAACAAATTATTAGATACATCGCTTTGATTAACCAGGGTCGAGCCTTTCGGAAAATTTTGCGTATGCATACCCGCTTCCAATACAGCGCGGTCTTCAGGTGAAAGCGATTCAAATAACGGTACTTTTTCAAGCATAAGAATAATCCTACTAAGCACTAATAAAAGTAAATGGGTAAATAACTCACATTAAGTCAGAAAATATAGCACAGCTTTGTTTGACTTGTTGTTGTTTTAATAATGTCCAACACAAACACTACTCACAAAAATTAAAATAACTCCAGGTAAGCACAATGAAAAACAAAGCAAAATTATCTACGACAAAACTTCTCGTTGCGGCAGGACTTAGCTTAGCCACACTTAGCACATCGGTCATAGCCGACGAACTGCCACACGTAGCTTGGCAGATGATTTAATCCAACACATCACGCCGGAAAACAATGAATATGCGAGCAATCCTAGCTACATTCATTGGGCAGGTGTTAATGGCGCAACGACTTATGATAATCGTACCCAATGCAGCACCTTTTTAACCAATTTATTAAAACAAGCGTATAACCTAACCAGTGACGACTTTAAAACCTGGCTAAACAGTACCAGCCCTAGCGCAGCTCAATACCATGACGCGATTGTCGCGCAAAATGGTTTTAGCTACACCCAAAACGTACAAAACATTAGCGTTGGCGACGTGATTGCCATTAAATATCCTAGTGGTTCAAGCAGCACCGGACATGTCATGCTAGTGCGTCACGAACCCGAAGCCATTGCCGCGATGGAGCCTATTATTCCAGGCACTGTGCAATATACCGTGGAAGTCTATGACTCCTCTCAAAGTGGACATGGCGCACTCGACACGCGCAAGCAAACCGACGGCTCTTGGGACACAGGCGTAGGAGCTGGCAGCTTCCGCCTCTATGTCAACGAAACTAATCATGAAATTATTGGCTATACTTGGAGTACTTATAGCAATTCAACCTATTACACACAAGGCGAACGCCATCTCGTTATCGGCACGTTAACACAGTAACCCAACCGGTAAAGTAAAGATTTTTTAGCGTTATCATCAAGCCCCTCTCCCTGAAATCGGAAGCAACGCTTCCCTCACGGCATGGACGCCGTATTTTTTAACGTGACCCCCACGACTTCACTATTTTCCATGTTAGGTTGCTCTAAAATACGCGCCAACCAATCTTCAGCCGTTTTCTCATTAAAACTTAATAAAACATTCGGCGCTAAGCCGAACGCTAACACAAATAATATAGGCACGCTAAGCAAGCCTAATTCAGCAGTTGATAAATCCTCAACTTTAGCCACATCTTGCCTTAGTACAGGTCCTAAAAAAGCGCGCCGACTATATAACAAGACCGCAGCAGCGCCAAGTATTGCGCCCGCAATAGTCGTCACACCTAAACTAGGATGCGCTAATAACGTACCAATGATTAATAACAGCTCCGCTGGAAAACCACTGGTCAAGGGCATACCCATACTGGCAAACGCCAAAATAAAATAACAAACCGTTAAGCGCGGCATGGTTTTAGCCAAACCACCTAAATGCACTAATTCCGTACTACCTAAGCGCTGTTGAATAAAACCGGCTAACAGCATTAGTGCACCCGCAATCATGCTGAAATTAATCAACTGCAACACTGCGCCTTGTAACCCTTGTATATTGAATGCCGATAAACCGATTAACACCATACCAACATGGCTAATGCCGGTATAAGCCATTAACCGGCGTAAATTGGCTTGCTGTAACGCAATTAAAATACCGTAAATCAACGCAACCGCTCCAGCCACACCCAACACCCAACTATATTCAACTGCCGCCGACGGCACTAACGGCAGAGCAAGTCGCAAAATGCCATACAGCCCTAGCTTTAACCCAACTAACAGTGCTGTTAGTTGGGTAGGCCCTTCTAAAGCTACTTGCGGCAACCAGGTATGAAAAGGCACTAGCGGCGCTTTTACCGCAAAGCCTAATAAAAATAAAAAGAATACAGAAACCTGTAGCGACTCAGGCACAAATGTCTCTAACAACACCGGCAAATCAAATGACAAATCGTGTAATTTAACACTATGCATTTGCTCAGCATGATTAATCGCTAACAATAATATCGCCGCTAACAAAAACAAACCACCAAACAGCATAAGAAGCACGTATTTCACTGCTGCTGCACGGCGTTTTGAACCTATGCCCCAAAGACCGATTAAAAATAGAATAGGCACTAGCGTTAATTCCCAAAATAAAAAGAACAACACCATATCTAACGCGCAAAAAATACCCATGCTCATGCTTTCCAACACCAACAACAAAGCAAAATGCAAGCGCGTTAAAGGCAGAATCGAACGTTGACACGCCAAAATTGCTAGCAACGTTAATAATGCCGTCATGGGTAAAAACAGAATTGACAAACCATCAATTCCGACAGAATACGCAATATTAAGCGTTGGAATCCAAGCATAGTGCTCTTGCAACTGAAAACCAGCATCTGCCCGATTAAACAACACCAACGCCATAAAGCTCAACAGCAATTCTAACGCCGCTATCCAGGTAGCCAACCTCTGCACATATCGATTATCAGGAAACCCCACGACAAACAATGCACCTAATAACGGAACCACAATAATCAAACTGAGTACAGGCATGATGAAATAATAGATAAACCTAAACGAGGAGGAATTGTTTTACTGTTATTCTGGCAACACAGCGTCAGGCTCAACATCATTAGACTGATGCATAGGAAAATCCCGCTCAATAGCTGTCGCATCTTGGTCGATAAAATTGAGCCAAGGCGTGGTATAAAATCCGGTACCTATCAACAGCAAACAAATAACCAAAGCAATAATCCGCTCCGATTGTACCGGATGATGTGAAGCACTATCAGGCTGTTGAAAGCGCTTAGGCGAAGCAATAAAAAATTTGCTGAAACGCGCGTAACAAAAAGGCAGCAGCCAATACATTACCCAATAAAATGCCTATCGCGAGAAACCAACCATCTTCATCAATAATACCCTCAACCAATAAATGAGCGGCATCAAAGCCTGGCGTACCTGGCATAACAATAGTACTCAACGCAGAAATTAAAAATAACAACGCAATCGTGGCATTGCTATCAAATAAACCGCCTAAACGTGGAATAAACGCCGTTCGAGTACGCTCATAAATCAAGCCAACGCTAAACAACATCCCTGCGGTAGCCAAGCCATACGCGACCGACAATAATAAACTACCTTCCAAACCAAACTCGTTAAAACAAAACACACCAATCACTAACATGCCAGTATGACTTAACACCGCAAATGCTAATAAACGCCGCACATTAATTTTGCATTAACGCTAACAAAGCGCCGTAGAACACGCTAATCACGCCTAATGCAATAACAAAATCGCCCCAATCTTCCGCCGTACCAGGCAACATAGGCAATACAAAACGAATTACGGCATAAAGTCCTAACTTCAACCCGGCTAAAAAAATAGCCGCACTCGCCACCGTGCCATGCTCGGCTAACAACGGCAGCCAACCATGAAACGGAAACAACGGCATACGAATCGAAAAACCAAACAGCAATAAAATGAAAATTAAACGTTTCATCATGTAAATACGCGTTATTTTGTTTCAAAGTCAACCAATCGAACGTCAAATCATGGTCCGAACCGACTAAACCAAACGCCAAAAACAAAAAGCCCGCTAACGTCATCAGTAAACCGCTGCCCCAATACTGCAACAATAGCGTCACCACCCAACGCCGATTCTGCCCGGTACCGGCATGAACGGTTAGCAACACCACCGGCACTAACTCCAACACAGTCCAAAACCAAAACTGCATAATATTCAATGCGGTAAATGCGCCAATTAACACCGTTTCATAACCTAGCAAACAGGCAATAAAAAAATTTATCCCCCACATGCCGAGTAATTAACGTATACACCAAACGCTAAAAATGTGAGCACGGCAGTAAGCGGTATAAACAAAATACTGGCACCATCAACTCCGACGCAATAACTCATACCCGCAAATTGTAAAACGTTCGACCAAATGTAGCCCCGGCTTACCGGCATCGAACACCAACAATAAATAACCGCTTAACAGTACTGTCAAAAAGCTACCGATAAACCCAATCCGTAATGCCTTAGCGGCCGTCGAAGCAAATACGATAAACATCATCGTCAGTAACGGCGTCAGCATTAAGCTAGACAATAAAGGGAAAGCTGTCGCGTCAGCCCAGGAATAAACCGCCATGTTCATGAATTAAAATGCCACTAAAAAAGTAATACAAACAAATAAAACCAAATAACGCGGACGCAATATCACTTGCTCGAACTTATTGGCTAAATGTCCTAACTGCTTACCGGCATGTATGGCATCCTTACCGACACCACGTAACACAAAACGGTCTTCTACCCAATGCACAAATTTAGCCGCCCAGACAGTTAAGACGCCGGCAAAACCGCTGCCATGAGCAAAATCATCGAGCTCATCATTTAATCTTGCGCCAAGCCTTTCCTCTTCCAGTTGCGCTAATGATGATAAACGTCCAATGGCGGGTGCAGGCACACCAATGATGTTATCAACCACATGGTCGTCAAAATAGCTTAAATCTTGTGACAAACCACGGATAGGGTTAATCAACGCCCAGGTCATCACCTGGTCCAACCAAAATTGCTGCAATGAAACGATATAAAGCCAACCCGGCAAGGTCTTTCTTTCGGATGCACTCAAAACTGGCTTAAACTGCTGTAATAACGAAGGTGCGGTTAATAATTGCCAGCAACGCACAACCGCATGTGCGCAAAGATGCCAGCTTGCGATGACCCATAATCCTAAGCTACATTCCACAAACATCAAGCCTAGATGTCCAGCAATAGAGAATGCCAATAAGCTCTTAATATCGGTTTGCGTTTGTACAACGACAAAACCATAAACCGCTGTAGCAAAACCTACTAAACCAATAACCGCTCTAGCAAATGGCGATTGCTCTATCACCGGTGCCATTAGACATAATAAAAATACCCCTGAATGCACCATGACCGCACCATAAAATGCTGCACTCGATGGCGTAGGGCCTTCCATTGCGCGCGCCAGCCACGGCGAAAACGGCAATTGCGCCGACTTAGCCGCTGCTGCTAAAGCAAAACACAGACTAATGCCCGTCGCCTCGCCTATCGTCAACTCCTGAGCCGCCTCTTGTAAGGTTTGCCAATTCACACTATCTAACCAGGCATAGCACAAACCAATACCAACAATAAAACCCACATCGCCCACACGGTTGGTCAAATAAACACGTGTTGCATTTTCAGTCGCCACAGGTCGTTGATAAGAGTACGCAATTAATAAATACGAACACACCCCGGCAACTTCCCAACCAATAAATGTGTTCAGCACATTTGCCGACAACAGCAAAAACATCATCGCAGCGTCGAACAAACAAAACACGAAAAAAAACCGGTAAAAACCGGTTTCTCTATGTAAATAATTAACCGCAAATCTCGCAATCACGGCCAGCAATAGCGAAAACAGCGCAGCTAGCCTAATGCCGAGACCACTGGTTAAAAAATTAAATTTAACAATGAAATGCTCGCTACTAAACCAAACACCGGCACTAAAATAACCTTGGTTAGAACCTAAACAGTCACTGATGAGTAACGTCAACGCCATTAAGCAAGACAAACTTAGCGCGCCACACGCCAGTTCCGCCACCATAATTTCACGACGCTCGCCGATGAAAAGCCCAGCCACATGCCCTATGCCAATAACAACGGCAGCCAATAACGGCAAAAACGGAATCAATAAAACTAAAGCATCCATAAATAGTCGAGGTTAATAATTGTGCTGGGTTTAATTGTAATCGATTCCAATCAACGATAACTACTGATGATTGCATATACACCCAACAACACACCGTGTCTAAGCAACTAAATCTCTAGCTACACACTTATGACGGGACAGGGTGTTTAGAGCGTGGGTGTCGGCAGCAGGGATGCTACCGCCAAGCCTACAGGGACTTATTTATGGCGTCCCGCGTTCTGAATGACCTGTCCCCTCTTAAGTTGGTAACCCTAATCTCTTAAATGCCCCTGCCCATAAGCCACCCACTTATAAGTCGTTAACTCATTAGGTCCAACGGGGCCGCGCACATGCAACTTATCAGTGCTAATACCAACCACCGACCCTAAGCCATAATCGCCACCGCCAGACAAACGCGTAGAGGCATTAATCATCACAGACGCCGAGTCCACTTCAGCCTCAAACTGCTCTGCCAAACGCAAACTTTGCGTGACAATCCCATCGGTATGACCTGAGCCATACTGATTAATATGGCTAATCGCGTGAGTTATTCCATCGACAATCTTAATCGACAAAATAGGCGCTAAATACTCCGTATGCCAATCCTCTTCATTAGCTAACGCTATATCCGGCAATAGTTTTTGCGTCAACGCACAACCCCGTAACTCAATGCCATTAGCACTAAACGCAGCCTGTAATAACGGCAATAACGTATCGGCACACTGCCTATCGACTAATAATGTCTCTAACGCATTACACACTTGCACACTTTGACATTTAGAATTCACTGCTAACGCGACCGCTTGCTCAGCTATCGCATCGGCAGCCAAATACAAATGACAAATACCGTCATAATGCTTAATCACCGGAATACGCGTACCTTCTGCAATACGCTTAATCAGGCTTTTACCGCCTCGTGGAATGAGCACATCGATATAATCCTCCATCTTAAGCAGCTCGCCCACAGCTTCATGTCCGGGGATACGAATAATTTGAATAGCGTTCTCAGGCAAACCTGCTTTGACCAAACCCTCAATCATTGCATCCGCCAATACCGTATTCGTCTGCAAAGCTTCAGAGCCGCCGCGTAAAATCACTGCATTACCGCTTTTAATACAGACTCCGGCCGAATCCGTCGTCACATTAGGTCGTGATTCATAAATAATGCCAATCACGCCTAATGGCACTGATTTCTTATACACTTTAAGCCCGACTGGATTAGTGTGTCCTGCCAAAATACGATTTAACGGGTCGGGCAATTGGGCAACTTTCTTTAGCTTGATAACATGTATTGAAAGGTTTTTTCATCAATAGTTAACCGCTTGACCATTGCCTCAGACTGACCCTCATCCTTAGCTTTAACGACGTCTTCAGCATTAACCGCCAACACCTCATGCTTAACCGCTGCTAACGCTTCTGCCATATTCGCCAGCGCCAAATTACGCAACGCTTCAGGTATCACGGCGAGCTGACGCGCCGCCACACGACTCTGTTCTGCCAAGGTTTGTACACTATTAACCGACATTGCAATCACCAACTTATAAAATAAGCGCTAGCATAAAAGACTTTGGCTAGCTCATACCAGACATTATTGAAACCAGTTTTCTACACTTAAATGCAAAAAAGTGCTCAAAATCCTGAATCGTAGGGTACGCTGTGCGTACCTTTTTCATTGATTTTTAATGATATTATAAAGGTACACGCAGCGTACCCTACCTAAAAACCGAATGTGACCTATACCTTAGTCGCCCCATAAAAACTCGCGTCCCTGACTCGCAGCGCGTAACGCATTAAGCTCAGCTTCCGCCCAGGTACACTCATCATCTAATTGATTACGCCAACTTTGAATCGCTTGATAAACGCTAGTATTTTTTTGGGTGAGTTTGCGGTAATTAGTTTCTGACAGCATCACAGCCACCGGCTTGCCATGCCGCGTGAGATGAATAACATCAATCGCATCGAGCTGATGGATGAGCTGAGACAGATTGTTTTTAGCGTCGGCTATGGTACGGGTTTTCATCATCGCCCTCACTATGGCTATATTTCATGTATCAATAGAGGTTCACAGCTATTAAGCTATGCTTTATAACAGTTAAATTTTCGATTTTTACAGCCCACTGTAGGGTATGCTACGCGTACCTTTTTATTGATTTTATTACGATTTTTTAATGGTACGCACAGCGTACCCTACTCAAAAAACCGATCATGAACGCCTCAAAAGCAAAGATCGGCTTATGATAGAATAAAGTTTGCCGAATAAATCACATCACACCTATAATGAACGTTTCATGTTATTTGCATGAATCTATAAACACGAGGGTTCTTTACTTTTAATCGTCAAGAGGTTATCTATGCAACTCCAACAGAATAAGCTGGGCAACGCATTACGCAAGCTTTTTTCACCCTCTTGTTTAACAACAAGCTTAATCGGTAGCCTGGTTTTAATCACCAGCACCGGCGCTTATGCCGACTCCAACAAAATCAAATGGGATAGCAACGGTCATTTTTATCAGCGTTTTGACCGTAATTTCACATGGAATGAATCAAAAGCATACTGTGAAAGCTTGAGCGCACATTTAGCCACAATCACATCCGACGAAGAAAACACCTTTATTACGTCAAAGGTTCTTCCCGGTGGCTCATACGCAGATTACTACTATATTGGCGCGACCGATGAAACAACTGAGGGTGTTTGGAAATGGATTACCGGCGAGCCATTCGCCTATAATCACTGGCAGCCCGGCCAGCCAAATTGCCGAAACGGAGAGAACTACCTATTGATATATTACACTGACAGCTTTTGGATTGATGGTTTTGATGATAACGGTGCCTCCAATGAAGGCTTAATCTGCGAATGGAGTTACAACACCTTCATAGGTTCTACTGCCATAGGCTCAACCGCCGTCCCCGATATTAACGGCAATGGCTATGATGAAATTGCCGCGCTCTATGTCGATTACCAAACCAGTCAACATAATGTAGTCATTAAAGACAGCAAAACGGGTAAGTTATTGAGTAAATTAAGCTTTGCCACCGATGACCATCCTCCGTTAGGCGTAGTTAGTGTCGCTGACCTGAACGACAATGGCCTGCCAGAAATCGCCGTGTTATATACCGACCCTAGCACCGGCGTGCCGAAAGTCACGATTAAAGATGTCAAAAATAACAAGCAAACCTTGAAAAGCTTTAACGTGTTAGGTTTAGGTTATACCGCCAAAGACATCACCGCGATAGCTGATTTAAACGGCAACGGCACTGATGAGCTCACCGTCATCGGCGTCAATGGCGCGACCGGCAAAGCTAAATCAGAAACGCGTGATAGTTTAGGAAAAATATTGGGTAAAGCAGAATTTTAACTGCTGTTTTCTCTAGCTTTGATAACCATTTTCTGTCTGGTTATCAAGCTCAGAAAGCATAGTGCCGGGTTATACTTAACGTTGACCCGGCCTTAAAAACTAGCCTATCCCCATTTATTGAAACCTCATAATTTTTACGCTGGTCTGACTAACTAGTTTTTTGGGTATAATGCTTTAGAGTCTAGTCATTCGGAATCCAAAACATGTTTTGGACTCCAACCTCTAAGCACTACTACAACAGCCATTGTTAAATACGCCTAATGGTGATTTACCCCTCATACGTTTATCACTCATGCGGTTTTGCTTAACCATTATGGAGTCCTACTTATGCCACTATCAGCAAAAATTATTTTGCACCAAGCCCTTGAACTACCGTCCAATGACCGTGCAGTATTAGTCGATGGCCTGATTGCCAGTCTGCACAAACCAAACTCCGCAATAGACATGGCTTGGCTCAACGAAACAGAGCAGCGTTTGTTTGCCTACCACGCTGGTGAGCTAGAGGCAATCGATGCAGAGCAGGTCTTCGCTGAGCTTGGTAAGAAAGTTTGAAGACAAGATTTTTGCTACCCGCACGGCTAGAACTTATTGAAGCTGTGCAGTTTTACAAAGCAAAACGCACCGGATTAGGCGATGAGTTCGTGATGAAGCCTGGGAGACTATTCGACGCATCAACGATTTTCCTCTTGCATGGCACCCGCTAGTCGGCTCGATTCGCCGTTGCCAGATGCAGCGATTTCCCTATGGTCTGATTTACGAACCAACGGATACCGAGATTATCATTATTGCCGTTGCTCACCTGCACCAAAAACCAAAATATTGGCACAACCGATTGAAAAAATAATGGCTAGTGTTTCAAACGGGATATTTAAACACCCCGTTTATAACACTACGCCAGTAACAACGCCGCCCAACCCCATCATAAGCAACGCAAATGATCGACCGCCAGCTTATCGTAATACCCACCTTGTACCCAATCAAAACCCGCTGCTGACGCAGTAAACGCTTGGTCTTGATAATTTACTTGCTGCAAAATAGACTGACCACCGATTAACGTGACTAATTGCTGCAACGAATCCAACGCATAAGGCCAAGGCATTTCTGCTTTAAGTGCATGGGGATTATGCTCGGGTACATCAATGCGGACAAAATTAGGCGCTAACTTCGTCACAAAATCGACTAAACCATTCGCCGAATACCAGCGCCCTATATTTAACGCTATTTGATAACCTTGCTTACGATAATTGTTCAAACCCGCCAACAATTGGTTATGGTGCAAAATATAAAACGGGTTAACCGCCATAGAAATCACAACATTACTGGTTGCTAAGCCGCATTTGACAATAATCTCTTCAAAATAAACACCATGATTGCTATCAACACCTAAAATATGCCTTGGATCGACATCTAAAAATAAGCGTCCGTTAACATGGGCATAGCTTAAATAATTCAACATATGAACGGTACGGCATAAGCGATCTAAGTTAATAACGGATTGAAAATCAGTAGGTTGACTAATGCTATCGGTTAAAAAATGGGTAAACTCAAACCCCGTATCATAAGGCAGACTGCCCGTATGGGGCGCAACTGCTAATTGGACTAAATGGCCGGTAATCGCTTCATAGTCAGTTAACATGCGCACCGGAGAAAAGCGACTCCCCATCCGAATTGGCCCAAACCATCCTTGTACAGCACCGTTTTCGACAATAAAAGGCCGAAAATTGGCATGATGCTCCTGCTCAAAGCGGTCATTAAAGTGATTGACTAATTGTTGTAATGGCATAGCGTTGCGTCCTATGAAGTAGTGAAATAACAAATCAGCTTAAGCGTGTGGGCTACACACTTTTTAGTAGGGACAGGGTATTTAGGGTGCAGGACGCGGTAAATACATCCCTGTAGGCTTGGTGGCAGCATCCCTGCTGCCAACACCCACACCCTAAAAACCCTGTCCCGCCTTACTTTGGTAGCCATCGAGTGACATCATAACAATCGCAGTGTTGTTAATAAAAACGATATGATTAGAAATCTATATCTAATTTAAGCATATAAAAAAGTTATTGCAATCGGTAACAATGGACTAACCTTACTGATAACGAAAATCTGACAATACGTTATTGAATTAATTGGTTACAATATGACGATTTAATAACAAACCCCGTATTCAAGTGAATAAACAAATTATTCGTATCGCCACTAGGCAAAGCCCATTAGCGCTTTGGCAAGCAGAACATGTCGCTGAGCGGCTACGTGCTATTAACCCAGCCCTTGAAATTGAATTAGTAAAAATGGTTACACGCGGTGATAAAATTCTGGACGCACCGTTAGCAAAAATTGGTGGCAAAGGTTTGTTTGTTAAAGAATTAGAACAAGGCATGTTAGATGGAGAGGCCGATATTGCAGTGCATTCCATGAAAGACGTACCGATGGAATTCCCAGAAGGACTGGGTTTAAGCGCAATTTTAAGGCGAGAAGAGCCTAGTGATGCTTTTGTTGCTACCCGTTATGCGTCAATTAACGAACTCCGGGCAAATGCTAAAATTGGCACATCAAGCTTACGCAGACAATGCCAAATCAAAGAAAAATTTCCACACGCAGAGGTGTTGCCATTGCGTGGTAACGTCAATACGCGGTTAGCTAAACTGGATGCAGGCGATTATGATGCGATTATTTTGGCAGCAGCAGGGTTAATACGCTTAGATTTAACAGCGCGCATCACAGAAATGTTACCGGTAAGTTATAGCCTACCAGCCATTGGCCAAGGTGCTATCGGTATAGAAAGCCGTACCAATGATGACGAACTCAATGCGTTATTAGCTCAGCTAAATGACCACGAAACGGCTGTGTGCGTCAGTGCCGAACGAGCGCTTAATGCCCGCTTAATGGGCGGTTGCCAAGTACCTATCGCAGGCTATGCTATTATTCAACAAGGTGAATTATTTTTGCGTGGTTTAGTCGGTGCGCCAGATGGCTCTATTCTTTACAAAAGTGAAGCGACAGGGGATTTAAACACCCCTGAACAACTAGGTCAGCAAGTCGCTGAAGATTTATTAAGTCAAGGTGCCGATAAAATCTTACAGGCGTTGCAGGCGTGAATCCAATCGACAACCCTAAACGTGTTTTAGTGACTAGGCCTGAACATCAAGCTGCTCAGTTATGCGAGTTATTGCAGCAACAGCAGATACAAACAGTGTTATTACCCACTATAGCCATTCAGCCTATCGATGACGCCACCAGGATTAAACAGTGCTTAGCCAATCTTAACCAATATGATTGGCTTATTTTTGTCAGTAGCAATGCGGTAACTATGCTTTATTACCATTTAGATGATGGTAGAATGCCGCACACCACGCGCACACGATTGGCAGCGATAGGCGCTACTACAGCAAACGCAATGATGTCTATTGGCTTACCGGTTCATCTCATTCCTAGCCACGGTTATTCCTCGGAAGCACTGTTGGCAACTGCAGAGATGCAGCAGGTTAACCAGCAAACCATTTTGATTGTGCGTGGCGAAGGCGGCCTGGAAGACTTAGCGGCAATTTTGCGCTCAAGAGGCGCTCATGTGGATTATTTAGCGGTCTATAAAAGGGTAACGCCTAAATCAGATACTGCAATTATTGATTCACTATTACAACAACAGCAATTGGACGCGCTTACCATAACAAGCGTGGAAGCTTTAAATAATT
>NZ_LAJX01000005.1 GCF_000963695.1 Methylocucumis oryzae
GATAAAAACCTTTGCTGTAATTATTTAAACACCAGCCAATAACGGCTTATAAATGGCTTGCAGCGTTTCTTGGCAACCAAGGCTCTTCATGAGACACTTTTTTTTTTCAACAAAAACGAGGCGAACTACCGGAATCACTGTTAACGACAACAGCAACGACGCACTTAACGCAAAAACAATCGTTAAGGCCACCGGCCGAAACAGCTTTCCTTCCAAACCTTGTAAGCTCAGTAATGGCAGAAAAACAATAATAATAATTAAAATGCCTGAGGTAACCGAGGTAGCAACTTCACGAGTAGCCCGGTAAATCACATGCAACTTAGGTAAACGTTCAGCGGTTTTATGATGCGCTAAATGGCTAATCAAGTTTTCGGTCACCACGACAGCGGCATCGACTAACATACCTATCGCTATCGCTAACCCGCCTAAACTCATTAAATTAGCCGACATGTCCATAGTCCGCATTAAAATAAAAGTAAATAATGCAGCTAGCGGTAACACAATGGCAACCACGACAGCAGCACGGATATTACCCAAAAACAACAGTAACAAAACGAGCACTAACGCTATGGCTTCTACCAAAGCATCTAATACCGTCTCAACGGCTTTGTTGACTAAATCGCCGCGATTATAAAAAACTTTAGCGGTAACGCCTTTAGGAAAACTTTTGCTCAGCTCGGCCAATTTACCCTCAATGCCATTAACCGTTTCACGCGCATTCGCCCCGCGTAAACTCAATACCAACCCGGTCACCGCTTCGCCATTACCATCTTTACTGACCGCGCCATAACGCGTTAATGCGCCCATTTTTATCTCAGCAACATCGGCAACGGTAACCGGTATGCCATTTTTATTATCAACGACAATCGTAGCCACATCATCTAAGGTTTTGATGCGACCTTCAGCGCGCACGATAAGTGCTTCTTCGCCATCGTTAAGCCGACCTGCGCCGTCATTGCGATTATTATGCTCTAACGCAGCGATTAATTTATCCATGCCAATACCTCTAGCGGCTAAACGCATATTGTCAGGTACAACCTCAAAGCTCCTAACTAAGCCGCCTAATGAATTCACATCGGCCACACCCGGCACAGTGCGTAACGCCGGTCGTATCACCCAGTCTAATAAATCGCGTTTTTCCATCAGGCTTATGTCGCCTTCTATCGTGAACATAAACATTTCACCCAAAGGCGTCGTCATAGGCGCAATACCGCCTTGAATATCGGCGGGTAAACTGCCCCAAATGGTATTCAAACGCTCGGCAATTTGTTGCCGCGCCCAGTAAATATCGGTGCCTTCAACGAAATCGACAGTAATATCGGTTAACGAATACTTAGCGATAGAGCGCAACATGGTTTGCTTAGGAATACCGAGTAATTCGACTTCTATCGGCCCAGTAATCCTAGCTTCGACTTCTTCCGGCGTCATACCAGGCGCTTTGACGATGATTTTAACTTGTGTCGGCGACACATCAGGAAACGCGTCAATCGGTATTTGTCTAAACGCGCTATAGCCACCGCCGATTAATACCAGTACTGCAATCAGTATTAACAAACGCTGGGTTAACGCAAATGAAATGAGTCCGGCCATTACTCGCCCTCCCCAAGTCCTAACCAATTCGCTTTTAATGCGACTGTACCTTTAACAGCAATTAATTCATTGCCTGTTAATTCACCGCTAATCGTCGATTGCTCGCCTTGCTTGCCTAACACGTTAACGGGTAATACCGAAAAACCTTGTCCCGTTTGCACAAAGACATAACTTTTACGCTCATTCTGAATAATCGCGGTATTAGGCACAATAAATGCCGCCTGACTATTTTGCTGAATAATTTGCGTATTAATCCGCTGGCCGGGGCGTATATCTATTGGGGCATGTTTTAATACCGCACGCGCTAAAATGGTTTGGTTTTCAGGATTAACCGCTTGCCCTATCAAACTAATTTGCGCACTGACAGGAATCGCAACCGGTGTTTCACGCTGCTCTAACGATTCAGAGTCATTAGTCGGCTTTTCCAGTAGTACTTTGTCGCCGATTTTGACCTGGTTAATACGCTCTTGCGGAATATTAATTTCTAACCACAACTCATCTAAGTTAGCGATTTTAAATAACGGCGATAAACTATCTAAACGCGCACCGGCAACCACCATACGCTCTAACACAACACCAGTAATCGGCGCTCGTACCGCCAGCAACCCTGACAATTTATGCGTTTTTTTAAGCTTAGCGATTTCCGCGTCGGTCATACCTGCGATACCGAGTAACTGTCTATGCTCGTCTAATTCAGATGCCGCCGCTTGATACATCGCACTGGTCTCTTGCCAACGCCGCTGCGCAATCACACCATCGTCGAGCAATTTTTTATCGCGTTGATAGGAAAACCCTGCTAACGCTAAATCACTCTCTGCTTTTAAGTAATTGCGTTGTGCCATTAGCAAATCTTGGCTATTCATCTCGGCCAGCACCGCGCCTGAGTTAACCTTGTCACCAATCGCCGCATTCAGCTTAGTCACCAAACCCGCTTGGGTGGCGCTAATAATGTATTCTTGCGTTGGCGGAATCACGACTTTCGCCGGAGCATACAACACCGGGACATGGCTAACCGGCTCAGGCTTGGCTAAGACAATACCTAAGCTTTTAGCCTGCTCTTCCGCTAAAACCACATGGTTATCCAGCGCCCTACTGGATTGAGCGGAAAATAATGACACACTCACCAGTGCCCAAAATACATAATGACGAATAGCACGGCTCATGGCATCACTCCTACAGCTTGGTTATATAAGGCTTGGTCACGTAACAACATCACCGCGCGCTCTTTAGCACTCAATATCGCCAACTGAGCACGCGACTGAATTTTTAACAAATCGATTAAATCAATTTCACCGGCAGCAAAACTTTGTTCAGTCATACTTAAATGCTGCTCGGCCAACGCTCTTAACTTTTCTGCATTTGCTAATTCAACCGTATTTACTTCCAAATTATGCTCGGCTTCGTGATGTTGTTGTTGCAAGTCTCTATAAAATTGCTCACGCTCAGCGATGAGCTTATTCATCTCAACATTGACGGCTGCGATTTGCACATTACTATGACTATCGCCGCCGAAAGGCACGTTCACACCAATATTAAAGCTCTCCGTTTTATTACTACGCGGATCATCGGTGAAATTATCACTGTTAATGCCGACAACCACGTTAGTTTGGCCAGAACCGGTCATTTGTAACGCATGAATTTCAGCGCGTTTTGCGGTCGATTTGACTATTTAATGCCAGCAAAAAGGGATGGTTATCCGGCACTTCGCGTAGCGTTGATAAACTTTCTTGATACTGACTAGGTACTTTAGTCGATTGCGTAATCGTTGTATAACGTTTACGCGCATGCATGAGTTCAGCTTCTGCTTGAATTAACAGCGATTTTTTTTGTAATAACTCGGTTTCAGCTAACAATTGATCCGCTCTAGGTAAATCGCCTAATTCAACGCGGCGCCTAACCTTATCAAATAGCTTTTGATTCACTTGTAATTCTTCTTGCGCTTGCTGATAACGCAAAATTTTGTAACGCCATATCCCACAGTGCGCTACGAATCAGACCTGCAATCCTAAGCCGCGTCGCCTCTTGCTGCTTTTGCACGCTGATACTGGCTTTCGCGCCAGTCGCTTGTTCAGCTTGACGCTGACCTAAATTCCATAACGGTACTTGCACCGTGGCATCGATATAATGCAGCGTACCGCTGGTGGCTTCTTGAAAACGCAAACCGGCTTGCGAGGCACCAGCCACCCAACTTTCACCGCGTTGGCGTAACGCTTCGGCTTCAGCTCCATCGCATTCAGCCAGGTCACATCAGGAAATTTTTCCATCGTCAACGTGACCAACTGACTTAGACTTAACCCGGCCTCTTCAGTAATAGGGTCAATATGCGCAACCGCTGTGTCGGCACTTAACACCGGAGAACTCGCCGTTTCGGCGACTATTAAGCCAGGCATTAGCAGGAAACTTAAGCTAATCGCAATGGCTAAAGGATGGGTAGGCTTAAAGCCCATGCCCAAAAACTGCACATGTGTCATAAAGAACTCATTGCGGTAAACACCGCGTAACTGTGAACAATAACTTAGCAGCACACGCCCACCATAACAGCGCGCGTAAACACTAAGCTAACAAAGCAAGGAGAAAACTTAAGACAAAGGCGGGGCGCGAGGAGAAAAAGGAAAATGCTCAACCACCGCTAAGCAGCTAGGTGGTGCGCGAGGAGCCAATAATGTGATTAAGCCTATGGCTTAGCGAAGGAAATAGCTTGCGCCGGTAAATAAAAAGAATCATCGGGCAAATCAAAATGAAAACTTTGCTTTAACCCAGCGTCTACCGAAAAAACAACACCGTCAGAAGGTGATTGCGTGTTAATGGTGCTAGCCACACTGTCGCCAGCATCTGCTAAAACAGAAGCCGACTGCGTGAACTGCTCTAAACCTGGAATATGTAATTTGCCGCCTACGCTATTTTGACCAGTATGCGCATGCATTAACGGTGTTAACCACTGCAACAACACTAAAAAAATCGCCAGACTTATTTTCATTATGCCAACTATGTTTGATAAATGACTCATGGCTGCGCGACAAACGCGTTATCACGTCATAGCCACTCAATACCTGTTAGCATTTTAACAAGTATTACACTGTAATGCTAAAGGTTTGCCGATGACGTCATTGGCGACTATGTTAAACTGACTGTTCTTCTAAACGATAAAGTCATTAGCATGGAAACTGTGACCAACAAACAAAACGGTGTTTTTTGTGTCTACTCAAGCATGTAAATCTTCGCCTTTTGATGTTGATGGGATGCATCCACAGCTCACAATGCAAGCTACCGTCGACAACAGTAAGGGAATCGAGGCGGAAATCCATTTTCCAATAGGAGCCATAAAGGTTTCGATCTTGACACCATAGCCAACCAGCGATTATTAAATCTAAATAGAGACATCAATAGATGGAAATTATCAATTCAATTGCTCATAAAATTATTAAACACAGGCGAGAAAAGGATAAGCCAAACCTTGAAGCCGAAGTTCAGTTACGAGATGATATTTTTGATCCGGCTAACGAAAAAGTAATAACGTTAATTGAAGCGCTCTTAAAAATTTACAAAGGGAAAACATTTGGTTCATTTGAGGCCGATACAAATAATCACCCTTTTCAATTATGGGCAAAAGATTTGTATAAAGAAAATTCATTGACAATTAATAGCCTTCCTCAAAAATTTATTGATGAATTGATTGAATTAACTAAACCAACAACGAATACAAATGGATAAGCAATCACTATTAAACGATGTTGTTAAACTCTATAGGTTATGCGGTAAGCCTAACTTTATGGAGGGAACATCTGTTAATTGTGAAATATCGTTAAATGAAGAGGTTAATTTATTAATCAACGCTATTTATAAACAAAACGGGGATGTTTTTGGCTCTTTTAAATGTGATGGCGAATATATTGATTTTACTGAGCAAAAGTTAACAATCGGGCAGAATTTAACGTTTAAACTAAATATTCCAGTCATCGGACATAAGCTCTTTTTCAACGATGTCGATGACTTAATCACCAAGTACACAGGCGTAAAAAAAGGCATATTGCCAGACTCTTTTTATTTAATCGAAGAAGATTATTTGACTACTGAGACAAATGAGCCTGAAAAGCTAGTTTAGCTTAGGCGTGTTTGTAGATGGATTTTATTTTTAGAAAAAGCATTACCACATACGGATAGATCATCGAACAACTTTTATACCTTTGTACTTCTTACAGAAGACAAAGAAAATAAAGGGTTTAAAAAGACACTTATCGAGTCGTGCTTTACTTTTGCGGATTTAAAACCATTGGATGGGCTAGAAAGCTTTGAAGAAATGCTGGAAAATCAAGACTTGCACTGTTATGAAAGATTAGCCGTGGTTCGTAACGCATTAGAAGAATTACTTTCTAAGCGTCCTGCAACAAATCAACAGCTTGGTTATATTTTGTCTAAATTTGAAGTATTCAAAAAACTTTATCAAGACAACTATGAAACTTACATAAATGGTTTTTTCGTTAAAAAAACTTTAAAAAAGAAGTGATTGAGAAACATCAAGACTTTGCCTCTAAAATTGACGGGGCATTATATGACGTGATTAATAAAGCTCTCGCTATTCCTGTATCAATTGTGACTATTGGGGCTTTAATTAAGGAAGATCAACTTATCAATAGCTTAGTTGTAAGCTGCGCTGTTTTGTTGGTTCCTGTTTTAATGTGGTGGTTAATCGGGCAACATTTAAAAAGACTGGAAGAAATTCAATTAGACATAAAAGAAATATTTAATAAATTTGAAAATAAAAAAAAAAGAAAAGTGCCGCTCAATTTGTTGACGAAAAA
>NZ_LAJX01000050.1 GCF_000963695.1 Methylocucumis oryzae
ACACAGGGGGACTTGAAGAGCGCCATCCATGGCACTGGATTCCGGCAATCCATGCCGGAATGACGGGTATGTAAAACTATGGCTTTCTGATTGGTCGCGGTTTAACATCATAACAATCAATGAAAAAGGTGCGCACAGCGCACCCAACGGCAACACTCGATAGTGTATAGCCGAAAAATCTAAGCACAGCCTTCTAATGAGAAAAGAAACTCGGGCTACGCACTTTAGGCGGGACAATACCACACGGGATAGGGCATTCAGAACGCAGGACGCCGTAAATACATCCCTGTAGGCTTGGTGGCAGCATCCCTGCCACCACCACCTGCGTTCTAAACGTCCTGTCCCTACTTAAGTTGGTAGCCGAAACTCGTGCTTAATTCAGCGATGCCTTGATGGTTTTCCGCCAACAACCGCTTCACTTGCTGCAGCAATTCCAGCTCAGACCACGGTTTTGACAGATAAGCATCAATACCGACGGCATGAGCTTGTCGGCGGTGCTTATCGCTGGTGCGGGAGCTTATCATCAAAGTCGGCAGCTTTTTGCTATCAACCTGTTTTTTTAGCAAAGCGACCAATTCCAAGCCGTTCATGCGCGGCATTTCCAAATCGGTGATTAGCATATCCGGGCGGGCGTGTTGCAATTGTTTAAGCGCATCGACGCCATCGACAGCGGTGATAACTTGAAAACCGCTGTCGCGTAGCGTATCGGCAGTAGTTTGGCGGGCGCTTAAGGAATCGTCTACCACCAATATCAACGGCGGTTTCGGCGGTATAGTGGGTAACGCATGAGGATTGAGCCTGCCAAACAAACGTTGGTGGCGGATTAACGCGGGTAAATCTAGCACTGGCGCAATACGGCCATTGCTGAGGATAATCGCTGCTGTTAAGCCAGGTAGCGTTGGCAAATACGAACCTAAGCTTTTCAGCACGACTTCACGGTGTCCGATCAGCGTTGTTAAATACACGGCAGCCCAGTCATGCTCTGCAAGTTGTAATAACACGACACCTTGCCGATTATGCTTAGCACTAGGCAGGGTAGGTCTAGGCCATAAGTTTTCCAATCGATATAACGGATACTGGTTATCGCCGTGCCGGAAGCTATCGGTCTCTATGGCATCCGCCATCAGCACTTGGCGTATGCCATAGCTGCTGAGAGCAACGACTTGTCCGCCACATTCGGCTAACAATACCTTGGCTAACAAGGCAGTAGATGGCAATGTAAGTGTAAAAGTACAACCTAGACCTGGCTCAGAGTGAATATCCAAAGCGCCTTGCAAGCAGCTAATGTCTTGATTCACCACATCCATGCCAATGCCGCGCCCGGACAATTCAGTCGCGGTCGTGCGGGTAGAAAAACCCGGCAGTAATATTAAGCGGTCAATTTCGCTGTCGCTTAATACTGTGGTTTCATCCAATAAGCCTTTGCTGACCGCGCTATGGCGCACGGCGGCACGGTCTATGCCTTGCCCGTCATCTTGACAAGAAACCGTCAATTGATTCTCCTCTCGGTGAAAACTCAGGGTAATGCAGCCTAATTCAGATTTACCAGCCGCTAGGCGTTGTTCCGGAGTTTCTAAACCGTGATCAATAGCGTTGCGCAACAAGTGCATCAGCGGGTCGGCTAGTTGTGCCAGCAATTGGCTATCTAACAAGGTGTCCGCACCAACAAGGTGTAGTTCAGCTTGTTTGCCGCTAATACTTGCAGCCTGACGCACAGTGCGTTGCCAACGAGCAGCTAGGCTATCAGCGGCAACTAAACGACTATCCAGTACGGTTTGCAAACTGGCTTGATGCAACTGACTAAAAACGGCCAAGCTGTTTTGGTTTTGCCGTGCTAGAGCCAGAGCCGTTTTTTCGGTCGCAAAATTATCTGCTAGCATTTCATACAGTTGTGGTAACAAGCCTTGCCACGTTGCAAATTGTTGCATTTCCAAGCTATCGAAATCGCTTGTGCTGCTAGCGTTTTGTTGTGGGTTGACTAAGCTATGCTCTAATTCCGCCAATAGCCTAAGTTGCTGATGATAATGGCGGCGATGGCCTTGCAATAGCGTTTTTAATTGCCTGTTTTGCGTTTGTAATTGCACTAAGACGTTATGACTTTCCCCGGCCAAGCGCAGCAGTTCATCCAGCAAAGTCATGGGAACCCGTACCCATGCGCTTTCACCTGCTGTGCTCGGTTGATAAATCGGTGGCTTAGGTAAATGCCCAGGTTCTAACATTTCCGGCGTAGACCTAGGCACAAAGTCAACAGCACTGCCTTCGCTTAGCCGACCTTGTTGTAGCCGATAAACTTGATCTAGCACCTGCTGTAAAATAGCAACGCTACCTACTGCCGCCGGTTGTTGCTGAATCATCGCATCGACCCAACCGGCCAAGCTATCAACGCTATGTAATAAGCAGGCGAGTAATTCGGCATCAGGCATTAACCTGTGCTGATCTAGGGCTTCAAACAGGTCTTCCAAATGATGAGTTAGATTGACTATGCCTTGACAACCCACCATGCAGCCAATCCTTTGAGGGTATGCGCTTGACGCTGGGCGATGCGGAGCTGTTCGACTTCAGGACATTGCTGGTAACGGTTCAGCGTCACTGCTAATTGCTCAGTCAACGATGGCATCTCGTCAAACACCATGCTAGCAAATGCGAGTCAACATCTGCAGCCAACGTCAGCGCAACGTCTGCCATGCTGGCTATTTGTCGCTCTAGGGTCTGTGCGCAGGCAGGGCTAACTTGTTGTAGGCCGAAAGCCAGCTCTGTTGCGCTCTCGTCATCTAAACAATAAGGCCATTCAGGGTTGGTAAAAACCGCCAGCAAAGCGTCTTGACAAGCGCTATCATCGGGTTGACGGCAATAACCCGCTAGCAGCAGTAAGGCTTGCCCTATCAACAAGCTGCCATCGTCGCTTAACGCGTCCGAATCATCCAGAAAAATCGTTATATTATCGCCTAACAGTTGTACCAGTTGCACCAAAGCCGTCCATGCCAACAACGATGCCGCATTGACAATAGGCGGCAAGGCGCTGCTGAGAGTGCTAAGCTCGGCCTGGTCTTGCCAATGTTGGTGTTGGTTTTGCAATTGCTCGGCTATCATGGCCAACAAGGCCGGATCAACAGCGGCAATGTCTTGGGCAGTTGACGGCGCAGCATGACTTAAATCTCCGCCAATTTAAATTGAGCTATTGCCGTTTGTAGCAATGCAGCGGCTGAAACCAGCGTTTCCGATAACTGGGCTTGTTGTTGCATTTTAGCATTGGTGGTACTGGCGCTGGCATCAATGCTGACAGCGCGAAAGCGCAATTGCTCAGTCACTTCAGTTTGTTCGCGGGCTTGGCGCGCAATATGCGCCACGGCGTTAACCAAGGTTTCAGTGTTGCTACGCGTGGTCTGCATGGTCTCGCCCGCTTGTTGCGCGAGTTGCGTACCTGCCACGACATCACCTATCACGGTGTTGATTGCTTGCATGGTATCGGCGGTTTCCAGTTGGATATTATTAACCAAGCCTTCAATGTCGGCGGCAGCTTCGCGCGAGTTTTCCGCTAAGCGTTGTACCTCATCCACGACGACCATTAATGCCTTACCGGCAATGCCTGCCGATGCCGCTTGCATACTCGCATTCAGCGACAAGATATGGGTGCGCTCGGAAAATTGTCCAACAATTTGACAATGCCGCCAATTTCTTGCGAGCGCTCGCCTAAGCGCTTGATTTTCTTTTCGGCCTCTTGGATGGTACTGCGAATTTTAGTAATACTGCCCAGGGTTTGATTAACCGATTGAGCCGCCGTTTCGGTGCTGCGTATGGTTTGCTGGGAAATGACACCGGCATTTTGCGCCAAGCTGAAAATGCTTTGCAGCACAGCGATGGCTTGGTTTAATCCAACTAAGGTTTGGGCGATTTCTTGCTGTTCCAGATGCGCGGCGTCCATCACATCGGTGGCTTGGCTTTTGACTGACAACGAGGCTTCGGCTACGTCATTAGCAACTTGCCGTACGCCTTGTAATACATCGGCGAACGATTCAGCCAATCGGTTAACCGAATCGGACACCGCGCCCGTAACATCGGCGGCAACCGGTACGCGCACGGTCAAATCACGTTGACCTAGCCGAAATAGGTTTTCCAGTAAAGCGACGATGGAACGGTTTAATGTAGCATTTTCTTGTTCTTTATCGGCCAGGGCTTGGATACGCTCATCGAGTAAGCGGTTTAACGTGGCTGCCAAGCGTCCTAGTTCATCAGCACTATTGACGCAGCTACGAGCGGTCATGTCACCGTCGGCAAGGCGACTAATCGTCTGATGCAACTTGGCAACCGGTATTAACACGCCGTAGCGGAGCATAATACCTGCGGCCAATAAGATGAGAAACATCGCCGCAACTGCCATGTTAAAGCGTTCCAACATTGCTTGCTGCTCTTGTGCGTACGCTGCATTATCTTGAGTTTGATAATCGTGCTTAATACGGTAAAAACGTTCCATTAACGGCGCCAAGGCGGTAATAGTGGCTTCCATGTTCGTACGCCATTGCTTGTGTTGTGGGTCGTGGGCTTCTGCGGTGGCGCTACGATGAAAATCGTCTTGATAACGGTTTAGCTGTTGCTGAATGCTGTCCACCACCGTGCGGTCGGCCTCGGTACGCAGTTGTCCAGCAATCAAACTAAGTGCTTGTTCGACCTTGCCCATACTGGTCTCAAACGCTTCCAGTTGACTCATGTCTTTACTCAACTGAAAATCTTTATCGGCATTACGCGCTTCCAAGGCGTTAATAGTGACGGCATCGACTAAATTGGACAAGGTGTTAAGCTGGTTGTTACGCGCCAAAGCCTGCCCGTTTAAGCTTAGGGTTTGTTGATAATTCAACACCAAGGCTAACAGGCCAGAACCCAGGAATCCAGCCACCAGCAGGAATTTTATCGGTAAACGAATGTCGCCGAACCACGAAAGTAAACGCATGGGAAAGCTCCACGGATTGAGAAGTTAGGAGGTTGATTGTGTCTGTCTGTAAAGACCGGCCAAGGTTTTAGCCGCTCTAATAAATCTGGATAAGCGACTTCTAGCCATGTATGCGTACCATCATGAAAGCCACCGAGTAAATAAGGCTTTAGCCAAGGCGGTGCCAAAACTTCGGTTAATGGCAAGCCCTGCAAAGCCGTGAGCGCTTGCGGGTAGCCTTGCAAACTTAGCGCCCATAACGCCGGGGCCTGACCTAACGCCACGATGTAGCGAGGCTGTATCGCCGGTGGCGCGCCAGACCATACCGCCCAATCAAACACCGGCACGACTTTGCCACGCCAATTGCATAAGCCCAGACACCAATCCGGTTGATACGCTAACGCCGTAATGTCAGGCTCGGCTAGCAATTCGGCGGGGCTGTCTTTAGGCAATAATAACCGCCAATCACCTATCTGTATGCCGTGGCGTAACTCAATGCTGAGCTCATCGGGTGTTATTTCGTTGCTTTCATACATCTAATCCAACCTCGCGAGTTCCGCTAATATTTGCTCATCGCTGTAAGGCTTGCCAATCAAGGTACAAGCCCCTTGTAACTGCGCCCAAACGTGGTCAGCTTGCTGGTTTTTTTGCGACACGATGATAACCGGGATGTGCCTCGTTTCTTCTGCTGTGGTCAATTGCCTACAAGCGCAAAAACCATCCATTTCCGGCATTAATACATCCAGAAAAATTAAATCAGGTTGATGCAAACGGGCTTTCGCCAAACCGTCTACGCCATTGTCGGCGGTGATAAGTTGTAACGGGCGACCGGCGTTGTGCAAAATGCTTAATAAGCGCTGCTGATCAGGCGCCGTGTCTTCTATAACCAGTATTTTTTTGCTCATAGCGTGTTTCACGATGGGGTTGATATAAATCAATAATGCGGTTATGTCACTTAGTCCGCTTAAGCTGTCTCGTTCGCATGTTGTGCCAACCATTTTGTGATGCGTAACATGGTTTTTTGGAACTGCTCCGGAACAATCGGCTTGGTCAAATAAGTGGTGCAACCTGCAATCACGCCTTTCACCTCATCCATGGGCGAGGTTTTGGACGATAACATGATGATGGGTAATTTTTTTAATGTCGGCCGTTGGCGTAACCGGCTACACGTGTCAAACCCGTCTAGTCCAGGCATCATGATGTCCAGAAAAATCAAGTCGTAAGGCTTGAGTAAGGTTTGCTGCAAAGCCGCCTCACCGCTGTCGGCAAAGTCAATTTGCAAGGTTACTGTTAATTTCCCCAGCTCCTGCGCTAACGCATGTTGCATTGCCGGGCTGTCATCTACAATTAACACCTGGTAACAAGGTGAATTGGCCATGCAGATAGCTTCAGAAGTAAGTGGTTGCGGCACGGCAGTATCGGTTTCCGAAGGTAAGTTCTCGCTAATACTGTCCAAAATTCGTAATACACGAGAAGCGACTAGCGGATAAGGAATATGCAATTGCCCACTACTAGGCGGCTTAGCGGCAACCACAGCCACAGTGCAACCGGTATCGCCAGTTAATCGCGTTAGCGCCGGGTGCGCTAACGTCTCTTCGCCAAAAACCAATAACACAGTGGGCATGACGCCATCGTCTAATGCGTGCAACTGGTAATCCCGATTTTTACCTAGCGGCAACAGTTTGGCTAACTTGGCCTGCTCATGAGGCGGAAAGCCCAATGTGCTAATGTTCATCGCGGTCCCCTTAAGATAAAGCTATTTTGCCGAGGATTATTGCGATTAGACGGGAGGTTGGCTAGTCACATTTATTTGATTTTTTTGTGATAGTTTTGTGATAGTTGTCGTTAACAATAACCTCCGATCGCATCGATCAAAACCACTACTTGAATTTTTTGGAGATAACCATGCGCCGCCGTCTTATTGTTTTGAGTTTGCCTTTACTATCTGCTTTGATGAGTCCTGGTCTAGCCCAAGCCCGCGACCGTTTTGAAGTCACGATTACCAACATAACCCGTGGTCAGCAATTTACGCCGTTTTTAGTGGCCAGTCACAATAGCCGAGTCAATTTGTTCTCGCTAGGCCAAGCCGCTACGACCGAATTAGCAACCTTGGCCGAATCCGGTGCCACCGCCCCGCTTGCAGCTTTGCTAACGGCTAATAAAAATGTCAAAGCGGTAAACGCGACCTCAGGCCTGTTAAATCCAGGCCAATCCGTGACCATAACCGTCGATGCTGGCGTCAACTTTAACCAATTTAGCGCGGCGGCAATGTTGATTCCAACTAACGATGCGTTTGTCGCGTTAAACAACGTTAATGCGCCTAGAGAATTTAATGTGCCGGTTACGTTCATGGCGCCGGTTTACGATGCCGGTAGCGAGAAAAATGACGAATTATGCGCCTCTATCCCCGGCCCGCATTTTGATGAATGCGGCGGTGCAGGCGGTGGTGCGGATGTAGCCGGTGATGAAGAAGGTTTTGTCCATGTTCATGCAGGCATTCATGGCATAGGCGATTTAAAACCGGAATACCGCGATTGGCGTAACCCGGCAGCTAAGATTACTATACGCCGTATCCATTAATCGTTATTGTTGCTTGCTGCATGACCATCTCGCTGCTGCCTATACCCTATTAAGGTGGTCATGCACACCTATGACCTTTTGGAACATTATTATGAAACAACTCATTCCCTTTATCTTCATCGCGTTAGCATGTACCTCGTCTTCGGCGTTCGCTTCCGGCTCTTACAGCATCAGCGGCGGTGATCAAGCTAACCAAGCCTATAACCTAGGCAAGTCAGCCTTTTACCGTAAATTGGCTTGTGCCGGTTGTCCTTTGGCAGGTCAGGAATTAAACGAGAGCAATGCCACCGAATGGCTAACACAGCTAAGCCAAGCTAATGAATTATCACAAAAACTGTCAACAACCGAGCGCGACGCAGTGATTGTGTATCTAAAAACGCCGCTATAAACTGGATTAACGGGGAAACACATGAGCAAACAAAGTATTTTAACGGCGCTAACCTTATTGACAGTGGCGCAAACAGCGCAGGCTGACAGCAATCCATGGTTACCCGAACCCGGCGCTATTAATGGTTCAGTCTCTTATGTTTACCAAACCACTGACCGTTTTTTCTTAGGCAACAAACTGTCGGAGCTACCTGAAGAGTTATCGCAACATACCGTGAATTTTTATGGCGAATATGGTTTAAGCGATAGTATTGCACTGGATGCAAGCTTAGGTTATTCGTCTAGCGAGTTTATCGCTACGCCCTCAGACGGGCCTGCCCCTTTTGGCGCCAGCCTTGATGGATTGACCGACACACATCTGGGGATACGCTGGCGTGCTTTAGACGAATTCATCGCCGCACCAGTAACCGTTACGTTTAGAGCAGGTGGCATTGTCCGTGGTGATTACCAAGTAGGTGCGTTAAATGCCATAGGTGACGGCGCGTCGGGTGGTGAATTTTCTGCGCTGATTGGACGCTTATTCGAAAACGGCTTATCTGTATCCAGCGAGCTAGGTTATCGCACCTTTGAAGGCCAAGTGCCAGACCAGTTTTTTGCCAATATCAGAGGCAGCTATGCGATTAACGCTAAAGCCAGCATCGGTATTAACTATCAGATACAAGAGTCGTTAAGTGGCATCGACATTGGCGCACCCGGCTTCACGTTCGCGCGCTTTCCAGGCTTGAATGAAGATTATCAACTGCTAGGCGGCAATTTGAGTTATCAATTAACGCCTGCGACATCGGTGACGGTGGTCTATGCTGGCATCGTGGATGGCCGTAACACGTCTTATCATGATTTAGCCGGTATTAATCTAGGCTTTAGTTTTTAGGCGAACTGACTATGTACCAGCAATTGCACATTACCGCCGTCATTCCGGCTTTAAACGAAGAACTGGCGATTAGCCAAGTCGTGCAAGACATCTTAGCGTTGCAAGATGCCGTTGGCAGGCCGGTGGTGGACACTGTCATCGTCGCCGATAACGGCAGCACTGATGCTACCGCAACGCTAGCAAAAGCGGCCGGCGCATCTGTAGTGCTTGCAGCGCAACGCGGTTATGGCGCAGCGTGTTTGGCAGCAATTAACCAGATTAGCGCGACGGATGTGGTCGTGTTTATCGATGGTGACGGTTCCGTTAACGCGCAGCAAATCCCTTATTTGTTAGCGCGTATCGCTGCCGGTGCCGATTTAGTGATAGGCTCAAGAACTTTAGGCTATGTCGAAGCAGGCGCGATGACGTGGTCGCAGCAAGTAGGCACAGCGCTGGTGGCTTCTATTATTAACGTGCTATGGTCGGCAACCGTCACCGATTTAGGTCCGTTGCGCGCTATCCGTTATCCAGGTCTTAAAGCCTTAGACATGCAAGATACTCGTTACGGCTGGACCGTTGAAATGCAAGTTAAAGCGTTGCAACTCGATTTTGCGTTAGTCGAAATCCCGGTGGACTGCCGGGTGCGGCTAGGCAAGTCTAAAATTAGCGGTACCGTGCGAGGCGTGTTTGGCGCGGCTATGGGTATGGTCGGAATGGTTGTGCGTTTGCGCTGGCAGCAATGGCGTGGGTGTTTATGGCGTGACCAAGCACCGCTAAGTCGCCATAGCTAACTTTTGATGAGCTACCAACATAAGGCGGGACTTGGCATGTAGGCTTGGTGGCAACATCCCTGCTGCCAACACCTGTAAGCACAAGGTAGAGCAATGCAGGAGCTATTGCCGAGGAACAGTGAGCTGGTTCCCAAGCTCAGGAGGCTGTGAAAGTATTCAGATTTTCATAAACTTATCAATATATGGTGATTAAAAATTATATTTACCACTATATATTGTGTTACAGATTTTAAAAAATGAATACTTTCACAGTCTCTCAGGCTTTGGAGTCCAACTCGAGAAGTTCTAACTTCGAGAATTCTGGAAGCTGGAGCTTCCAAGGCTGCATTCCCAAGCCGGAGCTCTCATTGTTATACACAAGTGTCCGTGGGACACCCAAAGCTCGTCATTCCGGCAGGGAAGCCGGAATCCAGTGCCATGGACGGTAACCTGGTAGTTGCACAGACGCTTGATTCAGCAAAAGTGGGCTATACACTTAAGACGGGACAGGGCGTTTAGGACGCAGGTGTCGGCAGCAGGGATGCTGCCGCCAAGCCTACAGGGACG
>NZ_LAJX01000051.1 GCF_000963695.1 Methylocucumis oryzae
TCTACTAATTCCCAGCCTTGGCTTCTAATCAGTTCAGTGAGTTCAGCAGTCGGATTGGCTTGCAAGCGGTAATGCACTTGAAATATCTCAGGTGTTATAGCGGTCACGGTGTCAACACCTGGTATTTTGGCAACTTGGTCTAAATCAGCGGGTCGTTGTGTGCGAATTTGTATACAGCCTACGTCGATAAATTGGTTTAATTCGTCTATGCGTTGATTGAGCAATAGCGTGCCTTTATCGATGATTTGCACATGGGAGCAGACTTCTTGTACTTCGCTCAGTCGGTGTGTCGATAAAATAATGCCGTGGTCTTGGCCTAACTCGCGAATCAGGGTGCGTATTTCGGTAATTTGTAGTGGGTCTAAACCCACTGTTGGCTCATCTAAAATGATTAATTTAGGACTGTGTAAGATAGCTTGGGCGATACCGACGCGTTGCTGTAACCCTTTGGATAAATTAGCAATTAAGCGTTGCTGCACATCGACTAAACCACAACGTTCAAGCGTGTACGGCACGGTTTTATTTAATTGATTGTTAGAAATATGATGCAGTTTTCCGCAATAGCGTAAATATTCCAGTACGGTTAAATCCCGGTACAACGGGGGGGTATCCGGTAGATAGCCTATGCATTGTTTGGCCGATATGGCTTGGTTGACAATATCAAAGCCATTAATCTTAATCGTCCCGCTACTCGGTGCTAAATTGCCGGTTAGCATTTGCATAGTCGTGGTTTTTCCTGCGCCATTAGGCCCTAAAAAACCTAATACTTGCCCTGTCGTTAAGGTAAACGAAATCGCATTGACCACACGATGTTTACCATAATAGCGCGTGACATCGAGCGCTTCGATTAACAACGTCATAGCTAAAGTTGGCGTAATAACTGTTGTAATTCAGTTTGGATTTTTTTTCGATAAAATAAAAAATTTCCAGCGCGCGCCGCCACATTGCCGCCATAACATTGCTGAACGTATGCCTGCTAATAAACAAGCGCGTATTTTATCGGCAATCTCTGGCCGTGATAAATAGAGTTCGTCGCCATTAACCATAATACGGGGTTGTAAGGTGCTAATCGTTGAGCTGTAAATACTTCCTAAATTAGCTAATACATTTTCATGTAACAAGCCAAACTGTTCGCTTTGTGCTTGTGCTTTTAACACACCTTGTCGAATCGTATTTAAAAGCTCTTTGCGCGTTGCCAGTTGCCGTTCTAAAAACACGAGTGTTGCAGCATAGCGGGCTTGTTGTGGATGGGGGATTTTATACGCTGACATTTGCTCGTCTAAGAGGCGTAATCCTAAGGCTAATTCTGGTAAGCTGCCATAAACATCGATAACGCTCTCAGCATCGATTTTTAATATGCTAGCAATACTGCATTGCATAGCTTGGTTATTGGTTGTCCCTTTTGTAGCAAGTTGATCGACCAGAGCGGCGGCTTGTGCGACACCTGCTAGCGCTAACGTTTGATGAGTAATTGTATTTAATGACATGGGCACATTTAAAGGTTTAGTATTATCGTACCAAGAATTAGGGTTAAACTTAAGCTTTAGCCTAACCATAACTCGCTTTAGCGAGATCAAAGTGAGTTGTACGATGATGGTATAGGTATTTTTTTCTCAAAGAGGTGAATCATGACAGAGTCAATTGAATTAACGGTGACCGGTATGAAATGCGGCGGTTGCGAAGCTAATGTCACCAAGATAGTAAAAGCGTTGTCAGGTGTCGAGAACGTCACGGCTAATCATAACGCAAATAAAGTGAGTGTCGAATTTAATGCTGATGCGGTCGATGAAGCAGCGATAAAACAAGCCATTGCTCAGGCCGGTTATGGGGTCGGCTGAACGACTACAGCGACTTTGTGCGAGATAGTCACGTTAGGTTTTTTGGGTTACCAGCTTAAGACGGGACAGGGCATTCAGAACGCAGGACGCCGTAAATACGTCCCTGTAGGCTTGGCGGCAGCATCCCTGCTGCCGACACCTGCGTTCTAAACACCCTGTCCCGTCTTAAGTGTGTAGCCCTTCAAACGGTCAAGTTTTCGGTGCGCTGCGCGCACTTTTTTCATTGATTTTTATGATGTTAGTAAAGATGAATACAGCGCACCCTGCTTAAAAACCGAATGTCACCGTTTGAAGTATCGGTGTTGTGTGTCTCAACGTGCCGTTTTAAGGCACGTTGAGATTTTTACGCTGGCTTACTTCGCATATCCGGGCAAAAAGCTGAAATTAGCCGGATGATTGACGCTATCGGTAGCCATGTTATGACAGGTAATGCACGAGCCTGGTGCTTGCGTACTAGGCTTGCCATTGACCACAATTGGTTGTAACTGTAAGTAGGTTTCTAATGTTGTGTTGGTTAAATAAAAGGGTGCCGCAAATGGCTTTACAGGACTTGGAAATTCTACTTGCGAGGCTTGTGCCCACTGCGCGCCGACTAGCATGTAGTTTGCCCAAGGCGTACCGGCTAATGCGGTTTGAAATTGTGCACTCACGGTGTTGGCACTATCGTAAATCGCCCAGCAGCGTACAACCTGAGTGCCATACTGACCATCGGTTAAATAGCGTTTGGCGTAAGGTGGTTGAGATTGCCAGAGGAAATTCTTATCGCTGCCTTGGCTAGGTGGTTGGTTAGGCGTACATGCTGCGCCTTTGTTGGTGCAGTTAGGTGAATAAAAGGCATACGTTTGGTTGACGGAGTTAGGGGCAGGGCAACTGGCTAGTGGGTCGTAATTATTTTTTTGCACAGCAGCATTTTGGTTCACTTGGCTAGGCGTCGCGCCTTGAGCTGTTGGCGCATTGCTGTTGTGCTCAAAAGGTTGCCCAAACCCAAAAATCTGAGAACTGACCAGGATTAGTGATTTTTTGCATGATGTGCATACCTACTAAGCCTACCGTGACATCTAAACACATTTCTTGGCCGGTGACGCTGTTGTCTTTAGACACGACAATCGTGGCAGGTGTCGTGTAATAGTTAGCAAAGCTGCTTGAGTCGGTGAGTATGCGCCAAGCGGTTTTGATTTCTGTTGCGCCTTGGGTGCTGTTGATACCCGTGGGAAAATCGTAGGTGCCGGTAAATTGTTGCTGTCCGGCTTTTGTTAGTAAGTTATTGTTTTGTAAGTATGTAATTTCTATGGTATTCATGCGAATATCATAGACGACGTAATTACCTGCTTGGTCGATTAATGGCCATTTAGTAAACGGCTCTATAAACGAATGGGTAGAAAATTTTGTATTGCGGAATAGCACTAAGCCTTTTTTACCGGCTGCACATGATGAGGTGTTAAGCCCATTACCTGGAAAAACTTGATTAGGTGATGACCAGCTTTGCCAAACGCGTGGTGCTTCAGGTTTGCTGCCGATAGGGTTAGGTAACGGCTGACCTTGGCTATCTGCTGGCCAATTTAATGCGATAAACATTTGCCAGCTAAACCAATCGAAATTGTCTTGTGCGACATTAGAAGACGGGGTTGTGCTGTTAGTATTTGGCGCGTAGCCTTGTGCAACCGTTAAATCGGGTAAATCAACCGGCATGGTCGAGCAGAGCTTAGATTCACCGCTTACGCATAAAGCGTTTTGCTTATAAGCATCGGCGTAAGTTAATACGGGTGTTAAGGCGATTAGGGATAAAGCAATAGCATATTTTGATTTCATCATCGTGTTTGCGTGTTATTCCGCCTGTATTTTATAGCGGCGGCAGGTAAGCGCGTCGGTGTAACCGACCTGAAACACGTCTCCTCATAGTGGGCTTACTTTTTATTATGATTAATGACAGTACGCGACTCTGTTAGACAATAGGCTAAATTTTAAAATAGTTTTGTTAGCCGATAAGCGCGTGGACAGACAGTTAGGTCATTGTTTTGACATTACTGTCAGGAGTAACAATAGCAGAGTTAGTGGATAATGCCTAGTGCTAGATTTAAGGCGTTTACAGAAGAAACAGACACTACCAGATACTAAGCGCTATCAGGAGTAATCAGGGTAGTTACGTCTGTGTGAGCCGAATATCGGCTATCTATACCGGTATTCGGTTTACAATCATCGTATTAGTGTCTATTCTGAGCTTAACCAAGCCCTTGCAAGGTTTTCTTGTTCAGCGCTGAAATATTGAATAGAAAAAGGCAATAAGCCATGCAGAAAAAACAGCAATGCGCTTTCCTGCCATTTTAATTCGCCTACGATAGCCATTTTTATCAGATGTTGTTGAATAAATTCGTCGTCGTGGTCGTCTTCCCAGCTAGCGAAATGGTCGATGCCGCGAAAACCAGGCTCAATCACAATCAATAGCCGAATCCTGCCTACGCGCTGGATAAAGGCTATCACTTGTTGTTTTATCGCGTCGGCTTCAGGACGTGTGAGTTCACCCGTGCCATGAATGACGGCAAGATTATCGGCTTCAATGGTTAAGCTTAACGCCATATTAAACCTTGGCTGTTTGAGGATTAAAAACCGCTGCTGGAAACTGCATGGTCATGCAATGCAAGCTACCGTATTGATGTACGATGGGGCGGCACGGTGTGGCAATAATCTTACGGTCAGGAAAGCATTCGGCTATACGTGCTAATGCGACGGTATCGTTAGGGTCTTGATAAACAGGCACCATGACAGCGTCATTAATTATTAAGAAATTGGCATAATTGGCCGGTAAGCGACGTCCATCTGGGTCATAAATAGGTTTAGGCATAGGCAGTGGAACTAATTTATACGCCTGGCCTTGTTCGGTGCGTAAAGCCTGTAATTGCGCCGCCATGGCGTTTAAACTGGCATAATGGTCGTCATCTGCATCATCACAACTCGTATAGGCAATGGTATCGACGCTGCAAAACCGCGCTAATGTATCGATATGCGCGTCAGTGTCATCACCGCTTAGATTTGGTTGGTCTAGCCATAACACACGGGTTGCGCCTAAACGTGCGCAATAATAGTTGTTCGATTTCCGCTTGTTGATAACGCGGATTGCGATTGGGGTTTAGCAAGCATTGTTTCGTGGTTAATACCGTGCCCGCGCCATCGCTTTCTACGCTGCCGCCTTCTAAAACAAAATCGTAATGTTGATGAGCTTTACCTTGAAACAGCGGCGAGGTTAATAAGCGTTGGTTTAACGCATTGTCTAAATCATGAGCATATTTGCCACCCCAGCCGTTAAAACGGAAATTGCATAACTGAGTGATGCCGTCTTCTTCAACAGTTAAAAAGACCGTGTCGCGTACCCAAATATCGTTAATGTCGGCGTGTACATAGCTAATGTTGGCATTAATATCGATAATATCTTGGATGTGTCGTTGATGCTCATCATCTTTAGCGACAATGATTAAACGCTGATGCTCGGCAATGGTTTGGGCGATAAAGCAATAAGCCTGCTCAACATCGTTTAAATATCGGCTAAAGTCGCCATCTGCGTTAGGCCAAGCGATTAACACGGCTGATTGAGATTCCCATTCGGCTGGAAAACGAGTCATTAGTTTTTTCCTGTAGTTTATTAATGCGTAGAGTCTGATTCGGCTAGCGCCAGCATCTCGCGGGCATGAGCTAACGTGTTTTCAGTGATAGTAATACCGCCTAACATTCTGGCGGTTTCTTCTACCCGTTCGTCTGGTGTGAGTAAACGGACACTGGAAGAGGTAATATCGGTATCTTGGTTTTTTTTGACATACAAATGATGGTGCGCTTGGGCGGCAACTTGCGCTAAATGCGTAACGCAGAGAATTTGTCGGTTTTGACTTAAACGGCGTAACTTTTGACCGACGATTTCAGCGATACCACCACCGATACCCGTATCGACTTCATCAAAAATCATGGTAGGCGTGGTTTTATCGCTGCCGGTAATGACTTGTATCGCTAAGCTAATCCTAGACAATTCACCACCGGATGCCACTTTTGCTAACGGTTTAGCAGGTAAGCCTGGATTCGCGCTGACTAAAAATACGATATGGTCTTTGCCGTTTAAGCGTGGCTGTTCATGATCGTGTGCGGTGACTTGCACCGTAAACTCACCTTGTGGCATACCCAGTTCTTTAATTTCTGCGCTAATGTATTGTGCTAAGCGTTGCGCCTCTGTCTGCCGGTGCTTGCGTAATTCTAATGCCAGCTCTTGGTAATGTTTAAGCCAGGTTTCGACCTCTTGCGCAAGCTCAAGTATGCGCTCGCTGCTGGTGGTAATAGCAGTGAGTTCATGCTCTAAGCTTGCCAGATGTGCGGGTAGTTGTTCAGGACTGACATGATGCTTACGACTTAAGCTGTGAATCAAACTGAGTTGTTGCTCTAAAGCGTCTAGGCGTGCTGGGTCGGCTTCTTCGTTGTCTAAATAACGCCGTAGTGCTTGTACCGCTTCTTCGGTTTGGATTTGCGCGTCGGTTAATAAGCTCGCAATCTCAGCCAATTCAGGAACCAACCGGGTCAATTGCGTGAGCTCATTAATGCTTAAATTCAATAAGTCATTCACAGAGTGAGGTTGTTCGTAAAGCCTATCCACTAGCGCCTGTCCCGTTGCTAAGATTTGCTCTAAATTGGCTATTTTGTCGTGCTCATCCGATAATGCTTGATAATCAAACTGAGCTAAGTCCAGTTGCTGCAATTCATCGATTTGATAACGGAGAAATTCTTCTCTAACCGTTTGGTCATGTTCGCTTTTACGCAACTGTGTGAGTTCTTTATCAGCTTTCTGCCAGCGCTTGTAACAGTCATTGAGCTGCTCAAGCAAGCAGTGGTTATTTGCAAAGGCATCTAGCAAGCGACGTTGTTCTTCGCTGTTTAATAAACTTAAATGCGCGTGTTGACCTTGAATTTCAACCAGTTTTTCGCTGAGTTCTTGTAAAGTTTGTAAATTGACAGGCGTGTTGTTGATATAGGCTTTAGAGCGTCCGTCTGAATTAATCACGCGCCGAACAAAACACGTTGTGCCATCGCTGTCTAATTCTTTGTGGCGTAACCAGTCCGACGCGTCTTTGGCTTCTGATAAATCAAATTCTAAATTAATTTCAGCGCGTTTAGCTTGCGGTCTAATGTATGAAGCATCGGCTCTATCGCCTAAAGCTAAACCTAAGGCGGTTAATAAAATCGATTTACCAGCGCCGGTTTCACCGGTTAGCGCTGACATACCTTTGGCTAGTTCCAAATCTAGCGATTTGACCACGGCTAAATCAATAATATTAAGATTTACTAGCATAAGCGGGATAGCCACTACTCCAATTCAGTTTATTTCTGAGGATATGAAAAAAATCATGTCCTTCTGGATGTAGAATTCTAATCGGCTTAGGTTCTTTTTTTTATTAAAATTCTATCGCTAATTAATACTTTAGGGATTTCGATATGGTCACAGGTAACTAAGGCATTGATTTGCTTAGTTTGACAAAAACTAATTTCAATTTCAGCGCTATCGGCGATGACAATAGGCCGGTTTGATAACGTATGTGGATTTAGCGGCACTAACACCAGCGCGTTGAGCGATGGGTGCAAAATAGGCCCACCCGCCGATAACGAATATGCTGTTGAGCCGGTAGGCGTGGAAATAATTAAGCCGTCCGAACGCTGCGAGTTTAAGAATTTATTATCAATTTTAGTGATAATTTCTATCATGCTAGGCGTCACCCAACGATGTACAACGACTTCATTAACCGCCGTTTCTTCATGAATCACTTGATTATCGCGGATGATTTTAGCCCGGAGTAAATACCGGCTTTCTTCGCTGTAGAAACCTTTCAGCATTCGCGATAATGTGGCCGCCAGTTCGTCTGGAGAAATATCGACTAAAAACCCTAAACTTCCTAAGTTAACGCCGATGAGTGGAATATCAAAAGCTGCAATCGCGCGAGTTGCAGCTAAAAACGTGCCGTCACCACCGATAGCAATCACTAAATCGCAATATTGGCCTAAATCCGTTGCTGGGCGGTGTTTAATGTGGTTTTGTTGAATAAGCTGTGCGCTATCATCATCAATGATAACCTGATAACCTTGTTCGATTAAGAAGGTGTGTAATAAGGTTAACGTGCTAGCGATACTGGGGTCGCTAGGTTTGCCTATAATACCTATGGTGTGAAAAGACGCATGCATGAAGAATGTGTAAAAGCGCGGCGACTCGCGTGGTGAAAAACAGCAGTGAGTATATACAAGACAAGATTTTAAACAATAGAAAGTAGTGCTTAACTTAAACCATATATAACTGTTTTATTGTATTATTATCACACTCCCACCTCAAGAGAGTTAACTCACGTATGAGCGATAAACTCGGTACTCGCCAGCACCATATTTTAAAATTATTACTGGAAAATAAATCAGGCTTAACCATAGATGCATTGGCTTCAGAGTTAGCCATTTCCAGAAACGCCGTGCAACAGCATATCACAGTGTTAGAGCGCGATGGTTATATTCAATCCGGAGGCTTAAGTAAGACAGCAGGCCGCCCAGTACGTTGTTATCAGCTAACCGCCGCCGGTATTAATTGTTTTCCTAAGCAATACGCGTGGTTTGCGGAATTAGTATTAAGTCATTTAAAACAAGAGTTAACGCCTGAAAGCTTAGAGCAGTATTTACACACACTAGGTCATAGCGTCGCTGAGCAACTCGCTAGTCAATTTAACGATAAAAACACCGAGCAACGTGTACAAGCCTTGCTTGCTGTAATGAATCAGTTGGGTTTTAGTGCTGACGTGAATAGCGACGGTCAGACTACGGAAATACGCGCGCATAATTGTATTTACCATGATTTAGCGCAAAAACATCCTGAGATTTGTGAATTAGATAAAAGCTTAATCAAGGCCTTAACGCAGCGAGCCGTTGAGCATAAAGCCTGTATGGCTAAAGGGGATAATGATTGTGTATTCAAGCTAAGCTGAGACAACGATTTTTGCTATCAGAATTTTGAGTTTGTTTAGACTCGAAAAAGTTTARAAAAAAGTTTAGGCAATAAAAAAGGCTTAGACTTTTTTTAGCATCAGCGTATTAGTTAACCTTTA
>NZ_LAJX01000052.1 GCF_000963695.1 Methylocucumis oryzae
CTATGATGCGCTGTGCGCACCTTTATAACTTGACCGTTCAGAGTATATGCAGAGGTGTAGTAGCGAGAAATATCAATCTTTTTTGCCATTACGCTTATTACGGCCTGAATCGTCGTCGCGACCTGAAGCATGGTTTGAGCTAGGACTTTCATCGTTGCTGCGTTGATTAGACGTGTCTGCGCTAGCGCTTGGTTTGTTTATACTTTCAGTATTGCTACGTTGATTACTCATGTCAGCGTTTGAGCTAGTACTCGGTTTATATGCGCTTGAGTTTTCAGTGCTGCGACGTTGGTTAGACGTCTCGGTGTTTGTGCTAGTGGAAGGTTTATAAACACTTGGGCTTTCAGTGCTAACACGTCGATTAACTGTATCAGTACCTGAACGCGCGCTAGATGGCGGTTGTGAGCGAGAGCTGTCAGTATTATGTTGAGTCGATGTGCTGTTTACGGAAGCTTCGATTGGCCGGTGCGGTGAGGCATTAGATTGATTGTTGCTACTGCTTGGAGGGGATTGATAAACTCTAATCGGTTGATTAGGTGTTTGAGGTGCGTCAACGGGGATTGATGGCGACGATTGTGGCGGTTGATAACTGCTAGGATGTTCGCTGTCAGAATGGGTATCTCTGATATGAATTTCACTCGCTGAACTAGGCGTTGAGTGAATTATTGCTTTAGTGGCTGAATCATAATGCGGGCTATATGGCTAGGTGTTTGGATAATAATAGGCTGGTAAGCAGGATAAAAATAAATAAATGCATGTTGAGGTTCGCATTGCTCATTGCAAGGTGGCTCAGTAATACAATTGGGATAACAAGGCAATTCCACCATTTTATGCTGGAGTTCTAGCATAATGTCTTCAGCCAAACTAGTTAGATGGACTGGCCATTCGGCGTTAACTGGTACGATTCGACTTAATTCAAAACGTTGTATGAGATTTTGTTCATCATACACGCTGATTAACACGACTAAGCGCTCATGCGAATAAGACGTTATCGTGGTTTGTAAGCTTAATGAATGGATATAAGGGTTGATTTGCAATATGGCTTGTTTGCGTAAAGCCACTTTTAAACTGTATTCCAGCGCTAGGTCAGTATCAGCTAACGGAATGGCTTCGTTAGCTTCAATGCTAACCGGTAAGATATAAAACTTAGATAAATCGATAGGCGATGACGACTCAGCACTTGCATAGTTAGCTAAACTAAAAGCCAATGTAAGCCACGCCAATAAAATTTTCTGTATTAATCGGTTCATCGCGTTACTCCTGGTATGTATTAGAATGAGTTTCAACTTCATGCCAATGCCGCATGACGGCGTTTACCGCTAAATCTAACGAGGATAGCATTGGGTTGCCCGGCTGTTCACGTTGATTGGCTTTAAAGGCTTGAACAGCAAAACCGGCAACTCTGACCGTCATGGCTACCTTAACAATTTCGCGTCGATTATTTTTTGTCGTATCAACCCGATAAACATAGTTCTCATTGCCCCATAAGCCGTTATCTAACACATTACCGCTAAAGCTGCTTTGCAATAACGTCACTTCATTGACAAAAACACCCGGATTGCTCTCTAGTCGATTGATAAACTGCTGTTCTAACCAAGACTTGTTAACCGTTACTGAATATTTATTATTGCTTTCTTGCCAGCGTCCTTTTATTTCTCCGGCAGTAAATTGAGCATTACTCCAAAAATGATAAGTGCCGTCAGCAATATCAACATAATGTTCCGGTGTTAAATGAGGGGCATTAATAGCCGTAACATCAATTCGGCTTAACGTCGTCGTATCCCATTGACCTTGGACACGTGCTTGACTGGTGATTGGCGTTATTAACGCAAAGGTAGTAATTATTATCGTATTCCAAAATAACTGATAAGGTCGCTGGCGCATAGTGGGTGTCCGGGTGAAGAGATTGATGAACAAGCAAAACCCTAGTTATGCTTGCTTTCTGCCATCTATCAATGGCCGGAATTTAGTTTGAAACCAGAACGCTTAACAGTCGATGAACCATAGACCATCGTAAAGCTGGTGACGTGAAACGATAAAACAGTATTGTGCAAATATAGAGCTGCGCAATAACAAGACTGTGCTGTGCTAACACCAGGTTATCGTGACCAAACGTCATGAAAAAGTTTATTTCGTTATACGATGCTATCGGATAGATGCAGGTTGTTACGCTGGATTGAAAATAATTCGCGATCTAAAAAAATCGACTAAATTAGTTTATGTTAAGACGCTTGAGATGCTAATAGCGCTGTACCAGTCACAATTTGTAACAATTAAATACTAAACAGCCATCTCTCTTTTCTTTGATTGTGTAATAATGCGTCGGCTGCCCGCAGCTCATTTTGGTTACTGGGTAGCTGTATGAGATTCCTAACATAATTAATAGAAGAGGGTATTATGGCTAATAATAACTTACCACATTCATCATCTCGTCGTCGTTTTTTGCAAACCGGTGTGGCTACGGCGGCAAGCTTAGCCGTTTTAAGCACATCATCTGAAACTGCGAACGCCAGTACTGCTAAGGCAGCACCAGGACCTGCTGTGGGCAAACCTAATATTTTATTAATGACCGTAGACGAGCAGCGTTATCCAACGGTTTATGAGTCAGATGAGTTAACAGCGTTTCGCAAAAATTATTTAACGACGCAGGAAACGTTGCGGCAACAAGGCTTAAGTTTTCAACGCCATTATGCTGCTTCAGTAGCTTGTGCACCCAGCCGCGCGTCACTGTATACCGGTCATTATCCTTCTTTGCATGGCGTGACCAACACCGATGGCGCCGCTAAAGCGAGCAACGACCCAACCATGTGGTGGTTAGAAGCTAATACAGTACCCACGTTAGGTAATTATTTCAAAACAGCCGGTTATCGCACGTTTTGGAAAGGTAAATGGCATTTATCTCATGCGGATTTATTAGTACCTGGCACCAATTCGTCGTTACCCAGTTACACCAGTACCGGCGAACCCGATGAGGTTAATGAAGATTTGTATTTAGAAGCTAGCCGTTTAGCTGATTATGGTTTTACCGGTTGGATAGGACCAGAACCGCATGGTAGCAATCCGTTAAATAGCGCGTCATCTGCCGGTGCCGGATTGCGTAGCCGCGATCAAGGTTTTGCCGATCAACTGGTTGCATTAATTCAACAGCTAGATGCCGAACAAGACCCCAATCCTTGGTTAATCGTTTCATCGTTTTTAAACCCGCATGATATAGCGTTATGGGGCTTTTTCTCCAACCTATCAGCCACCGCGCAACAAACTTATGATTTTTCGGTTGGCGACGAAGTGCCGTTTAAATTGTTTATTAAAACCTTATTTAACCAAACACATAAAGAAGACTTATCAACTAAGCCTAGTTGTCAATTAAGCTATAGAAACAGTTATCGTAAATTTTTCCAGCCAATTTTTGCTGGTTTACCGTATTACCGGTTTTATTATCAAGCGCATTTAAATGTTGATAGACAACTTGCGCGAGTTTATCAAGCACTGATGGACTCCAGCTTTTTCGATAACACTATTGTTGTATTTACCTCTGATCATGGCGACTTGCTTGATACGCACGGTGGTCTACACCAAAAATGGTATGGTGCGTATGAAGAAGCGATACATGTGCCACTGATTATCAGCAGCCCTTTATTTCCGGAAAACAATGGCAAAACCGCCGATATGTTAACTAGCCATGTCGATTTATTGCCTACGCTATTAGGTCTTGCTGGGGTTGATGCTGAAGCTACTAGAACACAGTTAACCGCAACGCATACCGAAGCTCAGCCTTTAGTGGGTAAAGATTTATCGGCATTAATTCGCGGGGAAGCGACGACCGGCACATTAGAAACACCTATTTTCTTCATGAGCGATGATGACCCTAGCCGTGGCCAGAATCAAAACAATTTTATTGGCTTAGCCTATAACTCAGTGATTCAGCCTAACCATATCGAAACGGTAGTGGCACGTATTAAAGGTAAAGTTTGGAAATACTCGCGCTATTTTGATAATCCGCAATTCTGGTCTAGCCCTGGTACGCCTGGCGATAGCGGTGTACAAGATGAAACGATAAAAGAATTGGGTACTGGCCAAGATAACGAAGGCACATCGACGGTACGCTGCCAAAAAACCGTTAAATTAACGCCCGCCGCTGATGAATATGAAATGTATAACATCAGCGATGACCCTATGGAGTTGACTAATCTAGCTGGGGTAGCAGCTTATGCCGCGCAACAGAAAAAACTCGAATCGTTGTTACAGCAACAACTTCAGCAAAAACGCTTAACACCTAATTCGGGTACGGTACCTGGGCAATAGACGTAGCGGTATAGCCGGTGTTTGGAGTACAAGCCAAAGGTTTGTACTCCGATATTCACTGACATTAAATTCTGGAATAAATACTAATATTCATGAGGTTATGATTGAGTTCTCCATCTCATTAGTTTATTAAAAGACCTTGGAATCCATAAAAAGCCTTATTAGTTTCATCTCGTTACCAAGTCTAATAGTCGCTAAAATTGCGACATGAGCAGTAACGGTGATGTGTTTTTTTACTTTTTGATTTACATGGTAGGCATAAAAAAATAAACCCGCTGCAATTAACTGATTTTATTTGCCTTTATTGTTTTTAAGGAGGGCGCATTCAGCAATATGAGAATGCCTTAATCATCAAAGCGAGGTTAGTCACGAAATTTCCTCCACTATGCTCATTACGGTTTATAATAGTTCATTAATTGATATGATTATTTCTTTATAGGCTACAGAATGAAAACCAGTCATGTGCTAATAGCGATTGTATTGCTTGATTTAACAGGATGCAGCTCAGTGACTTCTGAGCCGGTGCAGTCCAGTGTTGCGCCTGACAATCAGTTATTTGATAGGTCAGTGTCGCAACCTAAACAAACCTTGTTTAAAGCAGGTAAAACCTTAGAGTTAATCAGGGTCATGGATGGTGCGGTTTGTAAAAATGATATGGAAGGCGCTAAAGGTAGCTTTTTGCTGTACGCTTATGCGGGTGATTTTGACAAAATTAAGCAAGAGCAAGGTGAGGCGGTTATTAAGTCGATTGAGCATAAAATTGAAGTATTTTCTGAGTATGTTTTACAGCAGGCGATTGGTACAACTAACTTAGCAAAAGATCCGTTTGCGCTAAGCGATGAGCAAGCACAAGCTAAAACGGCAAGAGAGTTTGAGCAACATTTTCGCGAAGTTGTCCAGCATGAAATTAACGCCATAGAGCAAGAAACAAAGTTGACTTTGGACGTTAGCGCTTATCCGCCCTCATTTGTTTTTTTTCGTAATGGCTGCGATACTGAGCTATTAGAATCAGTGATTTTAGATGCTGAAGATAATGCTCAAATGGAGCATTATTAATCTTTAGCGTGTTCATCAGCTCTGGGCGATCACACGCCCTAATGTCTCTTAATATCTCACCATGATTGCCACATGAGCGTTAAAAATCCACAAGACGATTTACAAAACCAACTCAAAGCTGCGGCTTTGTCTTACCATGAGTTTCCTGTTCGCGGCAAAATCAGCGTTACGCCGACTAAACAACTGACGTGTCAACGGGATTTATCATTGGCTTATTCTCCAGGCGTGGCGGCGGCTTGTGAACAAATTGCAGCGTGTCCTACCGATGTAAATAAATATACCGCACGTGCAAATTTTAGTTGCCGTGGTAACTAACGGCAGTGCGGTATTAGGCTTGGGTAATATTGGCCCGTTAGCGGCCAAACCGGTGATGGAAGGCAAGGCGGTATTATTTAAAAAGTTTGCCGGTATTGATGTCTTCGATATTGAGATTAACGAATCTGATCCTGATAAGTTGTGTGCCATTATTGCCGCATTAGAGCCTACATTTGGGGGGATTAATTTAGAAGATATTAAAGCGCCAGAATGTTTTTATATTGAGCGGCAATTGCGCGCGCGTATGAATATCCCTGTATTTCATGATGACCAGCATGGTACCGCGATTATTGTCAGCGCAGCTATATTAAATGGCTTGCAAGTCGTGGGTAAATCCTTAGATAGCTGTAAGCTTGTCGTATCAGGGGCCGGTGCTGCGGCCTTAGCATGTTTGGAGTTATTAGTCGATTTAGGGTTTCCTTTAGCTAATATTTTTGTCTGTGATCTTGCGGGTGTGGTTTACCAAGGTCGCACCGAGCTAATGGATGAAGAAAAAGCTCGCTATGCGCAAGCCACCGATGCCAGAACCTTAGCGGATATTATTAGCGATGCCGATGTTTTTTTAGGCTTATCAGCCGGCGGTGTGTTAACACAAGCGATGGTAAAAAAGATGGCTAGCAAGCCTATTATTCTTGCCTTAGCCAATCCGCGCCCTGAAATCATGCCGGAAGAGATTCGTGCGGTTAGAGATGATGCGATTATTGCGACAGGCCGTTCGGATTATCCTAATCAAGTCAATAATGTGTTGTGTTTTCCTTATGTGTTTCGTGGCGCGTTAGATTGCGGTGCAACGACGATTACTCGCAGTATGGAAATTGCAGCGGTTCATGCATTAGCGGCATTAGCTCAGGCTGAGCAATCAGATTTAGCCGCCGCTGCTTATGATAATCATCATGTTGCATTTGGCGAAAATCATTTAATCCCATTACCGTTCGATCCTAGGCTAATGAGTCATATCGCGCCTGCGGTGGCTAGGGCGGCCATGGAGGCAGGGGTTGCCACTCGGCCTATAGAGGATTTAACGCAGTATGCACAAAAACTTAGCCAGTTTGCTTATCATAGCGGTAGCTTTATGCAGCCGATTTTTAATAATGCGAAGAAGACGTCTATTGCAAATAAACGTATTGTGTTTACTGAAGGTGAAGATGAGCGTGTGTTAAGAGCGGTGCAAATTATTTTAGATGAGCAACTCGCTAAGCCGATTTTAATCGGGCGTCCTCATACGATTAAGCATTTACTGAAGCAATTTGGCTTACGCTTTAGGCTCGATAGTGATGTCACGGTTATTAGTCCGGATTTAGAAGGGCTTTATGATGATTTTTGGCGTAGTTATTGGTTATTGGCGCAGCGTAAAGGTATAACCGAATCTGCCGCGCAGTTAGCTATGCGTAGGCAACACACGTTAATCGGGGCTATGTTGGTTAAAAAAGGCTTCGCAGATGGTATGATTTGCGGGACATCCGGTGAACCCGGCCACCATTTACATGAAGTCGATTTAGTGTTGGGTAAGCGTGCGGGCGCGAGTGTTTACGCCGCGATGAATTATTTATTGTTGGCCGATAGGCAAATCGCTTTAGTTGATACGCATTTTAATCAAAATCCAAGTGCGGCTGAGCTTGCCGAGATTACCTTATTAGCTGCTGAACAAATGCGTCATTTTGGTTTGCCGCCGCGTGTAGCCTTGTTATCGCATTCTAATTTTGGTTCTCATCAGCACGGTTCTGCCAGCAAAATGCGAGAGGTATTGGCTCTTGTTAAACAATTCGAGCCTGAGCTTGAAAATTGACGGCGAAATGCAAGGGGATACGGCACTGGATTTTTCTTTGTTGACTAAACAAATGCCGCAATCGGGTTTATCCGCTAGCGCTAATCTATTGGTTTTTCCCAATATTGAAGCCGCCAATATTTCGTATAATTTACTGAAAACAGCGGCGGGCAATGGTATTGCCGTAGGCCCAATTTTGTTAGGCTGTGCGAGTCCCGTGCAAATATTGACCCCACACGCTACCGTCAGACGTATTGTCAATATGACGGCAATGTGCGTAGTTGAGGTCGAGTTGCGTAGAACAACTAGCGGTTAAGTCTGTGCTCCACCTATTTATCATTGAGTAGGGTAGGTAAGTCCGGCGCATCCAATAAACGCTCGCTCCAGTTTTCCAATTGCTCGGATGAGGCATTGATTAAGCGAACCTGCGCCCAGCGGGGTAATGCGCCAAAGCGTCGGGTTAATATGCGGCTGAGAATTAAGTATTCGCCTTCCTGCCTCCCTTCCTGCAGTCCTTGTTGTTGCCCTTGTTGTCGCCCTTCTTCCCTTCCAGCAATAACACCTTCGCTAAAAACCTCTTGGTAAAATCGTGTTTCCTGCAACTCTCTGTTTAATATCTCAGTTAACATAATACGAACCTCATCACGCGATAAGCGCGGTAACTTATAAATTAACATCATTTCCAGCAATTCTAGCCACGTTTCTTTTATAGTCGGTGTTTGCTGGTCTAACTGGTTTTTGATACGAGTGATATGGCTAGGAATGGCGGCTTCTGCCAGCTCAATCAAGCGTAGTAGTTGCAAACCAATACTGCCGTTATCAGACGATACTTGTTGTAAATATACGACATCGATACGTCGACTGTCGAAAAATTCACGGTAATGCTGAGGTATGCCTGGGTCGAATGAGCGTTCAGGAAAAATGACCACAGCATGCCAATCGTTGCGGGTGGGGTTTTGGTATAAATATAACATTACCTCGCTCAGCAAACGCGCATAAATTTTGGGGTCCTGATAATACTGCACTTCGGCAAAAATCAAAGGACTCTCATCACTGTTTTCTGGTGGCAGAAACACGCCATCGATACGAAATGCTGTTTCTTTTAATTCTACCGATTGAAAACGGTAACCATCGGCAGAAAACTGATCCTGCGTTTTCTGCATTCGCCACATCCTTGTGGCTTGTGGTTGTGATGGGTAAGTCAATCAGTTCAAATAACAATGCCGGTTGTTGTTGAAACAGACGATAAAATAGTTTATCGGTTTTCATAGGGTGATTTAGATAGGTATGTCATTAACACTCATAATCGCCGTCATTAATGACACCATAATGCCGCCGACGACAACGCCCATAAAGAAAATAACAGCGGGTTCGAGTAACGATAAGGCGCGTTTAATGCCTTCGTCTAAATTACGTTGATAAAGCCGGGTGATTTCTTTCATAGTGTCTGGCAAGTTGGCGGCCGCTTCGCCGGTGGTAATCATGCGTACAATTAATGGGGTAAACACCTCATGTTCTTTGAGTGATGCACCGAGTCCTTGACCTTGTTGCACGGATTTACCGACTTGTTGTAAGCGTTTGCGTAAATCATCACGCGGTAAGGTCTCGGTCGCTAGCGTGAGTGCATCGAGTAATTTAACACCTTGTTGTAACAGCTTTTGCATACTACCGCAGAATTGCACGGCCTCCCAGGCATCGATTAACGGTTTTAAAAAGGGTAGTTTTTGCAAATGCTGCCATATCGATAACTTGCCTTGTTTGATTAAATAATAGCTATACCCTACGCTAATGACTAAAGCGGAACTCCATATTGGCCAGTAATCTTGCATGTATTGCGAAATACTGATTAAGGCTTGTAATGATAACGAAGCTTCGCCGCCCATTTCTTTAACCATGCCGCCAAAGCGCGGGATAACGGTTAAGAATAAGAAAATCAATACAGCAATACAGACCACAATTAAAAACGCCGGATAAGTCAGTGCTGTACGCACTTCGTTGCGCAGCTTAATTTCTTCATTTAAGCGTTCTGCGGCCATAGTTAGCGCTGAACCGGTATCGCCGTTGGCTTCGCCGATGCGGATTAAATGAGCGGAATAGCGCGGGAATGCATCGGGCAATGATAACATCGCATCGGATAAGCTCATGCCAGAACGCACCATTGCGGTTAGCTCTTTCCAAGCAGTTTGTAATCGACTCGCTGGCATTGCGTCGGTCAGTAAGCTTAATGATTGATCTAATGGCATACCGCTATTTCGTAGGCTGGCCAGCTCGTAAAAAGCCGATAATAACTCGCCGGGTGGTACCGATAATTGAATGGTTTGGTGACTAGCTTGCACCGAAAATGGCTGTACGCCTTTTTTTTCCAATAGAGAAATAGCTTCAAGTCTGGATTCTGCGCTAATCCAGCCTTTAACGGGTAAGCCGTTTTGGCGCTGGCCTTTATAATGAAAGTACCTCATCCAATAACTCGCATGACTTCTTCAATGGTGGTTTCGCCATTCATGGCGTACAGCAAGCCATCTTGTTGTAAAGTTCGCATACCGGATTGAATTAACTCGCTTTTTAATGCATCGGGATTGTGGTTTAAATGATAATGCACATCATCTGTTGCTGCGAAAATTTCAAAAATTGGCCGTCGTCCACGATAACCCGAGCCTAGACAATGTGGACAGCCTTGACCACGCATGAAGCGAGGTTTGGCTATCGCATGACGTAAATAATCCAGTTCCATGTCAGCAATCGGTAATACAGCGCTAGGGTCTTCAACTGAGCAATGGCGGCAAATTTTTCTAACCAGGCGTTGTCCGATGACGCCTATAATCGATGAGGCAAGCAAATAAGCCGGAATGCCCATGTCGAGTAAGCGCACATACGCACCGGGTGCATCATTGGTGTGTAACGTCGATAACACTAAATGACCGGTTAAGGCGGCTTGAATAGCAATTTCAGCCGTTTCGCGGTCGCGTATCTCGCCGATGAGTACAATATCGGGGTCTTGGCGTAACACAGAGCGTAACACCGAGGCAAAGCTTAAGCCTATATCGGTATTGACTTGAATTTGGGTAATACCGGTGATTTGGTATTCTACAGGGTCTTCAACGGTGATGATTTTGCGCTCTTCACTAAATAAATGTTGCAAGAACGCGTATAAACTCGTGCTTTTACCGCTACCTGTGGGGCCTGTGACTAAAATAATACCGTTAGTTTGGCGTAATAAGCGTTGGATTAACTCACTATGGTCGGTATGCATATTCAAATCGGCTAGGCTATTAATCTTATCCTCGCTGATTAACAATCGCATCACAATGTCTTCACCCATGACGCAAGGCGTGGTGGCTACCCGAATATCTAAGCTAATACCGCTTAAGCGCGTGCGGATACGACCATCTTGCGGTAAACGCTTTTCGGAAATATCCAGTCCTGCCATTAATTTAACCCGTGAAATAATCGCCGCTTGCATCCCTATGCCTGGTCTATCCACTTCATGTAACACGCCATCGACGCGAAATCTAACTCTAAAAATCCCACGATAGGTTTCAAAGTGAATATCAGACGCCCGTGCATCTAAGGCGCGCTGTATCGTATCGTTAACAAATTGTACAACCGGTGCAGCAATAGCAATGTCTTGTACGCTGTCTGCTAATAAACTGTGCGTTTCATCGCTAGTTTCTAGCAAGGCCAGCAATTGCCGTAGCTCGTGGTTAGTAACTAATACCGGTTTAATCGTCATGCTGGTTTTTTTGCTTACGCTGTCAATGACAAACGCGTTAAACACATCATCCATAGCGACCCATAGTTGGTCTTGATAAATGCCTAGTGGACAAGCGTTTTGTTTATGCCACCACGTAGCAGCAAAATTTAATAACGCTAGTTCATTAATGCTTGTAGGTATAGGCTGGTACTGACTCCAATCAGACAGCCTAGGTAACTGCCATTGCCGTGCGACGAGGGGTAAAATGTCTTCTTCTGAGCAAAAGCCTTGTTTAATTAATGAAGCGCCCAAACGACCACCGAATTGCCGTTGCGCGGCTAAGCCGGCTTCTAACTCTCTGGCAGTGATAATAGTGGCTTCGATTAATAATTCGCCTAATTTTTTCATTCGTATGAGGGGAGTGAGGAGTCGAGTACATTATGCTTTGTGCTGATAGCGCAGCAAGCACAAGTCCATACCATGTATTGGCAGTGGCTTGAGTACTTAAATCACGTGATGTTATTCGCAGATAAAAATACAAGTATGACATAAATTCATTCTGGGGTGAGACAGTGTGAGTATTTCCAGATAGAATATTTAGCACTTGCACGCGCTTGCTGGCGTTTATATCGATTAACAAAGGATTTTGAGATGATTGAAATAACCGAAGTACCCAGCCCATTTTGTGGTTTAGGCACTGATGATTTAAGTATTTCTGTTAACGGGTTGACAGTTAAAGTGACAGCGAATGGGTGCGCCGTCAATACGCCGTTGTTTGAGCAGCCCGTTATTGATACCAGCCCTCGAATATGTGGCGTCACCGTAAGCTTAACCGAAGCAGCGCAGCATGCGGCAGACCTATTAAAACAAGCTAACCAACCGGTGATTGCCGGTTGCGCTACCGATGTTAATGGTATGCGCGCGCTGTTAGCCTTAGCGGATGCGAGTGGTGCGGTGGTCGATAACATCAATTTTACTCGTACACGCAATAATTTCTTAGCCTTACAAGATTCAGGTTGGATGACTACAACACTGGCGGAAGTCAAAAATCGTTGTGATTTATTGTTAGTGGTAGGCTGTGATATAGAAAAATTTGCGCCGCGCTTTTTCGAGCGCTATTTATGGACTGACGCGATGTTTTTGTCCGACTCGGCTAAACGCAAGCTGGTTTATTTAGGCGCAGCACCGAGCGAAATGGCAGCAAAAAAGTGATTCTGTGGCTGTGTATCCTTGTGCAACGGAAGATTTGTCTGAAGTATTAGCGGTTTTAAAAGCGTTAGTAAAAAAACAGCCCATTCGGTCAGATAGCGTTGCAGGCATTAAGGTTGCTGATTTAGCAGGTTTAGCTGAAGAATTAAGGCAAGCACAGTATAGCGTAGTGACGTGGGCGGCAGGTGCGTTAGCGTATGACCATGCTGAATTAACGGTACAAGCGATTGCGGATACGGTAAAAGAATTAAATAATCAAGATACGCGCTGTTCCGGTTTACCATTAGCCGGTAAGGAAGGCGACCAAACAGCCAACCAGGTGTGTGGTTGGACTACAGGGTATCCGGCACGCACTAGTTTTCATCGCGGTTATCCCGAATACGACCCTTTTCTCTTTGATACCAAAGCCATGTTAGAAAACGGTGAAGCCGACGCTTTAGTTTGGGTTCATGCGTTTAACAGTGAAACAATACCGCCTGAGACGCAATTACCCACTATCGTCATCGGGCGTTCAGGCATGGAGTTTAAGCATGAGCCTGATGTTTATATTCCAGTTGGTACTCCCGGCATCGATCACGCCGGTCACGCTTATCGCATGGATAATGTGGTGGCGATTCGCTTAAAAAAAGCTGCGTGATTCAGGATTGCCTAGTACAGCAGAAGCAATCAAGGCCATAGAATCTGCGTTTAACGCTTAATAGTAAATAGGTTGCTGAGAGCATTCAACCTCTGTTATGTCCAAAATTACTCGGCTCGACTAATTGGCTTTAAACTAACTTGCTGATTTAACTTTAAGTTTAAGCAAACGGGTAGGGTGGTTTTAAACCTATCGCATCTTATCGCTATGTGTGGGAAAAATTGCCCGCCCATTATTGAAGAAAAATGGTTTAGCGGTAGACTGCAATAAGTCTTGGTACTAGGACATCATTACGGTTCAATATTGCAGATGGGAACTTGAAGAACTACCAACAAACGAGAGAAAGCTGTCAGAACAGGTGGTTTCTTTAGAGTTTAAGCATAAATACCACGGCATTTCTGGAAGAGCATCTAAATCTTAATATTATTAAAACAAGTCATGGACAGCATGGCGTACTGACCAAAAACAATATGTATTTTAAGGAATTTCAATGCTAATCAAACTCACAGGCGGCACTCTTTACGACCCCGCCGTCGGCATAGCCGGACAGCAACAAGACTTATACATTCAAGACGGGCGTATTATCAATCCGCCGAAGGATGCTAAGCCTGATAAAGAATACGATTTAAAAGGTAAAGTCGTTATGTCTGGCGCGATTGACATGCATACCCATATTGGTGGCGGCAAAGGCAATATTGCGCGTATGTTATTGCCAGAAGATCATCGACAAGACCCGGTACCACGAACTCATATTTGCCGCTCTGGTTGCGGACATGCGATGCCTAGCACATTTGTGACAGGTTATCGTTATGCCGAGATGGGTTATACCGCTGCATTTGAACCGGCGGTATTGCCAAGTAATGCGAGACAAGCGCACATGGAAATGGGCGATGTGCCTATTTTAGACAAAGGCGGTTATGTCATGCTGGGTAGCGATGATTATTTGCTCAGGCTATTGACTGCGAAAAAAGACCAGAAAGCGATTAACGATTATGTTGCTTGGACGATTAACGCAGCCAAAGCGATAGGTGTTAAAGTCGTTAATCCAGGCGGTATTAATGCCTTTAAATTCAATCAACGTAAGTTGGATTTAGATGAGCAAAAACGCCCATTACGGTGTTACACCTAGGCAAATATTGCAAGTATTAGCAACAGCGGTGAAAGAGTTAGGTATTCGTCATCCGCTACATGTTCACGGCTGTAACTTGGGTGTACCAGGTAATGTGGAAACCACACTGGATACCATACAAGGCATAGGCGGCTTACCTATGCATTTAACGCATATTCAATTTCATAGCTACGGTACCGAAGGTGACTTTAAGTTTTCATCTGGCGCGGCGCAAATTGCTGAAGCAGTGAACAACAACAAAAATATCACAATAGATGTCGGTCAAATTTTATTCGGCCAAACGGTGACTGCTTCTGGTGACAATATGCGCCAACACGCGAATCACAAACATGCTAGCCCGAATAAATGGGTGGTAATGGACATTGAGTGCGACGCTGGCTGTGGTGTCGTACCGTTTAAATACCGCGACCAGAATTTTGTTAATGCCTTGCAATGGGCAATAGGTCTGGAAACATTTTTGTTAGTCAATGATCCATGGCGCATCTTCTTAACTACTGACCATCCTAACGGTGCGCCGTTTACTAGTTATCCACATTTAATTCGCTTGTTAATGGATAAGTCGTTCCGTAACGATATGTTGGCAACTCTGCATCCAGAAGCACAAAAAATGACTACATTAGCTTCTATAGACCGCGAATACACGCTAGAAGAAATCGCGATTATGACGCGTGCCGGCGCAGCTAAGCTCATCGGCTTAAAAGACCGTGGCAGTTTAGCGCCGGGTAACTGGGCGGATATTACTGTTTACACCGATAATACTAACCGTGAAGCGATGTTTGAAAAGCCAGATTATGTGTTTAAAGATGGCGAATTAGTTGTAGTGAATGGTCAAGTGGTAGCAACGAAATGGGGAACAACCCATACTGTTAAGCCCGATTTTGACCCATCGGTTGAGAAAGGTTTGAAAGATTATTTTGACCGTTATTTGGCTACTAAGTTAGGTAACTTTAAAATGAGTGATGATGAGATTACAGAGGATGGTAGGGGCAGTATTACTGTGCATCCGACGACGTAAATTACTATAGAGAAAAATCATGCTGCCTTCATTCTATATAGAAAACTTCAGGTTATTCGATACTCTTTCAATCAATAGACTGAGTAGAGTTAACCTGGTTGCCGGTAAAAATAACGTAGGTAAAAGTGCATTTTTAGAAGCAGTTCTTTTATATGTTTCTGATGCCTCATTTGAAAAAATCCACGCACTAATACAATCCAGGCAAGAAAATTTTGATCCAGATTCGCGTAACCATTTAAGCCAGCTACAGTTGAGCCCATTTAAGCATTTCTTTAAAGGGCACAAAATACCTTCGTTAGATGATAAAGGAATAATACTTGCGGAAAAAAAAGATACCTCTCCTTTAGTTATAAAAATCGCAGCGTACATCATTGAAGATTATGATGACAAACGAATTAGAAGGAAATTATCTCCACAAGAGTCGAGTTCTTTTAATCCAGATGAGCTAAAACCTAGCTCTTTTGAAATATCCTTGGTTACAGAAAAAGATGGAATTACTCAACCGCTATTTCCTTTTTTGTCAGAGGCAATGGACTTATCTGATCTAATCAGACTTAAAAATATAGGTGTGCGGATACAAAGCAAAAAAAAATCACGTCATCAAGGAGCCTGCCAATTTGTATCGACGCAAGGATTAAATGACGATGAAGCCGCAGAATTGTGGGATTCAATAAACTTAACTGACTTAGAAGCAGACGTAATGAATGGTCTTAAGTTGGTTGAAAATAAAATAACGGGGCTTGCTTTTGTAAAAAGCGAAAATTCAAATGACCGAATTCCAGTAATCAAGCTAAAGGATCACGAGGATCGCATACCACTAAAAAGCTTAGGTGATGGTGTAACAAAAAGTTTTTCACATTATTTTGTCGTTAGTAAACGCTAAAGATGGTGTTTTATTAATTGATGAATTTGAAAATGGTTTGCATTGGTCAGTGCAGCAATCTGTCTGGGATGTTTTATTCAAGCTCGCTGAAACACTTAATGTCCAGATTTTCTGTACAACGCATAGCAGTGACTGTATTAAAGGATTTGAATGCGTGTGGAAACAATTTCCTGAAAACGGAGCTTATTTCAGATTATTCACTCGGAATGGAAATATTCAAGCACAAGAGTATGATGTTGAAACGCTCTCAGACTCTTTAGAAACGGATGTTGAAGTAAGGTGAATTAGCAAATGGGTAATAAAATTAAAGACTTCAAGCATGAAGGGCCAAAAGTTTTACTTACAGAAGGTGTAAATGATTGCCATGTTATTTCGGCTCTTTGCAAGCATTACAACATTCCTGAAACCTTTGGTTTATATGAATGTGGTTCTGACGAATTAGCCTTAAAAAGGCTAACGGGTTTACTTAGCCACACCAGATCAAATTGAAACCATTGGTATTGTTATTGACGCTGACAATCCAGCGTTAATTGCAAAATGGCAAGCTGCTAAGAATAGGCTACAAAAAAGAGGCATAACTACGATTCAAGAAGAACCATTACTCACAGGAACCATTGTTCCTGCCAGTAATGGGCTTCCAAGGGTTGGGATTTGGCTAATGCCAAATAATCAAATAGATGGGATGCTCGAAGATTTTTGTAGCCAATTAGCCGACCCAATTGGAGTGGGTTTTGCCGAAAAATGCGTAAATGACGCAAAAGCAAATAATTTTACAACGTTTATTGATACCCATAAAACCAAAGCAGTCATCCATACTTTTTTAGCTTGGCAACATGAGCCAGGAATGCCCTTAGGCCAAGCCATTTCAGCAAGAACGCTAAATCCCGATAATGCCTTGGCAAAAACGTTTGCTGACTGGCTGACCGAATTATTTCAATAACAAATAGATTGTACAGGGTACATTCAAACAACATCAACAACGAGCAACCCCTATGATTATTAATGGTGTAACCATAGACGCCACCTTCGCGGAAGCATTTCCAATGAAGGCGACGCGCGCTATTATCACGGCGCAAAATGAAAAATGGGCAATGATTGCCGCGCAAGCCATGACTGGATTTGCAACCTCGGTCATTGCTTGTGGCTGTGAAGCCGGTATTGAAAGGACTTTACGTCCAAATGAAACACCCGATGGTCGTCCTGGCGTTTCGGTTATGATTTTTGCAATGGGCGGTAAAGGCTTAGCGAAGCAATTAGAAACTCGTGCCGGGCAATGCGTACTCACTTCGCCGACTTCAGCGTTGTTTGCTGGTATTGATAGTGATACTAAAATTCCTCTGGGGAAAAATCTACGCTATTTTGGTGATGGTTTTCAAATCGCTAAAGTGATTAACGGTAAACGTTATTGGCGTATTCCGGTGATGGACGGCGAGTTTTTAGCCGAAGCGACTACGGGTCAAGTTAATGCGGTCGGTGGCGGTAACTTCTTAGTGTTAGCCGAGTCGCAGCCACAAGCACTGGCTGCCTGTGAAGCGGCTATCGATGCAATGAAACAAGTACCTAACGTGATTATGCCGTTTCCAGGTGGTGTCGTGCGTTCGGGTTCTAAAGTCGGCTCTAAATACAAAGCATTAAACGCATCGACTAACGATGCTTTTTGCCCTACTTTAAAAGGCATGACCCAATCCGAATTACCGGCTAATTGCGAATCGGTAATGGAAATCGTGATTGATGGTTTGACGAAAGAAGACATTGATAACGCGATGCGTGTAGGCATACAAGCGGTTTGTAACTTAGGTGCAGAGCAGGGTATTACCCGCATTAGTGCCGGTAATTATGGCGGTAAATTAGGGCCGTTCCACTTTCATTTACAGGAGATTATGGCATGAGTGCTTTGACATTGACGTTAATACATCGGCCTGAACAGCGCGTTGATATGTCGCCTCTGGTGTGCCATAAGTTAAGCGGCTTAACGCCGGTGGAAATTGCGGCGTTGGAATTACAAAGCGGTAAGCGCAAGCTAAGAGTGGATGAGTTGTTTGCCGTGTCAGGTTTTGATACTGCGCAGATTATTATCAAAAAAAATAGCTCGCACAAGTTAGATTATATTGGTAAAGAGCTTGATGGCGGTGAGATTCAAGTAG
>NZ_LAJX01000053.1 GCF_000963695.1 Methylocucumis oryzae
GCTGCCACCAAGCCTACAGGGATGTATTTACGGCGTCCTGTACCCTGAATACCCTGTCCCGCCTTAAGCTGTTAACCGATTTATATTTTATGCCTGCATGGGTTGTAGATAAAGGTTTTCCAAATACAAAGTCTCAAACTCTAAATCTTCCGCCATATTACACACCTCGGTAATGGTTGTGATTTCCCGCAAGTATTGCTGCTTTTCGGATATTAACAAAACTTCTTCGCACCCTGATAACGCAGTATTATTTATCAAATGAATGCGCTCAGCGGGAATAGTCGGTAATAACCCGACACGTTGCGCATGATGAATCGCTAACCATTGTCCAAACGCACCGGACGCATAAATCTGAGTTAAGTCAGCCAGCGCAACACCCGCCAAATCACATAGCCGACGAATACACGCCGCAATCGATGCTTTAGCGCGTTGAAAAACATCAATATCTGATGCGTTTAGAACAATCGCTTTATCCGTTTCGGCTAAAACAAAACCATTGGCTAACTCGCGTGTGAATCGCCCCAATTTATCTAGCAAGCCTTGCTCTAGCAAATAAGCAATTGCATCAATTAAACCTGAACCACACAACCCTTGGGCTGTAACATCACCGATAACGGCTAGCTGAAAACCTGTATTCTTATCAGATTCGACACGGTAGATTGCCCCCGCTTCTCCTGACATGCCGCAACTAATACCACACCCCTCAAAAGCAGGGCCGCCTGCCGCTGACGTCACCCATAATTTTTTACCATCCCACAGAGCAATTTCCGAATTTGTACCAAAATCAACTAACAGTGAATAAGCAGGCTGACGGGTTAATTGCGTATTAATGACGCCCATTAACAAATCAGAGCCAATAAAACCACCTAAAGGCGGCACAAAGTCTATTTGCATCTGCTTAGACAACCCTAAATCTCGTTGCACGACCTCGACAGTCTCTGGCTGAATATCAATACAACATTGCCAAAATTCTGGCTGTAATAACAACGCTATATTTTTACCTGATGCTAAGGCGAGCATCGCGGTATTGCCCACTATCACCATCTTATCAATAGCTGATGCAGTAATAGCTGTCTGCTCAAGCATAAACTCAATCGCATTAGCCAGCGCAGAGCGGATTAAGCGGATTAATGCCAACTTACTACTCTCAGAGCGCTCGGCCATAGATAAACGGGTTAACACATCACCGCCATAAGCAATTTGCGGATTTAACCCAATACAACCAGTAAGCCGTTTCGCATCGCCTAACGCCCATAGCGATAAGCGAACATGAGTGCTACCTAAATCAACAGCAATACCATAGCGATGCTTCAACTCTGGGCGCTTAGGTAAAATCGGTAAGCTTCCATATTCACTGTCCTGCAACAAGCGCCAATGCAGAACAGGTATGCTTGATTGTGTAATGTGCACAGTCATATCAGCTTTAGGCCGAATTTGACAGGCCAAACGCCAACCCGCTTCAGCGTCTGATTTGCTCACTAGGTTTTGCTCACTCAGCGTCAACAGCATAGAATAGCCGTCTAACACTTGAACTTTACATTGTCCACAGCCACCATGCCCACCACAAATGGAACGTATCGGGTAACCTTCGAGCAGCAAAAATTTCTAATAAGGTAGCACCGGATTGAAAATTAAATCGCTGATACCGTCCATCCGGCATGATTAGCGTCAATGCGTTACAAAAATCACTCAACTTTATACCCTTATATATACTCTGAACGGTCACATTCGGTATCTTGTGTTGCCGTAGGGTGCGCTGTGCGCACCTTTTTCATTTGATTTTTAATGATAACTTATAAAGGTGCGCACAGCGCACCCTACCTAAAAACCGAAAACTTAACCGTTTAAAGTATAGTTAAATGCCGAAATGACGATTTAGCTCCACTGGCTAAAATTAAAAGCGCCCCGTCTTAAGTTGGTAACCACTGTTTAAATTGCCAACGATAAACACGTATCATCACTTCAACTCAACCTACTCGCATAAACAAAAATGAAAAGACAATTTTGGGTATTAATGCATCGCTATGCCGGTCTTTATTTAACCTTCTTTTTAATCATCGTTGGTATAACCGGTAGTCTTTTGGCGTTTTATCAAGAATTAGATGATTGGTTAAATCCTGAGCGGCGCTTTGTGGCTATTGAACAACGAGTTATGTTAGACGACATTACGCTGGTCGAAAAGGCTCAAGCATTAGTCCCTGAAGCCAGAATTAACCAAATTGTGTTTAACCGTAAACCCGGACAAATCTTTGAAGCCGGTTTATTGCCCAAAATTGATACCGAAACCGGCAAACCTTTACCGCTCGATGAGTTCTCAATCCGGTTAAATCCTTATAGCGGCGAACTCATCGATTATGGCTTAGACGAAGACGATAGTATTTGGCCCATCACTAAAAGCAATGTGATGAATGTCATTTATAAACTACATTTCTCGTTATTATTAGAGCAGCCTGGGATTTGGTTGCTAGGTATAGCGGCTTTAATTTGGACACTCGATTGTTTTGTTGGCTTTTATTTAACCTTACCCCCCGCACGAAAAACAACTGCCTCGAATTCAGCACAAACCGGTAAAAGCTTTGGGTCACGTTGGTCTGTTGCTTGGAAAATAAAATGGCCGAGTTCCACTCATCGCTTAATGGTGGATTTACATAGAGCGTTTGGCTTATGGACATGGCTGATGTTATTAGTGATTGCCTGGTCAGCGGTCAGTTTTAACTTGCGCGAGTTTATTTACCAGCCATTAATGACCTGGGCATTTAACATGCCCGATTTAGAGCAGTATCCGGAATTACCTCAACTGGCCAAAGCTAAACCCGAACCTAAACTAGACTGGCGTGCAGCCCATGCCATAGCAAAAAAATTATTGGCTGAACAAGCTCAACAACATGAGTTTACTGTTTTTGGTGAAATTGAGCTGGCTTATCAACCAGAGCTAGGGTTATATGTTTACCAAGCAGAAACCGATAAAAACATCGGCGAATTTGCCCCTATGTTGTATTTTGATGGTGACACGGGGCAATTCGCAGGTATTTATGGCTTACCTGAAGAAAATATCGGCTACACGATAACCATGTGGTTAATGTCGCTACATAGAGCGCGTGTTTTTGGTTTGCCGTTTAAACTTTTTGTCTCTACGATGGGTTTAGTCGTTGTCATGTTATCTATCACCGGGTTTTACATTTACTTAAAAAAACGTAAAGCTCAGGCATTAAAAAACCGATAAACATCGCCTAAAATTTCTCAAAGTCTTTTAAATCAATATCCGTATTCGATGAATTGGCCTTCTTTGCTTTAGGCATTGTCGCGCTGTAATTGGGTACGGCTAACTTTGAATTTCTATCTTTCGATGAGTTTTTAACGGCCGCATAAGCATTTTCAACTTTAAAAAAAGCCACCGATTGTTGTAAATTTTCAGCTTGCGCACTCATTTGTTCGGACGTAGCCGCAAGTTCCTCCGAGGCTGAGGCGTTTTGCTGAGTGGTATGGTCTAATTGCGCCATGGCATCATTGATTTGATTAATACCTTGCGCTTGTTCTTCTGATGCTGCGGTTATTTCTTCAACTAAATCCGCTGTTTTTTGAATATTAGGCACAATATGCTCTAATAATTTTCCCGCTTCCTCGGCAATATTGACGCTATTCGTCGCTAATTCTTTGATTTCTTGTGCGGTTACTCGGCTATTTTCCGCTAACTTACGCACTTCCGCAGCCACGACTGTAAAGCCTTTACCATGCTCACCGGCTCTAGCGGCTTCTATGGCAGCATTTAATGACAATAAATTGGTTTTATAAGCAATATCTTCAATTAACGTGATTTTGCCAGCGATTTGTTTCATCGCGTCGACAGTGCGTTTAACTGCGTCACCACCTTCAGCGGCCTCTTTAGCCGAGGTGCTTGCCATGGTATTAGTCACTTTCGCATTTTCAACATTTTGCTGTACTGATGCTGTCAGTTGATGCACCGATGAGCTAGTAGATTCCACACTTGACGCTTGCTCAACAGCCGATTGGCTTAATGCTTGTGAGGTTGCACTAATTTGCTGCGATGCGCCGACCATATTACTGGCATTTGCTCTCACCCCTTCAACCACTTCTTTAAAGCGTAAACTCATGGATTGTAATGCTGTTGCTAATACACCAATTTCATCTTTTTGATAAATATCTAGCGTTACCGTTAAATCCCCTTCCGCTAACGAATTCGCAAAAGCAACGCCTTTTTGAATAGGTTTGGTAATCAAAGCTGTTAAGAAAAACGCGATGAATAAACCGAAAATCACCGACACCAAAATAGTACAAATAATAATAATATTGGCTTGACGAACTAAGGCCTCAGCCTCATTTCTGGCGACTTCTAATTGCTGATACCCGGCGGCTTCAGCATCTTGAGCTTGTTGCATTACGGTTTGACCGTACTCTTGCATGTGGCTAAGAATAACTTTTAATTCATCGTCGTTTTTAATCCAATTTTGCGCAGCTTGCTCATATTCTGTTGTCGCGATACGCGCTTGTTCAATTAAATCAAGCAAGGATTTTTCAACAGTAATTTTTTCTAAATCGTCATATAACCGCATTAACTCGGGCAGCATCACCACCATTTTGTTCCAAGCGACGCGGTCTTTATAATTCACTTCCTCTTTTTCTAAGCGAATGATTCGATTGGCTTTAACTCGAATGGCGACTGTTCTAACGTAGCGTTGCACATACTCATCTAAGGTTTTGGCATCAGCACCCTTAGCCATAGCATTGTCGTATGAATCCTTCTGAATATTCATAAACTTTTCAGATATTTCAACAACGCTTACCCCCTTCTCAATCATAAGCGCAACCATTTGCTTATTCGCTTTTAACATGGCTACACCTTTATCGAATTCATTATCGTAGCGCGTAGCGTCTTTACGCGCGCTAGCCACTTGATCCAATAAACGCGTATTATTCTTACTCTTAGCAAGTTCAGTAAGCTTATCTAAATACTCATAAAGCTGTTTTAAATTACTGTCTAAATGTTGATGAGCTTCTTCTTTTTGATAAAGTAAAAAATTCTTTTCTTCTAAAATCGTTGAAAAAGCCATACGCTCAACGCCTGTAGCCAATTCCACTGCTTTGGCATTATTGTCGGTAATCCCAAACAGCGCGTCAGCTACTTTCGATACATAGCGCTGAGCAACCACACCGAATATCACAGTGATAATCACCAATAACATGGCACCGCTTAATATTTTTGTTTTTACGCTTAGGTCATTAATATTCATTTACTTACTTCCGATGTCTGGAATTGTTGATTGTTTTCTTGCGTGATAGATTGAAACTCTGCTAATTCGATAATCGACAAAATACGCTCAATCGCTAATAAAGTAATAAATTCGTTGTTTACCTTGCCCATAGCCTTGATAAAGTCAATGCGAATTTCTGTGCCAAAATCAGGTGCTGGTAATAAATCGGCTTCGGCAATATCCAGGATTTCATTAACTTGATCGATTAAAGCCCCCACCATGTGCATTTCATGATTTAATTCCACTTCGACTAACACGATACAACTTAACTTACTAAGCTCGCTCGCGTATTGGTATAACCTGGCCGATAAATCAATGACAGGAACAATATTGCCGCGTAAATTAATCACACCGCGTATGTAAGCCGGTGTTTTAGGAATTCTAGTAATCCTAGTCGTTTCAATAATTTCTTTTATTTCTAATATGTCGATGCCAAGCACCTGATTGCCCAACAAAAATGTTAAAAACTGTTGGTAAGCATCATTAGCCAACGACTTATCGTCTTGGCTGGATTGTTGATTTTCGCTTCTTAAACGAACCATCGTATACCTTAGTAAGAATTGGCTATCATGCTAGATTGATAACTCGTGTTTGTATCATGCATGGCATGTTGAATTAATCCTTGCACATCTAAAATCAATGCAACATCACCGTTGCCTAAAATAGTTGCACCACTGACACCTTGTAAACGCTCAAATATTTTGCCTAGCGGTTTGATAACGGTTTGATGCTCGCCTTGTAACTCATCGACCACTAAGCCTATTTTTTTATTAGCCATTTTTACTACCACTAAACTTTCTCTATGGTCTGTAGGAATGTGTTGTGTTCGATTCTGAAAATAATCAGCTAATCTTAAGTAAGGCAATACCTCACCACGCAAATTAATATAATGTTTAATCGTATCTATCTTCCATTCAGAAGCATTCATTTCCACACATTCTTCAATCATATTCAGTGGAATAATGTAGCGTTCGTTTTCTGCAACCACCATAAAACCATCAATAATTGCTAATGTTAATGGCAAACGAATCGTAATCGTCGTGCCAACACCTTGTTGACTCGTTACATTAACCGCTCCGCGTAATGCCAAGATATTTTTGCGCACCACATCCATACCAACGCCGCGCCCAGATAAATTATTTGCCTGATCTTTAGTGCTTAAACCCGCTGCAAAAATCAAATTAAAAATTTCTTGTTGGCTAAGCTGTTGATTTTCTGTAACCAAGCCATTTTTAATCGCTTTAGCTAAAATTTTATCGGCATTTAAACCAGCACCATCATCTGCAACTTCAATGACAATATGGCCTGAGTCATGGTACGCATTAAGATAAATATTGCCTTGCGCAGGTTTTCCTGATGCCAAGCGTTGTTCAGGCAGTTCTATACCATGATCAAGCGCGTTACGAATTAAATGAGTGAGTGGGTCATTAATTTTTTCAACCAACGCTTTATCTAACTCAGTTTCTCCGCCGGTAACAACCAACTCAATTTGCTTGTTTAACTCGGTACTAACATCTCTCACAACACGTTTAAACCGTGAAAAGGTTTCTCCGATAGAAACCATTCTTAGTTGCAATGCGCTATCACGGATTTCACTGACTAAGCCCGACATGTGAGCCGCTGCTTCATCTAGCTCAGTTAAGCGATAACGTTGAGCAAGTAAATTAATACTTGCCCCTGATATTACTAATTCACCCACTAAGTTAATCAATCGACCTAATTTAGTCGCATCGACCCGAATATAATTAGCGGCTTTACTGGCTTTCTCCCGTTCTGACTCTTGCTTTTGCAATGCCTGCGTGACGACCACTTGTTCGGTAAACTGTTGCTCAACTAATATCTCGCCAAGGCGTTTGGCTTGGTTTTGCTCTTGCTGTTGTAACGCTTGATTTATCTCAGAAGCCGTTAACGCGCCTATATTGGTCAATATTTCACCTAATTTCTCTATTTCCTTCACACCGTCAGCGTCATACTCAGATGCTTGCAATAACTTTAGATACTGTTCTATTTTAGAATCTGGCGGAAGCAACCGAATATCGCAGTCATCTTCAGCAAATTCAAAGATTTTCGCGATGTCCGGCTTAGCTAACGGTGTGTGAAATACAATGTGAAACTGCAAATAACAGCTTTCAGAATCAAAGCTAAAGTCTATAGGCAGCTCTGGTGTTAGCGTTTGAATTGTGACAATACTGCCTTTGCCTTTTAGAAAACTAATGAAAGCAATAGGATCTATGCCGTTACGCAAAGCGTTTGTATGAAATTTTAAGATAATTAACCAGTTATCTTCAGGGAGTACTGATTTAATCGCGGTAATTTCTGGCTCTTTATCGAGGGGTGCTTTGCTAATCAAAGCATGGTCTGCATGTAATTGTTGGATTAATTGGTTGCTTGTTTCGGCTAATCTTTCAGGAAGTGTTGGGCTTTGGTTGCTCAGATTGTATTCAATTAACTCAGAACAAAAGTCTTTACAACTCAATAATACCGAAATGATTTGTTTATCAATAGCGCGTTGATTTTTCCTAATCGCATCCATAACGGTTTCAACACAATGACAAAACGCAACCACATGTTCTAAACCAAATAAACCTGCTGAGCCTTTAATGGTATGCATGGCTCTAAATACATTATTTATGCTTTCCTTATCGGATGGGGTTTCTTCTAATAAAAGTAACCCTTGCTCCATTTGAATAAGAAGCTCTTCTGCTTCTTGAATAAAAACCGTCAGTGCTGCATCAAGGTCGTTCATAACCAAACCGTTATTGAGTCAAAATAATAGGATCGCCAAAATGAGCGGTTAGATTTAGCAGCTCAAAAACTTCGATAACGGCTTTACTATGGTGTACTAACTTTAGCGAACCGGCTGTTTTTTTTAACCATAGCAATAGTTGCACACCAGCACTATCAATTTCTAATACGTCAGATAAATCCAAGTGTAATTCTTGATTTTGTTGCCAACCTGTTTCTAACTGCTGTTTATATTCGGCTACGTTATAAATAGTTAACTCATTACCGAGTTTCAAAAGGCAAATACCTTCGTTGCACTGTACGTTAGTCGTCACGTTCGTTCTCAAGAATTGTAATCAATAAATCACTCATGAAGAGTGTGATTAATCATAACGGATTTGTATTTAATAAAAAGCTTATTTTTTAATATTACTTTTTAAAACACGAGAGCAAGTATTCAGCTTAATAAAAATTAAGAAAAAAAAATTTATATCTTTTTATTATTAGAACACTGGATATGTGTAATAACAAAAATAATAGTTAGATAACAGTTACTTAAATGCATTCTGCGTTGTTTAAAAATGTGCATAACATGTGGATAAAAAATGCAATCCCAGTATTGTCAAGGTTATCCACAAAAATCAATGGCGTAATATCGACTTTATCCACAGTATTGTCCACAGCATATTAGAGTAATTAATAAAATTACTATCTAACTTTAATATTAAGCTATTTTATTGTTTTTTGATTGGCTAATAACAATATAAGACAAAAATATTTATTTTATTGTTATTAAGCGGGTGTATATGTGTAAAACCAATTTTTATTACTTGTAATCAAAGGGTTATTAATAGAATGTAATTATTAACATTGTGTATAACTTGTGCATAAAACAACAGCTTCATTATTGAATC
>NZ_LAJX01000054.1 GCF_000963695.1 Methylocucumis oryzae
CCGATGATGGTAACGGCATGGATAAGAAGAAAAAACTTATTGCCAAAGCCATAGAAAAAGGCATTTTAGATGACAATGCGCAACTAACCGACAAACAAGCCTTTGAACTCATTTTCATGCCCGGTTTCTCTACGGCAGAAAAGCTCACTGACATTTCGGGGCGTGGCGTCGGCATGGATGTGGTACGGCGTAATATCGAAGCGTTAGGTGGAAACATCGATATTACCTCAGAATTAGGCAAAGGCACGACGATAGCGATACATTTGCCGCTAACGCTTGCGATTCTTGATGGTCAATCGGTAGCGGTTAGTGATGAAACCTATATTGTGCCGTTAGTATCGATTATTGAATCTATTAACATCACAGAAAAGATGTTAAATAAAGTGGCTGGCAAAGGCGAAACTTTTCGTTTGCGTGACCAGTACATACCTATCATTAGGATGCAGCAAATTTTTAACGTACAAAGCAAACATCCTACTAATAAAAATGCTGAAGGCGTCATTGTGGTTGTCGAAGGTCAAGGCATATTATGCGGTTTATTCGTAGACGACTTATTAGGCCAGCAACAAGTCGTGATTAAATCATTAGAAGCCAACTACCGAAGAGTTGAAGGCGTATCTGGCGCAACAATTCTAGGTGATGGCTCTGTAGCGTTAATCCTAGACGTGCCAGGACTCGTACGCATGTCTAATCGCTAGCCTGTAGAGACGAAATGTTTTGCGTCTCTACACTTTATCAAGGAGCTTAACACAATGAGCGAAAATCAAATTCAAAGCCAAGACACTAAAGAGCACGCGCAAGACCATTACAATAAAAAACTGGATAACGATGTGCAATATTTAAGCTTTGCCTTAGGCAAGGAAGAATATGGTGTTGATATTTTGCGCGTACAAGAAATTAGAAGCTGGGAGCCGGTTTCGAGAATTCCCAACGTACCGTCGTATGAAAAAGGCGTGGTCAATTTGCGCGGCTCTATCGTTCCTATCATCGACTTACGCGAACGCTTTAAACTGAAAAAACGCCGACTATACGTTACTCACTGTCGTTGTCGTGTTACAAACCGGCGACAGTAAAAAACCCAGAACCATGGGTGTTGTCGTCGATTCGGTTTCCGATGTCATTACGATAGATAAGACTAAAATACAAAACGCACCGGATTTTGGCACCAAGATTAGCAACGAATTTATTGACGGTTTAGCGTCGGTTAATGAACGCATGGTCATGTTATTAGACGTAGATAAATTACTACACCTAGAAGAATTGGATCAAACCGAAACTGCATAATGGGATAACCGTTAGAAAACGGAGGGAACAATAATGAAAATAAACATGCCCGTTACTGATAAAGAAGTGCTATTAACTAAAGACACTTTCTTAGTCACCAGGACTAACTTAAAAGGCGTTATCACTTATGCTAATGATGCTTTCGTCGAGACTTCAGGTTTTAGTCGCGAAGAGCTGATTGGCTCAGCGCACAATATTGTCCGTCACCCTGACATGCCACCCGCTGCCTTTGAAGACATGTGGAGCTGCTTAAAAAAAGGCTTACCGTGGAAAGGCATGGTGAAAAACCGTACCAAATCCGGTGATTATTATTGGGTTGAAGCCAATGTGGTGCCGGTTTATACCAATGGTCAATTACAAGAATATCTATCGGTACGTTACCCACCTAAGCGGGAAAAAATCGATGAAGCCGAACAGTTTTACCAAAAATTAAACGCTAATAAAGTGTCTATGCGGCCTACTGGCTGGGCAGCTATAAAAAAACAATTTTGCGAAATCGCGTTATGGAAAAAATTTACCTTGATTGGACTGTTATTCTTAATACCGAATAGCTACCTATTAGTTAAATTGCTAAGTGAACAAGATTATCTGTTAAGTTCAATTTTTGCTTTGTCGTTACTGTTATCGGGCTTTCTTGCCGTTAACTTATACCGGCTTATACATGCTACGCTGGAAACCATCATCGGAGTCTCATACCGTTTTCTCAACCACAATTTTAAAGCCAATGTCGATTTAGACCGTACTGATCAAATTGGCGATTGTTACCGTGCTATATATAGTGTGGGTACACTATTTAACGCCGACCTTGCCTTAGAGCACGAGGTTGAAAAGCATTTGAACGAACAGAATAGAATAAATATAGATTTTGTCAGTCAAGTTGCCGCGATTAGAAAATCGCAACCCGTCATTGAATTCAATATGGACGGCACCATTATCGATGCTAATGACTTATTTTTAGAGACTATGGGTTATACCTTAGATGAAATTAAAGGTAAACATCACCGCCTCTTTGCTGAGCCTATCTATGGTCAAAGCGCCGAATATAAACATTTTTTTGGGAACGCTTAAATCGTGGCGAAGCTGATACTGGCGAATTTAAACGGTTTGGCAAAAATGGTAAAGTGGTCTATCTGCGTGCTAGTTATTTCCCTATCTTAGATTTGGATGGCAAGCCCTATAAAGTCGTTAAGTTTGCTACTGATGTGACTCAAATCACTTTAACTAACCAAATTTTAGAAAAAGTGTTTAGCGATATTGGCATTACCATGCGTAATCTCGCTAACGGCGATTTAACCCGCACCATTACTAATCAATACGACGGTGTATACGGCGAGTGTAAAGACAATATCAATGAAACCATTGCTAAATTTAGTGAAGTCTTTGTGCAAATTCGTGACGCTGCAGACTTTATCGATAGCTCAGCACAAGAAATTTCTTCCGGTAATAACAACTTATCGCAACGGGCTGAGCAACAAGCGGCGAACCTAGAAGAAACTGCTGCTAGCATGGAAGAATTAACCAGCATTGTTAAAAACACCGCGACCCATGCCCATGAAGCCAGCGATTCGGTCGATTCCGCTAAGCAGTTAGCATTAAAAGGCGGTGACGTCGTTAAATCGGCGATTAGCGCGATGCAAGAAATCAATGAAAGCAGCAGCCAAATTGCTGAGATTATCTCTGTTATTGACGAAATAGCGTTCCAAACCAACTTATTAGCGTTAAACGCGTCAGTCGAAGCGGCTCGCGCTGGCGAACAAGGCCGTGGTTTCTCAGTCGTCGCATCAGAAGTGCGTAATCTAGCACAACGTAGCGCGACGGCAGCCAAGCAAAGCAGCGAGTTAATTCAAAACAGCGTACAAAAAGTGCGCGCAGGTAGTGCCCTGGTTAATGAAACCGGTGCGGCGTTAAACGAAATCGTTTCAAGTGTTGGCAAAGCCAGTGAGTTAGTCAATCAAATCGCTAAAGCCAGCGCCGAACAAACGGCAGGCATAGAACAAGTCAATAAAGCCGTTGCGCAATTGGATGAAATTACTCAACAAAATGCGGCCTTAGCGGAACAAGCCTCTGCAGCCAGCATATCGATGAGTGAGCAAGCGTCAAATATGACTAAGTTATTAAACTTCTTTAAACTCAACTCGCAGCACAAAACTAAACCGGCATTAGCGTCTAAACCAGCGCCCATTAAAACCGTACCCAATAAACCAGCGCCAGCACTAAAATCGCCATTAACATCAAAACCTAGCCCCGACGACGAATGGGAAGAATTTTAATAGCAACCCTTGTTAGTAGCCGCAAGGTAGGCATTGCTTACCTTGCCTCTGCAATACACTTCACTCAAGGTGTTTAACATGTTTCAATCCACAACCGACCTCATCTGTCGGATGACAAAGCCACCGACAGATAGAGACCGGTGGCTTGCCTCCCCGTGAACGAGGGGGCTACTAGAAGATAACAAGGCACTCGCCTCGTTTTCAACTTTCACGACTCTCCCTAAAGGGGGAGGTTACAAGCTGCAAGGAAATTTGATGAATAACGCCATAGATGCTAAAAATAATCCGATGGAATCTAATCACATTCAACAATTTCTAACGTTTCAACTAGCTGGTGAGGCGTATGGTGTGGACATATTAAAAGTCCAAGAAATTAGAGGCTGGGAACCCGTCCGGGTCATCCCTAACACGCCGCCCTATATTAAAGGCGTGTTAAATCTACGAGGCTCAGTAGTACCTATCGTCGATTTAAGAGACCGATTTGCGTTAGAACATAGCGATTACAACCAGAAAACTGTCGTCATCGTCTTGTGTGTTAAGCATTTACACAGCACGTTTGTTATGGGCATTGTCGCCGACGCGGTATCTGACGTGCTAGACATTAAGCTGGATGAGATAAAAAAAGCGCCTAACTTCGGTACGCGTATTGATACTCGTTATATGCGCGGTATGCATGTTTATAAAAAAAATATGATTATGTTGTTAGATGTCGATAAATTGTTAAATCCCGATGAACTTGAAAGCCTGGATGGCTTGGAGTAGTCCGTGAGAGTTGTCGCAATAGTTAACCAAAAAGGGGGGTCGGTAAAACGACGACTTCAGCTAATTTGTGTCACGCTATTGCTGAAACGGGAAAAAAGGTAACCGTCATTGACTTAGACCCGCAAGGTCATTTAGCCGTGTCATTAGGTATTCGAGATGCTAGCCAAGACGGTATTGACGCCGTTATGTTAGGCGAGAAAACGTTGGAGCAAGTTGTATTACCGGTCAGGTCTAACCTGCAGCTCATCGTTTCCGGGCCTAAGCTGATGCAAATCGAGCAATTAAATAGCAGCAGTCCACATCGTGGCGATATGTTGAAAACAGCGTTAGCCTCAGGTTTAAGCCAGCAAGATTATATTTTTATCGATTGCCCACCGTCATCAGGCTTATTAGTGGTCAATGCGTTATTCGCCGCTGACGAATTATTAATCCCAATGACTAGCGATTTCATGGCATTGCAAGGCTTATCGCACTTAATGGGCACTGTGAAAAAATTTGAAAAATCACTGACCAAACAATTTAAACTCTGGTTAGTCATTTCGCGTTACACGCCTAATCGGAAAATATCTAAACAAGTGTTAAAGCTATTGCTACACCACTTTCCCAACACAATTTTAGCAACCGTTATTAAAGAAACTAACGTCTTAGCCGAATGCCCTAGCTTTGGCAAGACTGTATTAGAATATAGCCCCGGTAGTCGTTCAGCATTGGATTTTCAAAAGCTTGCAACTGACTTTATAGAAGGCAAGGTAATGTATGGCAAATAATGAAGAAAATAGTCTTATAGGCTACGACCCCTTAGCATGGATGGAGCAAGAGCAAACCGATGTAACCGAACCTAGCGATGATATTTTAGCGGCTACCGGTTTGATGACGAGCCAAGACAATGAAGACAGTGATATTGACCCAGAACTCGTAGCAGAAAATAGCTCTGAACCTGATGAAGAGGCCGCCATGATTGATGACACGACCGAACAGCAACAGACTGAAGATGAAATCAGCGCCGAAAGCCCGGTTTTGCTGGAGCCTTTGCAAAATATTCAAAATGTCGGTCGATTACATCAACGCTTGAAAAAAGTGTTGGCAGCTAATGACTTAATTGAAATAAACGCTTCCGAAGTGAATTCTATTGATACCACAACGTTACAGCTTCTGGTGGCATTAAAAAAAAGACGTGAGCAAATTAGATAAGATTTTATTGTTCGACTCACCTTCGCCGCGTTTTTATGAATCGGTTAAGTTGCTGGGCTTACTTGATGTGCTTGACATTAAATGATACTCAACCGTTGAGATAAGCAAACCAACATGGCCGTCGTAGAGAAAGAACGAGAGTTTAAATTTACCTTCGATGATTTTAATTTTCTTAGAAGACTATCGAACCAACACTCGGGTATACAAGTACCCGATGAACGTTTTGATATGTTTTATTCTCGGCTTTCTAAACGAGTCAGACGATTAGGTTTTACGACGTTTAAGGAATATTGTGATTATTTAGAGCAAAATCCTGAGTTAGAATTTACCGATTTTATTAATGCTATCACAACTAACTTAACCTCATTTTTTCGAGAAAATCATCATTTCGACTATTTACGCGATACCGTAATTCCTGAATTATTAGTCAGAAACCAAGCGACTCGCACGATTAAAGCATGGTCAGCAGGTTGCTCTACTGGTGAAGAACCTTATTCAATTGCTATGACGTTATTAGAAAACGTACCAGCAGGATGGGATATTAAAATTCTGGCAACCGATTTAGATACGGCCGTATTAAGAACAGCGGAAGAAGGAATTTATACTGAAGACCGTATTACTGGCATTGATGAAAAACGCGTCAAAAAATGGTTTTTACGCAATAAAAATAACCCGGAACACGTCAAAATGAGTTCCGAATTAAAACAAATTATTCGTTTTAAACAATTAAATTTAATTAGAGAATGGCCCATGAAAGGCCCGTTTGATTTTATTTTTTGTCGTAATGTTCTGATTTATTTCGACAGAGAAACCAAAGCATCGCTGGCCAAACGCTATGCCGAAATTTTAGCGAGTCGGTCATGGTTATTCATAGGTCATTCCGAATCTTTAAGCCAATTATCAACGGATTTGGAATTAGTGGCTTGCACCAGTTACCGGAAAATAAAGTAATTACCATGAGTAACAAAGAACCCATAGACAGCCCTTCCATTGCTGGTTTTGAACAAATTAACCGCTACATGGATAACACGCATGGCATTATTGCGGCAAAATTATTGCCAGGTGAATATTATGTCACCAAAGAAAATGAACTCATCACGACAGTGCTAGGCTCGTGTATTTCCGCCTGTATCCGCGATAAAGAAAGCGGTATAGGCGGTATGAACCATTTTATGCTCCCGGTCACGAGTACCGAAAAGCTACGTCAGCAAAGTCACATGCTGGTTAATAATGCTACGCGTTATGGCAACTATGCTATGGAGCATTTGATTAATACGATTTTAAGCAACGGTGGTAAACGAAAAAACTTGGAAGTTAAGGTGTTTGGCGGCGGAAAAATTATTCCTACGCTCACCGACGTAGGTATCAAAAACATTGAATTTGTCCTTGAGTATATCGATACTGAAGGCTTAAAGTTGCTATCTCAGGATTTAGGCGATATTTATCCACGCAAAATTATTTACTTTCCACGCACAGGTAAAGTCGGCATGAAAAAGATTCAAGATTTACACAATGCGACCATTGTGCAAAGAGAACGTCAATATTTTGAACAACTTAAAGATGCGCCTGTGGGCGGCGATGTTGAATTGTTTTAACATCGATACACTTTATAACTATTATGAAAAAGTACGCGTACTGATTGTTGACGATTCTTTGCTTATCCGAGAAGTGTTAACAGAAATCTTAAATTCCTCTCCTGAGATAGAAGTCGTAGGCGCTGCCGAAGATGCTTTTGTCGCTAGAGAAATGATTAAACAATTAAATCCTGACGTGTTAACACTGGATATAGAAATGCCGCGTATGGACGGCATTACTTTTTTTACGCAATCTGATGCGATTAAGGCCTATGCCCGTCGTGATGATTTCTGTGCTAACCGAACATAACGCGGACATTACATTAGAAGCGTTATCGATAGGCGCTGTTGACTTTATTGCTAAACCCGTTGTTGATGTCGAACATACGTTAAATGACTATGCCGAGGAAATCATAGAAAAAGTTATCATGGCATCAAAAGCTAATTTCAAAAGGACGACATAGTTGTGTTATCACTCTTCAACACTCTTAAGACAGGTTTTAGGTTGTGAATATGAATAAGATACGTGTACTTATCATTGATGATTCGGTCTTAATCAGAAAAATATTAACGGAAGTCTTATCATCATGCCCTGATATTGAAGTCATTGGCACGGCCGCAGACCCATTAATTGCTAGGGATATGATTAAGCAATTAAACCCTGACGTACTCACCTTAGATATAGAAATGCCGCACATGGATGGCATTACTTTTTTACGCAATTTAATGCGTTTAAGGCCCACACCGGTGGTCATGATTTCGACCTTAACGGAAAAAGGCGCCGAAGTAACATTAGAAGCGCTCGCGTTAGGTGCGGTAGATTTTGTGTTTAAACCTAAAGTCGATGTCGTTAAAACCTTAAATGAATATGCAGATGATATTATTGCCAAAGTTAAATCGGCGGCTAAAGCCAATGTACGAAACTTAGATTATCGTCCAGTTAAAACTCGAGACAACGAAGCGGCGGCTGTTAGACATCAGACAGAGGCTGTTGCTAAACCCAGCCAGAAAAGCCAAGTTTTTAGCAATAAAATCATTGCATTAGGCGCATCAACCGGAGGCACCGAAGCGATTAAAGTCGTTGCTAAAAGCTTACCGGCTAACACTCCACCGGTATTTATTACACAACATTTACCGGCCGCCTTTAGCGAATCGTTTGTGCGCCATATCGATTTAGTCACGGAAATGACGGCATCTATTCCAAAACATGGACAACTTGTCGAAGACGGTAATATTTATGTGTCACCCGGCGATAAACACATGCAAGTCGTCAAAGAAAACGGCAAATATGTTATTCATCTAAACGATGGCCCACCGGTAAACCGCCATAAACCCGCTGTCGATGTTTTATTTCAATCGGTCGCTAAATGTGCCAGCACAAACGCGATTGCGGTATTATTAACGGGCATGGGTTCAGATGGCGCATTGGGCATGAAAGAAATGCATGATGTAGGCTCACTCACCGTCATCCAAGATGAACAATCTTGTGTCGTTTGGGGAATGCCTGGCGCGGCTTACAAATTGGGCTGTACCGACTACGTTGTACCGCTTGAAGAAGTCGCGAATAAAATTCTTACTTTAGTTAAACAACTGAAACCTAACTAACCGGTGAACGACTATGACTAATCAAACTAAATCGCAATTTGTTGCCGTCGCATCGATTACCTCAGAATTAAGCGCGGTCATGGTTGTTGCTAAAGAAATTTCACTGGCGGCGGCCAACGCGAAAGCGATTGCATTTAGAGCCGGTGACAAAGCCAAAGGCTTTCAACCGATAACCGATTTTATTAATGAGCTGGCTAAAGAAACCATTGAGCTAGTTACGGCGATTAATATTTATGCGCTCTCGTTATATCGCTTAACGGTCAACGAATATAGGCGAACGTTAGTCTATAACAAGCTTGAGTTAGTCTCTAAAAAGTGCCGCGAACGCACCTTACGCAGCGTCTATGCAAAAACCGCTGGAAAATGCCAAAAACTCTATGCAAAACTGCCAACGACAGTTTAAACGCGACGTTAAACAATTGTTAGATCAATTAGAAGCCGTCATGCATCATGCCAGAGCTGCGCGCGTTATTGCCGCGAACTCGCGTATAGAAGCGTCACAAGCCGGTGAATATTTACAAAGCTTACAAGCCGTCGCCGAAAGTGTCGATAAGGCCGCGCATACTATTCATGATAATGTGCAACGTTGCAGAATCGCATTATCACTTTATCGCAACAGTTGATAACTAAAAAAGGTAGTGTTTTCATGAAAATGACAAAAATATATGAAGGCTCACATCAATGGATTATGTTTGGGCGCGATGAGAACAAACCCGCTAAGATTGTCGATAGCAATCAATATGCTGTGCGCACTGCAAATCGTTGTTTGTTATTAGAGCCAGGTGGTGCGGAATTATTTGCCCCTATGATGGCTGCAGTATTGCATCATGCGCCTGTCGAGCAAATTACCGATTTATTCGCATCACATCAAGACCCCGACGTTATTTCATCGTTAGGCTTATGGGATCAAGCCTTATCAGGGGCTAAACTACACGCCCCCGCCGCATGGGAAGGCTATTTACGCCATTTAGGTTGCGAATCCATCGAATATGTCGGTATTTCGGATAATGGCGGTACGATAAAATTGGAATCGGTAGAATTACAACTTATTCCTGCGCATTACTTACACTCACCGGCTAATTTCCATGTCTACGACCCGCAAGCCAAAATTTTAATGTCGGGTAAAGTTGGCTCAGCCTTTGAATCAGCCAGTGCGCCGATGTATGTTGAGCATTTCGATTCACATGTCGAAAAAATGCGTTACTACCACCAACGCTGGATGCCGTCAAACCACGCTAAACGCGCCTGGATTGAGCGGGTTAGAAATTTAGACATCGACATCTTAGCACCGCAACATGGCCGGATTTTCAAAGGCGATGATGTCAAACGTTTTTTAGATTGGTTTGATGCGTTACAAGTTGGTATAGCTGTTTAATGAAGCCCGCTGGCGTCGGCGCAATGCCGACTGCCCAGCGTAGCTATACTTTATAGGTTTTTGCTGCCCACTGTAGGGTACGCTACGCGTACCTTTTTATTGATTTTATTACGATTTTTTTAATGGTACGCACAGCGTACCCTACTCAAAAAACGCACATGACGGTTCAGGGATATATTAAACACTCGCGAAAAACCCGACACCTTCAATACCGGCAATCGCGCAACGCTCATCTTGCTCAGACACATCGCCGCTAATTCCCACAGCACCTAATAGCTTATTCTCGGCGTCTCTAATTAGCACACCACCCGGTACCGGCATGATTTTGCCATCGGAAATACTCACTAAGGCATTCATAAACTCTGGTTTTTTTTCAGCCACCGCCGCTAGACTACGCGATGACACCCCCATGTTAACCGCGCCCCACGCTTTGGCAATAGCGATTTGTTGTCTGATAACCGTCGCGCCATCTTCGCGCTGCATGGCTTTTAAATGACCTGCGGTGTCTAAAACCACAACAGTCAATGGCGCTAGGTTTAATTCTCTAGCTACATGAATAGCAGTATTAATAATTTGGTTCGCTTGTTTTAACGATAATGCAGTCATTAGCGGGTCTCGGCCTTAAGTAATGGGAACAAATAAGAGGCTATTGTGTCAGCGATAAACGGTTGGGCTCGTGCATTAGGATGTAAACCATCGGCTTGCATGAGCTCAGGTTTTAACGCGACGTGTTCTAAAATAAATGGAACTAGCGGAACGGCTAACTCTTTAGCCAGTTCCGGATACACTTGATAAAATTTTTCGATATAGGCTTTGCCATAATTAGGTGGAATTTTCATGCCTAATAACATGGCGTTGGCACCGGCTTTACGCGAGCGCGCGATAATTTCGGTTAAGTTCGCTTTCATCGCTAACGGTGATAAGCCGCGTAAGCCATCGTTTGCACCTAGCTCAACTAGGACATAAGCTGGATGATGTGCGCTTAAAATCTTATCTAAACGCGCTAAACCGCCCGCACTGGTTTCACCACTAATACTTTCATTAACAATATGATGCGGCAATTGGGCTTGTTTTAATTTGTCTTGTAATATCACCGCCCAACCCTGAGCTTGCTCAAAACCATAGGCAGCACTAATACTATCACCTAAAATCACGATGACTGGCGTCTCGGCGCGAACCGGTAATGCTATAAATAGCATGACGAATACCACTAACATTTTGGACATTATGCACACTCAATCAGAACGTTTTACAAGAAATTATCATAACGGAAAACTTAGGCAAATCCGTTACAACTTCAGATGGAATTTTACATATCTTGTCATCGATAGATTTGATAATCAAATCCGCTGAAAGCGTCGCAATTATTGGCGAATCTGGCTCGGGCAAATCAACACTGATAAGTTTATTAGCCGGACTAGACACGCCCAGCACAGGCCGCATCGTCATCAATGGTCACGAACTCACCGCACTAGACGAAGACGGTCGCGCTTTAGTGCGCAATCAGCTGATTGGTTTTGTATTTCAATCATTTCAGCTATTACCCAGTTTAACCGCGTTAGAAAACGTCATGCTACCGCTAGAATTAGCCGGTGAAACTCATGCCAAAGACATTGCTGAAAGCTTATTAAACCGCGTCGGTTTAGCCCAACGTTTCCACCATAAACCCAAAACCCTGTCCGGCGGCGAACAACAACGCGTCGCGTTAGCGCGCGCTTTTGCCAGAGAGCCGGCTATTCTCTTCGCCGATGAACCCACCGGTAATTTAGATAGCAAAACCGGCGCTCATATCATCGATTTATTATTTGCGCTCAATCAAGAACACCATACCACGCTGATTTTAGTCACGCATGATACGGTGCTAGCCGGACATTGCCAACGCACGATAAAGCTTAATGCGGGAGTACTCGCATGAACATTAACTTAAGCTTACGCTTACTGTGGCGAGATACACGCTCGGGTGAACTCAGCTTATTGCTCATCGCGCTGATCTTAGCCGTCGCCTGTACTAGCGCTATTACGTTATTTTCTGAGCGCCTAGAGCGCAGTATGCAAAAACAAACAGCGGAATTTATCGCCGCTGATTTAGCCATTGCTAGCCCAGATGAAATACCAGACGCTTGGCAGGCAAAAGCCGAGCAACTCGGTTTACAACTCGCCCATACGTTAGATTTCACCAGTGTCATTGTACATAACGACGACATGCTACTCGCTAGCGTCAAAGCCGTCACAGAGAAGTACCCGCTGCGTGGCGCACTAAAAACCATAATCACAGATTACCATGCTGAACAGATTGAAAATCACGGTCCAGCACCGGGTAAGGCCTGGGTCGATGAGCGTGTTTTATCAGCATTACATATCAAACTAAGTGACAATATTACCGTCGGTGAACTGGCGTTAAGCGTAGAAAAAATCATCACTTATGAACCCGATAGACAAGTCGGCTTTTTTAGCATGTCACCGCGCGTGCTGATAAATAATAGCGATTTACCAGCGACGCATATTCTGCAACCCGGCAGTCATGTGCATTATTTTTTTCAATTCAGCGGTAGCGAATCCGCGCTTAACAGTTTTAAAACCTGGCTAAAACCCCAGCTCACGCCGTCACAACGGTTATTAGACATAGAGCAAGACCGGCCTGAAGTCGGCTCGGCACTAAGCCGCGCTGAGCGTTATGTCAGCTTAGCGGGTTTACTCGTTATTATCATCGCCGGTGTCGCGATTGCAATGTCAGCCTCGCGTTATGCAGAACGCCATTTTGATAATGTCGCGTTACTACGCTGTTTCGGCTGCTCACAAAACGCTATCTTAGGCTTGTTTATCAGCCAACTGATTAGCCTAGGTCTGATTGCCTGTAGTCTTGGCATTGGGTTAGGCTGGCTAACTCAACATGTGTTGTTTTTATTATTACAAGATATTTTACCCAAACCATTAGCCGACACGGATTTAACAGTCGCTAGTTACGGCTTTGTTATTGGTTTTTTACTGCTCATCGGCTTTGGCGTCGCCCCGTTAACCCGATTACGACATGTGTCACCCTTACGCGTATTACGGCGGGATTTAGCGCCTATGCCCACTAACACCTGGATAAGCATAGGATTAAGCTTAATCATTATTAGTCTATTACTTTGGCATTACACGCAAGATTTACGCATGACCGCGATAATTTTAGGTGTAGGCTCAGTGAGTGTCTCCTTATTAAGCGCGTTGATATTCCTGATTCTTCGCGCCACACAACAAGTTTCAGCCCACACGCCGTTAATTTGGCGTTTAACCCTGCGTAGCTTGCTGCAACAACCTACAGCGACACTAAGCCAAATCATGGCATTTGCGATTAGCTTAAGCGCAATGAGCTTGTGTTACAGCATCGGTAATGATTTATTAAAAAACTGGCAACAACAATTACCCACTCAAGCACCTAATCATTTTGCGTTGAATATTTTTCCTGAGCAATTATCCACGTTTCAACAGCTATTAAATCAGCAACAACTGACTAGCAGCCGTTTTTACCCCGTTGTGCGCGGCCGCATCATCAGCATTAACGAGCAACCGGTACAGCGCTTTGTCCGTAAAGATAGTGCAGGCGAAAATGCAACCCATCGCGAGCTTAATTTAACTTGGAGTAACGAGCTTCCAGAAGATAACCAGATTAATCAAGGCCAATGGTGGTCAAGTGTTAAGCCCGGTTTAGTCTCAGTAGAGCAAAAACTAGCAGACAGTTTAAGTATTACGCTAGGTGACCAGTTAGAATTCACCATAGGCAGTGAGCACATCAAAGCTGAAGTGGCGAGTATTCGTAGCCTACGCTGGGACTCCATGAAGCCGAATTTTCTAATGATATTTTCACCAGGCACACTGAATGAGCAACCGCATACGTTTATCACTAGTTTTTATTTACCTGACGACCAAAAAAACGTATTAAACCAAATCATGCAAAGCTTTCCTAACGCCACCTTATTAGACGTCGCGCCGTTGTTAACCCAGTTTAAAACCATCGTGTTACAACTATCACAAGCGCTGAATTTCATTTTGTATTTTGCGCTTGCGGCAGGCTTTACCGTCATGTTTGCCGCGCTACAAACCAGCTTAGATGCGCGTAAACAAACCGGTGCCATTATGCGAACCTTCGGCGCTTCACGAAAACTTCTCGTCACCAGTCAACGGCTTGAATTCGCATTACTCGGTGCTATTGCTGGGCTTATCGCCGTTACGCTATCAGAAATCTTATTGTATGCGTTATACACTCAGCTATTAGACTTGAGCTATCACATTAATCTCGTGTTAGCGTTAAGCGTGCCGACCTTAGCCTCTGTGCTGTTAAGCTTTACCGGCAGTTGGAGTTTGCGCAGAGTGGTTAATCAGGCACCGCTTAAGGTGTTGCGGGAGCAGTAGTGTTTTTGAATTTAAACTGTCCAATCAGAACTCATAGTTTTGCACTACCCGTCATTCCGGCAGGGATTGCCGAAATCCAGTGCCATGGATGGCAAGCGTGGCCTAGAGTGCAATAAATCCACTCTAGGCAAACTCATCGTGCTTAAAGTTGAGCGTGTACAGTAAATTTACTTAACACACTAGGCTTACGTTTAATAATTTCAGCAGGGTTAGCGGCTAATTCTTCAGCTGTATACGTTGGAATACCGTAAGTTGTGATGGTTAAAGCTTGTGTTTCAGCATCTATATCAAAGCGGCTCCAGCCAAAAGAAAATAACGCCGCCGTCGCATTAGCGTTGGCATCGAATGTGGCGTCGATTTTAGGGTTATCTTGTAAACCGATGGGGGTATAACCCAAATTAGTTAGCTGTAGATTGATAACCGATTTTAACGTCTCATTTTTAACGGCCATAGGTAAAGCATTAAAACCCGCCATGTCACTGACACCGACGATGGCAAATAATTGTGCTAACAGCACATTACCGTTTGGCACTTGGCCTAACAAACCTAGTACCGCATCACCAAAAGCAGGCTCATAGGCTACTGAGCCAGTCGTAATTTCAAACGCTGAGGTTTGATAATGCGGCGCAGCTAATGGGTTGCCAGAAGTCGCTAATGCGTTCAACACGTCTTCCCGGCGTTGATAGGTTAAATCGTTAATAATCGTGCCATGTATATCAGCAGAAACAAACACCACGTTTTTGATTTTGTTTTCATCAATAAAACGCAATATTTCTGAGCGCTCAGAGGCATAACCTTCAAATCTATCTGAAGCCGCTAATACACCTAAATTCTGAATCGGCTCTGGTACAGCAATAAACTTCCAAACCACGTTATCGGCTTGCGCATGTAATAAATCGACTTTTAATTGCGCTAATTGGCGCTGACCAAGCATGGTGCGCGTCGTCTCCGTGGTCGCATCGAATGAATTGGCAATAAACGTTCCAATCTGTGTTGCATTGCTAATATCACTAACGCCATCTAATTCATCATCACGGAATGAGCGTGCATCTAAAATGAAAACACCAGCGGTAGTGCCATAACGTTGCACACGGTATAAATTCGGCCTGCCGTCAGTTAATTCATCACCTATCGCCGGATAATAAGTATTGGCAATGGCGTTATAATCAAAAAATGCCCGTAAACCATTTTGATATAACTTAGTTTGATTGACTAACCCCGTAGTTTCTGGAAAACACGCACACGCCGAGGCCAACGCGCCACCCGAAAAATCATTTCTGACTTCATGGTCATCTATCGTCGAGAAGATGGAGACCTGCTGTTGTAAATTAGCAAAGGTATTACGACCCAAATGACGACCATAAACTTCATTATGTTTTAATCTAAACTGTCTTAACGTCTCTGCGGAACCCTTAGGAACAGCCGGGCTTTCATGGTCAGCATAAATGGTATCGCCTAATTTGATAAAGAAATCTAAGTTCTGGTCAGACGACTTAGCTATCGCATTTTTTAATGCCGGATAAGGCGCTAACTCACCGCGCCAATCGCCCGACACGCCAAAGCTTAAACCAACCTGGCCTCCAGCAGGGGCTGTTTTAAATGAACCCGTTAAGCTTTGGCCTTTAGGGTCGGTTACTGTATAGCTATAGGTTTTACCCGCGCTTAGCCCAGTAACCGCCAGCTTAGCGGGAATCAACGGCTGGGTAACAACCACTTGCTGATCGGTCACAACTGTTTCAGCATCTTTAACTTGAAACCTGACATTACCGGCTAAACTGCTACGCGCCCAAAGCACTGTTGACGTGGCGGTAGTATCGCCGCTAGCAATACCATTAGGCAGTTTAGCGAAAACCGGCTGTGCCAGTGCTAATAAAACACCTAGAGTAATTAATGATGTGTTAGTCATAGAGAAACCTTTTTTTGGCTTGGGAAAATTAAGAAAGCTAGCGTAGTTTAGTGACAGTTAGATGACGAATATCCTGTTTAGAAAACTGATACAGTAGTGAGATTAGACTCAAGGTTACCTATTTGAATATTTAATACATTGTTAAATCAATTTGTTACATATTAATTCACTGACTTTTGGCAATTTTTTTGTTTACATCGAATTGATTTTAAAAACATTGATTTTCGTGAGTTAGCGCCGCCGTGTTCAAACCAATATGGCGTTGCTTTTGCCCAAATGGTATTGCCGTATTGTTTATGCAAAATATTGAAAGCTCGTTGGGAACTTGCAGCGTGACCAACACAACCGTAGCGAGTAGTCCTGATAGCGCGATGTAAATTAGCCGCATGTTGATTTTTACTGGCTTCTGAAAGCCAAAACACCCACTTAATAGGCAAGTCTATTTCCCTCGCGATCACTGATTGAGTCAAGTATTCAGGCGCATCTGGGATAGCTTCAAGTTTGTTGATTTCATCTTTATCGATTAATTGGTGGTAAGGATGATGCATAAGAAAATCTTTTTGTCGATTAATAAAAGGTGCTAGTTCATCCGAGTTTTCATCCGCAAGAAAAATTTTGTCACTGTAAGGAATAATTTTAGCTGCTTGATACACCTTATTTTCCAATGCTTCGCTATCAAATTGGCACCACCAGTTATTGTCTTTGTGGTTATAAACATCAATAGCCGTTAAATCCAGAGTTTCGGGTGTTGATAACGCCAACTCCATAGTAAACGGTATCGGGCGAAAACGCGGCATTCGCAGCATAAAATCGACATAATCACTGCTCTGATGTTGACTGATACTGGTTAATAGCGGCTCTCTAATGGCAGGGTGATACTTGGCTACTAATACGGCGAAACGATCAATTAAGCCGTCATCCGCGTTCAGTAAAAAAGCGCGCGTTAAAGCGGCTCTAGCAAGATAGGCTTTATATATTTCAGGAAGATGAGGGTCACTTGCTAAACTAAAGAACTGATTAGCAGGTAATAAGTTAACCATGTATTGCCAAAGATCGTCGCGATTACCGATATATTCGCTGAAATACCCGCTAAATTCTTTGGCATCATAGTAGGTAGCAACTGTTTCTGGCCAATTTGCAGCCAATAACACACGCCAATTTCTAAAGCCATAGGGATATTGCTTTAGAATAGCGCTTAACAGACGGCGAGCTTGGTCAATTTCACCCGTATAAACCAGCCAACGCAACCCTTGTTCTAAGCTAGATGCATATTCGTAATAATCCATACTAATTCTTTTAGTAGGAAATACCTCTCTAAAATTAGGATATTGCTCAATCAGTGCAATAACGTCGGAATAGTGCTTAAGCCCTAGCTGTAATCTGATGAGATGCTTCCATAGTTCAAATAACCATTCACGATATTCTTTGGTTTCTCCTTGCCATTGTTTTGTTAGATAAGGTGATGCGATTTTAATAACAGCCTGCGCACGCGGATCGTTGGGATGCACACGTTGAATAGCGATTTGCAGCCATTCCCCTGCCTGGTTTTGTTGCCAACGCTGCCAAGCGTGTTCGACAATATTTTTATTTTGTTGCCAATACGCCGCATCATTTTGATGCAAAGCCCAAAGCCAGTCGTGGTTAAAAACGTTATAAGCCCACTTTGCTTGCAGCCAATCGACGATTTCATTGTTCGATGCCAATGCTTTGACCGCTTGCATTCGCGTGGAAACACCAATGCTTTCGTCAGTTAACCACCAATCGACTGATTGTGATTCTGGGTGGTACAACGGAAAGAAACGGTCGAGCTGCTCTAAGGCATCAAAATAATCGTGAATGGCTAGCCGTAAATCAGTCGAGTTTAACGGTGAAACGTTGATGATAGTCATCAACCAACGGAAATGCTTCGTAGCTAATTCAGGCGTTATATAGGTGTGAGTCCAGCCATTAGAATTCATAATAATAAATTTGTAATTAGCGGCGATGTCATGTACCGATTTTAAAGTAGGATTGGCTTGAATTTGGTCAATTTTTTCATAGGCTTCATCGGCATGAGCCATATTTTTAAGGCAGCGTAAGGTCATGTAAGCGGCAAACGCTTGCAGCGGTGCCTTGGTATCATGTTCAACTTGCTGATATAACGCTAACGCTTTGTCATATTCATGGCGATAAAAATGCCAGCTCGCCAGTTGATATAAAAAATCACTGCCGGCTCTTTTGGGTAACTTTTCACTGACATCAATGGCTTTGGGTATTACCGCATCTCGTTTCCGGTTATCGCAACTGGAAAAAACAGCATCTTGATTTTTAGCCCAGAGTTTTTCATACGAACTAGACTCGCCTAGCTCTTGCCGAATTTGTTGCAGAATCGTTAATGCCGAGTCGTATCGGCAGTCTGAAAAACCATATCCAGTATTTAACAGCCCTGGATTTTCAACACCCATGCTAAGTAATAGCTTATGCCACACTGTTTCAGGATAGTTATTATCGAAATAGGGTGCATCATTGAACGGCTTTTCCGTACGATGGGCATATAAACTTTCAGATAGGAGCTGCGGCCTGTCGGTTGCCAATGCAAGCGGTATCGGTAATAGAACTACACAGAAAAGACAAGAGACGACGATATTAGGTTTCATAATGGTGTTATCGCTTGAGATGACATTCTTGAAGTTGAGTATAAACACTTGTTAACTAGCATTATAATCTGCACATAGTAAAGACATTAAATTATTTCTTTATCAGTATTCGTAAGCGTTAAGCGAATGTTTGATAATCCGGCTTACAACTAGCATTAAACTGCCACTCGTTACTAAGTTGCTTTTAAAATTTACGGTTTAAGGTCTTTTTCAAGATAATAAGTAGCTCTAACAAGATTATCTAAACACCTCATGATTCACCACACCCAAACCCCACACCGCTTTTGCATCGCCCCGATGATGGACTGGACCGACAGCCATTGTCGGTTTTTCCATCGTTTGTTGTCGCAACACACGGGTTTATATACTGAAATGGTCACAACAGGTGCATTGATTCACGGCGATGCGGCTAGATTCTTAGCATTTAATCCTAGCGAGCATTATGTGGCGTTACAGCTGGGCGGTAGCGTGCCTTCAGAATTAGCGTTATGTGCGCGCATGGCGGAAGAGTTTGGCTATGATGAAGTCAATCTTAATGTCGGCTGCCCTAGTGATAGAGTGCAAAATGGTAGTTTTGGCGCGTGTTTAATGGCAACGCCTGAATTAGTTGCCGATTGCATAGCGGCTATGAAGTGTGCGACTTCGCTACCGGTTACGATTAAATGCCGTATTGGTATTGATGACCAAGATTCGTATGAGGAATTAGCGCATTTTATCGCCACTGTTAAAGCAGCCGGTTGCCAGACGTTTATTATTCATGCGCGTAAAGCCATTTTATCGGGCTTATCGCCTAAGCAAAATCGTGAAATTCCACCGTTACGCTATGATGTGGTGTACCAGATTAAACGCGATTTTCCTGAACTAACGATTATTTTAAACGGTGGCGTGACCACGTTAGCGCAAACTGAAATCTTGTTAACTCAGGTCGATGGTGTGATGGTTGGGCGTGAGGCGTATCATAACCCTTATTTACTCGCGGGTGTTGACCAACGGTTTTTCGCCGATAATAAGCCGATTAAAAGCCGTCAACAAGTGGTTGAGGAATTAATCCCTTATATACAAGAGCAATTGGCTAAAGGCGTGCGTTTACACAGCATCACTCGCCATCTATTAGGCTTGTTTCATGGTCAAATCGGCGCTAGAGCTTGGCGGCGACATTTAAGCGATTATGCCAATAAACCAGGTGCGGATGAATCGGTAGTGTTACGAGCATTAACATTTACAATTCCTGATGTATACTGCCCTACTACTGTTACTTTTTGAGCCTATCAAACATGGAAGAGCATTTTGCCAAAATCATTGAAGCCGTTGGCGAAAATTTAAACCGCGAAGGTTTAATCGATACGCCTAAACGCGCCGCCAAAGCCTTTAAATTTCTTAATAATGGCTATGAAAAAACCTTAGAAGATGTTCTCAACGGCGCAATATTTACTGCCGATACCGAGGACATGGTCATTATTAAAGATATTGAGTTGTTCTCGTTATGCGAACATCACTTATTACCGTTTATTGGTAAATGTCATGTGGGGTATTTGCCACAAGGTAAAGTCTTAGGCTTATCCAAAGTCGCGCGTATCGTCGATATGTATGCGCGACGCTTACAAATTCAGGAAAAATTAACAAAGCAAATTGCTGATGCGATAGAAACGGCGATTAACGCGCGTGGCGTGGCAGTCGTGATTGAAGCTAAGCACTTATGCATGATGATGCGCGGCGTGGAAAAACAAAATTCGGTGATGACTACATCGGTGATGACCGGTATTTTCCGCAAGCACATCAGCACGCGTTCGGAATTCTTAAACTTAATCAATCGTTAATTATGGCTGAGGTTGATACTGGCATTTTACTGGCGAACTTAGGTTCACCCACCGCACCGACCACATCAGCGGTTAGAAAATTTTTAAAAGACTTTTTTAGGCGATCCACGCGTAGTTAATCTACCAAGACCTTTGTGGTGGTTGATTTTACATGGCGTGATTTTGCCGTTTAGACCCGCTAAATCCGCTCATGCGTATCAGGCCATTTGGAATGCTGAACGCGGCTCACCGCTAAGCTTTCTGACTCATGATGTAACAGAGCTATTGCGAACCGAACAACAAGCATCAAATGTTGTCGTGTCTTATGCTATGCGTTATGGCGAACCGTCTATCGCTACGCAGTTACGCCATTTTAAAGCCTTAAACGTAAAACAAATCATTGTGTTACCGCTGTATCCACAGTATTCATCGACGACAACCGCATCGATTTACGATGATTTAGTTAAAGAGCTTAATCGTTGGCGGCATATTCCCACATTCAAATTCATTAGCGATTATCATGATAATCCGGCCTATATTGCCGCTGTTGCTGAGCAAATCCAGCAACATTGGCAAGCACACGGTCGTAATCAAGTATTACTGATGTCGTTTCATGGCTTGCCTAAGCAACTGGTTACCTGGGGCGACCCGTATTACCATCAATGCCAACGTACTGCCCAGTTAATCGCTGACGCCTTGCAACTAACGCCTAGCGAATGGCAGCTAGTCTTCCAATCGCGATTTGGCAAGGCCGAATGGTTAAAACCTTATTGCGTAGAGACGTTACAAGCCTTGCCGGGACAAGGCATCATTAGCGTCGATATGGTATGTCCAGGCTTTGCCGTCGATTGTTTAGAAACCCTGGAAGAAATTGCGATAACCAATCGCGAGCTGTTTTTAAGCGCTGGCGGCCAAGCGTATTGCTATATTCCAGCGCTAAATGCTTCGTTAGCGCATGTTAACGTACTAAAAAACGTACTTGAGTTATCTTGAAAGCCAACTATATTTTTAGGATTTAGCGAACTTTGGCGTGACTGTTAGGTCTGGTTTGCGTTTTTATAGGCTACACGCTTAAGACGAGACAGGGCGTTTAGAACGCAGGTGTCGGCAGCAGGGATGCTGCCGCCAAGCCTACAGGGATGTATTTACGGCGTCCTCGGCAACTGCTCCTGCGTTGCCCTACTACACGCCATCCCTGGCGTTATGGGTTCTGAATGACCTGTCTCGTCTTGAGTTGGTAACCCGTTTTTACCTTTTAAACAGGTGTGATGATGAGCGACTTATTAACCACATGGCAGGATTTAGACTGGCCTGACATTAAAGCGAGTAAACCGTTAGAAACGGGCAACGGCGTGATTGACGCAGAAGCCTTTCAAACGATTGAAGTGGATAAGGTGTTTAGCGCGGTTAATCACACACAAACCCTAGCCGGTCAAGCCTGTTTATATCGCTCTCTGGCGCAACCTTTGTCTGATAAAAGCGCTATCGAAGCTAAGCAGCAAGCGGTCACTGAGTTACAAAACCAACCAGAGCTTATGGCGACGCTAGATGCTATCGTCAATGATGCGGCTTATCACGAACCTAGTTTTTATTTATTGTTGTTTGGCAGTTTTCTGGGGACGTTTGGCACAGCGAGAAGCGAGCATGAAATCGAAGGTTATGGTTATCATGTCTATAAAAAAGGCGTGAAGCTATTACCCGAAATCAGCGAGCGTTTAGCTTCGGTTGATAGACCTAACAGCCCGTATTTAACTGGGTTATTCGATGCGTTTAATGCGTTTAGTCAAAGCCGTGCTTATTCGCTAATGACTGAGCCGGTGTATGTCACTGAATACAGCTTACAAAGCAAACAAGAACGGGCGCATTCGTGGTTGCCCGCCGTCGCATTTGTACCGCGCTTGTTTAAGCCGTTCCTCTTTGTCGCTGCCGCCATTATTTATTGGTTATTAAGCCATTTTGCACCAACGGCACTGTTTTCGGCGATTCCTGACGAAGCCTTGTTATTAACGCCATTCTTATTGTTATATATCCCATTAGTCGGTGGTTTCGACCGTGACCATTGTATTATTCCGTTGCGTAAGGAATATAAAACCTCGCCAGACGTCGCAGCCGCACTGGATGCGTTAGGTCAACTCGATGAATTGCTGTCGTTTGTTAAGTTTTCTCAGCGTTTCCCACATGAAACAGTCTTGCCGACGTTTACCGATAGCGAACACTTTGCGCTGACGCTGACACAAGCCAAAAATCCGGTATTAGGTGCACATATCACTGATTATGTGGGTAATGATTTAAGCTTAACTGATGAGCGTTTATTGTTAATCACCGGGCCTAATAGCGGCGGCAAAACCGCATTTTGCAAAACCATCGCACAAATTCAATTATTAGCACAAACCGGCTCGCCTATACCGGCACAAGCCGCCCAGTTAACTGTGCCGATAGAGTGTTTTATCAAGCACCAGAAATTAGCCATTTAGATGATGGTGAAGGACGTTTTGGTACGGAATTAAAGCGCACAAAAGATATTTTCTTAGCCTCTAGCGCGCGCAGTTTAGTGATACTCGATGAATTATCAGAAGGCACGACGTTTGAAGAAAAAATGGAATCCTCGACGAATGTCTTAAACGGCTTTTATCGCAAAGGCAACACCACGTTGCTTATCACCCATAATCATCAATTAGTCGATGCGTTTATCAAAAAACGCCAAGGCATAGCGATGCAAGTCGAATTTGCCGATGAAGCACCAACGTATCGCTTAATAACCGGTATTTCCAGAGTCAGTCATGCCGATAGAGTGGCGAAAAAAATCGGCTTCTCCAAGGAAGACATAGACCATTATCTCGAGAACAAGCAATGAAGTTAGGCACTCCGCTACAACCGCAGGCAACAAAAGCATTACTACTAGGCAGCGGCGAGCTAGGCAAAGAGGTAGCCATTGCCTTACAACGCTATGGCATTGAAGTTATTGCCGTAGACCGCTATGCCAACGCGCCAGCTCACCAAGTCGCGCATAAAGCTTATGTGATAGATATGACCGACGCCGATGCCGTTACGGCGCTGATAAAAGCCGAACAGCCTGATTTTATTATTCCTGAATTAGAAGCGATTGCCACTGACGCACTCATCGCTATTGAACAACAAGGCAGTAGTAAGGTTGTACCGAATGCCAATGCCGTGCGCTTAACCATGAACCGCGAAGGTATTCGCGTATTAGCCGCAGAAACCTTACAACTACCGACTTCGGCGTATGCGTTTGCCGAATCCTATCAAGAATTAGAACACGCAGTGTTAAACCGTATCGGCTTGCCTTGTTTTATTAAACCTACGATGTCATCGTCTGGTAAAGGTCAATCCTATGTCACCGATGCCAGTCAGCTCAAAGCCGCTTGGGATTATGCCAAAGCGGCTGGACGTGTCGATACCGGTAAAGTAATTGTCGAGGCTAAAATTGATTTTGACTTTGAAATCACGTTATTAACTGTTAGAGCATTAAACGCACAAGGTGAAATTGAAACCCATTATTGTGCGCCTATTGGTCATAGACAAGAAAAAGGCGATTACCGGGAAAGCTGGCAGCCACAAGCCATGTCAGACCTTGCTTTGCAACGCGCGCAAGACATTGCCAAAAAAATTACTGAAGGTTTAGGCGGTTTAGGTTTATTTGGCGTAGAGCTGTTTGTTAACCAAGACCAAGTTTGGTTTAGTGAAATTAGTCCAAGACCACACGACACCGGCATGGTCACAATGGCCACGCAACAACAAAGTGAGTTTGAGCTACATTGCCGCGCTATTTTAGGCTTGCCTGTTGATACTAGCCTAAAAGCGAACGGTGCCAGTGCTGTTATTTTAAGCACGCAACCAATAGAAGCTCCTATTTACCAAGGTTTGGCACAGGCTTTAGCCGTGCCAAACAGCGAAATCCGCTTATTCGGTAAACCTAACGCACAACCTAGTCGCCGTATGGGCGTTGCGTTAGCGACTGCAGCAACCACCGAACAAGCTAAACATAATGCAATTCAAGCAGCCAATCATATTGTTATCACATCCGAGTAACAGGTAGAAATATGTTGAAAATTTCATTGTTTATCTTAAGCGTGTTATCAACAGCAACCGCTTATGCCGATATTTATAAATTTGTCGATATAGATGGACGGGTTTACTACACAGATAAACCCAAAAACAATAAATTCAAGCGTATTATTAAGAGTCTACCGAAACCGCCCTCCACAACCTATACGACCTTAAGCAACTACTCACCAAGACTACATCGCTTTTCATCAGAAAATAAACAGCGTTATTCTGGTTTAATCGAACAAGTCGCCTCGCGCTATCAAGTCGATCCAAAGCTATTACACGCCGTTATCCAAACCGAATCCGCCTATAACCCCACTGCTGTATCTCGCGCAGGCGCCGTAGGACTTATGCAACTGATGCCAGGAACGGCGCAACGTTTCGGTGTTTATGATAGAAACGACCCAGATCAAAACGTCGATGGTGGCGCGCATTATTTAAAATATTTAATCGATATGTTCGAGCCTAATCTGCACTTAGCGGTCGCAGCTTACAATGCCGGTGAAAATGCCGTACTGAAATACAATAATTCGATTCCGCCTTATCCCGAAACGCAGAACTATGTCAAACAGGTTTTGGCCTTGTATAATCGTTAAACCGAAAATAATGACTACGATGATGGGTGGCTCTTTGTAACCACCCTAAATCCAGACCTCTTGAAGTAGTGCGGCATAAAGCCGCAAAACATCAAGACGTGTTTTCATCAAACAGTATAAGTTGTCGACGCTGTTTTACCGCCGTGGCCGGTCCAGTCAGTATGAAAAAATTCGCCTCTGGGCTTGTCAACGCGCTCGTAGGAATGCGCGCCGAAATAATCACGCTGGGCTTGTAATAAATTTGCAGGCAAGCGCTCACTGCGATAACCATCATAATAGGCTAAAGCCGACGAGAACGCAGGTGTTGGAATGCCTAATTGGACAGCCAAAATCACCGCTTGCCGCCAGCCCGCTTCTGCTTTAGCCATAGCATCGATAAAGAAATCCGCTAACAGCAGATTCTCTAGCTCAGGGTTTTGCGTGTAAGCTTGTTTAATATCGTTTAAGAACTGACTACGGATAATACAGCCTCCACGCCACATTAAAGCAATGTCGCCGTAATTCAAACTCAGCTTGTATTCCTTAGCAGCTTCCCGCATCAAGCGAAAGCCCTGTGCATAGGAAATAATTTTGGAAGCGTACAAGGCTTGTCGGATAGCCACGATCATAGCCTCTTTATCGCCGTTGAACTTTGCAGTAGCTTTAGGTAGTACCTGCGCGGCTCTAACCCGCTCGTCTTTTTTGCGCAGACAAACAACGGGCAAACACTGATTCGCCGATTAGCGTCAATGGAACTCCTAAATCCAGTGCGTTAATGCCGGTCCACTTGCCTGTGCCTTTTTGGCCAGCCGTATCCAAAATACTGTTCAGCAACGGCTGACCATTGCCATCTCGGTAAGCTAAGATATTGGCGGTAATCTCGATTAAATAAGAGCTCAATTCACCCCGGTTCCATTCTGCAAAAACGGCCTGCATCTCATCAGTGCTCAAACCCAATCCTTCCGACAATAACTGGTAGGCTTCGCAAATCAACTGCATATCGCCGTATTCGATGCCGTTATGCACCATTTTCACATAATGTCCGGCACCATTATCGCCTACCCATTCGCAGCAAGGTTCGCCATCGACATGGGCGCTAATGGCTTGAAAAATCGGCTGCACGGCTGGCCATGCAGCTTGATTGCCGCCAGGCATAATCGATGGCCCATGACGAGCCCCTTCCTCACCCCCAGATACACCAGTGCCAATATACAATAAACCTTTTTTCGGCTAAATAGGTGGTGCGTCGGTTAGTATCGGTAAACAGCGAATTACCACCGTCAATAATGATGTCACCTGGCGATAGCAGTGGCAGTAAGTCGTCAATATAGTCATCGACCACAGAGCCTGCTTTTACCATCAGCATCACCTTACGCGGCGTTTCCAAGCTATCCACTAATTCCTGTAGCGAATGGGTACCAATCACCATAGTGTCCTTGGCTGGCCCTTCCAAAAACTCGTCCACTTTGCTGGTAGTGCGGTTGTAGACCGCCACTTTGAAACCATGGTCGTTCATGTTCAATACTAGATTTTGACCCATTACGGCCAAACCGATTAAACCAATATTTGCTTTCATATTTGCCTTCTTTACTTATTATTTAAATATTTCATGCGACCAATGGCTGGTTTTGTCGCAGATTTTGCTGTGTTAAACATAATTCAGCCATGCTAATAAATGCCAGACGCGCGGAAAAAGGCGTCGAGTTTTACGTTCACCATTTCAACAGCCGCCAGTTTTATTCACACATTACATTAAAGCATGTACGCCAATTTTATTCTCTAAAAAGTGTTAACGCGCTAACAATTGCCGCTTGCCCTAACGCTAATCCGCCATCATTCATCGGATACTGCTTAGGTAGCAACACATTCTTACCTAACCGCTGCAGGCCGTTACTGACCGCTTCTAATAACAAGCGATTTTGAAATACGCCGCCGCTTAATACAACATCAGAGACGCCAGTTTTTAAGCTAAGTGTTAGCAACGTTTCAATGGTGGCAGCGACTAAGCTATGATGAATCCTGGCGGCTATTTGCTGAGTTGCCACACACTGTTTTAAATCGTCTAACACATAACGCCATAAATTAGCCCAGCTTAAGATAAAGTGCTGGTTGTGTAAGGTTAAGCAATGAGCATTAGGGTAAGCACTTTCTTGTACAAATGCCGAAGCCGCTAGCGTTTCTAAGGCAACGGCAGCTTGACCTTCATAACTAATCGTTTCAGCATGAACACCTAAAGCGGCAGCAAACGCGTCAAACCAACGTCCACAAGAGCTACTCAATGGCGAGTTAAGTTTTTTAGCGCGCATAGTATCCAACAACGCTAAGGGTTTGCTATTCAGTTGTTGGATAAACGCTACATCGGCATAGTTTTCTTTTAACTCGTCCCATGCAAAATAATGTGCAAGCTGAGCATAGCTATTGCGCCACGGTTCGCGTATTGCTTGGCTGCCGCCAAGCATCGCAATGGGTTCAAAATACGCTAAGCGCTCACACCGCCTATAATCGCCTAAGAAAAACTCGCCTCCCCATAACTGTCCATCATCACCTAAGCCTAAACCATCAAAAATAGCCGCTAACACCGGTGGAGCATTTAGACTAATGGCGTTTTCAGCTAAACAAGCAGCTAAATGCGCATGGTGATGTTGTACGCTGCTCAGTGCAAGCTGTTCTTGTTGCGTTAACGCTTGCCCATATTGGCTAGATAAATAGCCTGGATGTTTATCAACCGTAATGCACGTAGGCGTAAAATCGTGGAGCTGACGATAAAGCGTAATCGCCTGGCGGTAATCCTGTTGTACGGTAGCGTTTTCTAAATCGCCCACATGTTGAGCGACTATCGCTTGACCTTGTTTAATCAAGCAGAAGCTATTTTTTAATTCCGCTCCCATTGCAAGTATGCCGTCAGCAGCTTCAAAACCGGGCGGCAAACGTAGCGCTTCTGGACAATAGCCGCGTGCTCGACGTAACAAATGCGTGTTGCCATTGCTAACACGTACAACCGAATCATCTAAACGGTTAACTATAGCGCGATTATGCAGCAAGAAATAGTCGGCAATACCAGCCAATTGGCTACGTGCCTCATCGTTGTCAATACATTGCGGTTGCTCCGAGCGGTTACCGGAAGTCAACACGATAGGCGCATCAAACGCGTGCATTAACAAACTATGTAGCGGTGTATATGGCAACATAAAACCTAACGCGTCTGAATCGGGCGAGATACTGCGAGGCAAGCCATGATTTTTGGCGGTTAAGATAACAATAGGCGCGGCTTTACCCTGTAAGACTTGCCGCTCGATGGCATTCACATAAGCATACACTTCGATTTGTTCGACATTGCTTGCCATTAACGCAAACGGTTTAGCATAACGTTGTTTACGCTGTCTTAGCGTATTAACCGCTTCAGCATTGCTAGCATCACAGGCTAGATGAAAGCCGCCTAGACCTTTAATCGCAACAACATGGCCTTGACGAAGAACATCTGCGGTTAAATGAATACCGGCATAGTCATTGTCGCGGGTTAGTTTTTGTCCAGTAGAATCTTCTAGCCAAAAACGCCGGGCCACACACGGGGCAGCAATTGGCTTGCGCATGAAAACGACGGTCACTGGGGTCATCATATTCTTGCTGGCATAACGCGCATTGACTGAATGTAGCCATACTGGTATGGCTACGATCATAAGGTATTCTATTAACTATTGATAAGCGCGGACCGCAGTGCGTGCAATTCGTGAATGGGTAGCGATAACGCCGGTTATTGGGGTCTGAAATGTCCGCTAAACAGTCTGGACAGGTTGCCGCATCAGCAGCGATAGCGGTAGTAATAGCGCCTTGCTGGCTGGTTACAATTGCAAAGCTATTAGGACTTGTTAAGTCAGGTAAGTCGGCAACTTCTAGTGTCTCTAGTCTTGCCAAAGGTGGCAGTTCATTAGGGATAGCCGCTATAAATGCATCCATATCAGCCGCGCGACCATACACATGAATCATTACGCCTTGCCCATCATTCCAAACCGCGCCGGTTAAACCAAAGCGTTGCGCCAAGCGCCAAATCGTTGGTCTAAAACCTACGCCTTGTACAACACCGCGTGCGCGAATCGCTTTCGCCACCATTAACAAATACGCGGCAATTGCTCACCTACGGGCCAATCGACAATTCTACGCCCACCAAACGCCGTGTTCATTTGCACAAAGTGATGCGGGTCGGCAATGACTTCACCAATCAGCGCAGCATCGCGCCCAAGAGGATGGTTACGCATAACCGTTAATAATGCATCAGCGGCATTGGCATCACAGACACAGACTAATTTACCTTCATTGGCGACATAAAGCGGGTCTAACCCCAAGATTTCACAAGCCGCTTTCACTTCCGCTTTAATCGGCAGCGGAGCTTCGTTAATCACAATACCAACACCCGATTGATTAGCCAGCTCATTTAAGGATGTGGCTAAACCACCACGCGTAGGGTCGCGTAAACAGCGTAATGCCGTAGGTGCAACAGCGACCATATCAGCCACTAAACCATTGAGAGCAGCAGAATCTGAAAGAATCCGTGTTTGAAATGTAAGATTTTCTCGGCTTGCCATCACTGCCACCCCATGATCGCCGATAGAGCCACTCACTAAAACCGCACAGCCCGGTTGTGCTTGATCGCCAGAGATATGCACCCCATCAGGAATCACACCAATCCCAGTTGTCGTAATAAACACACCATCGGCTTTACCACTTTCAACCACTTTAGTATCGCCGGTCACAATCGGCGTACCGGCTTGTACTGCCGCGTTAGCCATGCTAATCACAATGCGTTTTAGCTCAGCCAGTGGAAAGCCTTCTTCTATAATAAATCCGGCCGTTATATATAACGGCTTAGCACCTGACATTGCGACATCATTAACCGTACCGTGTACCGCTAATGAGCCTATATCACCACCCGGAAAAAACAACGGCGAAATAACATGGCTATCGGTACTTATCGCTACACGCCCCGGCGGTAACGTTAAAACCGCTTGATCGTTTTGCTGTTGCAGCCAGGTATTATCAAAGTGTTGCGTAAATAATTCGGTAATCAACTGTGCCATGGCTTTACCGCCACCACCATGACTCATATCAACATGGCCTGTAATAAAATCGAGTGGGAAAGAATACGGTTTAGGCATAGTTGTCGTTAAAAGTTAACCTTCAGTTGTTCAATCTCGCTAAAGCTTAAGCCAGTAATCTTGGTGATTAATTCGACACTTAAACCTTCGGCTAGCATGGTTTTAGCGATGATTTGCTGCGCTTCGCGTTGGCCTTCAATGCGCCCTTGCGCTAAGCCTTTGACTATACCTTTATTCAGTCCATCTTCAAACGCTGTTTCACTGACATTTTCCACATCCCAATACTCCAATAAGCTTTTTTGGTAAGCATCAAATTGCTTAGGGCTTAAATGCGCTAATTCTGCGATTTCAAAACCTTTTTGGAAAATAGGCTCGTTTAAAATGGTCGGAATATGGTCTAGGCTTTCCAGATGCTTTAAGAAATACACCCATTTATCAAAATGCGTCGCTAATTCATGTTCTTGCTTGGTAAATAATGGCATTTGTAAAAACTTAAAATGCAACTTGTCAAAAAACACGTCGCCATCTTGGTCTTTTAAACACACATCCCGGCGAAAACTTTGCCAGCTCTTCGGTTTCATCATAGCGAAAATTGAGAATGGCAATGCAATACACC
>NZ_LAJX01000055.1 GCF_000963695.1 Methylocucumis oryzae
TTTTTTTTGTGAGTCATATCATGTTAAAGAAATTTTTTATATCATTTATTAAAGCTGCTTTATCGGGTTGAGGTCGTGGGTTTAGAGCATTATTACCAAGCTGGACCGCGCGTGTTAATCATTGCCAACCATACGTCGTTTTTTAGATGCGTTGTTATTAGGTGTGTTTTTGCCCGACAAGGTGACGTTTGCGATTAATACGCATATATCTGAGCGTTGGTGGTTAAAGCCGTTTTTAGGCTTGTCACAAGTGTTTAGAATGGATCCTACGCACCCGTTGTCGTTAAAAGATTTAATACATCATTTGCAAAAAGACAGTAAAACAGTCATTTTCCCCGAAGGGCGACTCACAGAAACAGGTTCGTTAATGAAAATTTATGACGGGCCTGGCTTAGTGGCCGAGAAATCGGGGGCTAAGGTTTTACCCATTCGCTTTGAAGGTACGCAATACAGCCATTTTTCTAAATTGCGTAATATTGTACGTTTGCGTTTGTTTCCGAAAATTACTATGCATATTTTGCCGCCCGCGACGATTCCTGAGCATAGAGAATTAACCGGTAAAAACCGTCGTAAATTATCAGGTCATATTTTGGCTGACATCATGACCGATATGATGTTTAAAACCAGCCATTATCAGCAAAGTATTTTTTCTTGTTTATTAGAAGCGCGCGCAATTCATGGCGGTAGTCATGTGATTGCTGAAGATTTAGAACGCAACCCGGTGACTTATGACCAGGTAGTGACGCGTACATTGGCATTAAGTAGCTTGCTAAACGCGATGACCCAACCCGGTGAGTATGTCGGGGTTATGTTGCCTAATTCGACTAAAACCTTGTATGTGGTGTTGGCGTTGCAGTATTTAAAGCGCATTCCAGCAATGTTGAATTTTTCAACTGGCGCTGCGGGTATGGTGTCTGCCTGCCAAATTGCACAAGTGAATACGGTGTTAACTTCACGCAAATTTATTGAAATGGCTAAGCTTGAGTTAGAGGCTGAATTATTAAGTCAGCAAACGCGCTTAGTGTATTTAGAAGATTTAGCCGCATCGTTGTCTTGGCAGGATAAGCTCAAGGCCTTGTGTTTAGCGAAAACCACTGATATTTGGTATGACCGTGATGCTGATAAGTCGGATGCCCCCGCCGTTGTATTGTTTACTTCGGGTTCTGAAGGTTTGCCTAAAGGCGTGGTGTTATCGCATAGCAATGTGTTGGCCAATCATCAGCAAGTCGCGGCAAGAATTAGTTTTACGCCGCAAGATGTGGTGTTGAATTATTTGCCAATGTTCCATTCGTTTGGCTTTACCGTCGCGACGTTATTGCCGGTTATGGCGGGGATGAAAGTATTTTTCTATCCAACGCCACTGCATTACGCCGTGATTCCTGAAATTGCCTATGAAATTAGCGCGACGATTTTATTTGGTACCAATACTTTTTTTGCGGCTTATGCAAAAAAAAGCACACCCGTATGATTTTTATAATGTGCGTTATGTGGTAGCTGGTGCGGAAAAAATTGCAGGAAACCACTCGGCAAGTTTGGATGGATAAATTTGGTATAAGGATTTTAGAAGGGTATGGTGCGACCGAAACAGCGCCGGTTGCCGCCGTTAATACGCCTATGGATTATAAGGCGGGTACGGTTGGGCGATTATTACCGGCAATGGAGCATCATTTAGAGCCCGTTGATGGTATTGAAGATGCGGGGCGTTTACACTTATATGGGCCAAATATCATGTTAGGTTATTTATTAGCCAGTGCGCCAGGTGTGTTAGTTCCGACTGAATCTATCTATGGTAAAGGCTGGTATGATACCGGTGATATTGCTCATATCGATGAAGAAGGTTTTGTCAGTATTCGTGGCCGCAGCAAACGCTTTGCTAAAGTCGGTGGTGAAATGGTGTCATTAACCGCAGTTGAGCAATTAGCTAGCAAAACCTGGCCTAATGCTATGCACGCTGCAGCGAGTTTGGCGGATGTGAAAAAAGGCGAGCAAATCTTCTTATTGACTACGCAGCAAGGTGCCACCTTAGCAGAATTAATAGCGCATAACCCTGGTGTTGCGTCAATTTTATTACCTAAAAAAATTCTGGTCGTTGCGGCTATCCCTGTATTGGCGAGCGGTAAGATGAATTATCCAGCCATTACGGATTTGGCCAAACAGTTAACAAGCTAATGGTTTTGATATGAGCAAATTAATTTACCCGTTGTTGGTGGCGCAGTTTCTATCGGCTTTTGCCGATAATGCGTTGTTGTTCAGTGTTATTGCGATTGTGATGAAGGCGGGACACGCGGAAACTTGGTATATTCCAGCGGTGCAAAGTGCATTTACTGTGGCTTATGTGATATTAGCGCCTTGGGCGGGTGAAATTGCCGATACTCATGCCAAGCCGCGCGTATTATTAGTCGCGAATTTGATTAAAGCGGTTGGCGCGGTGTTGTTGCTAAGTCATGTCGAGCCTATTATCGCTTATAGCATCGTTGGCTTAGGTGCTGCGACCTATAACCCGGTTAAATATGGTATTTTGCCAGAACTCGCTGAGCATCATTATTTGGTGAAAGCGAATAGTCTTATGGAAGGCTCGACGATTTTAGCGATTTTGCTAGGTATGGTGGTTGGAGCCAAAGTTGCCGATTATTCTATACCGATAGCGTTAGGTGGGTGCGCGGTTTTTTATGTTTTATCCGCCGTATTAACTGTGGTGTTGCCGGCAGGTAACATTAGAAAACCAACTAAAGATGCAAAAATTATCGCGTTTGCACGGGAAATTAAGCTGTTTTTCAAAATTAGAGGTTCGACGTTTGCCATTTTAGGTGGTGGTTTGTTTTGGTTGGCCGCCGCAACATTACGTGTGATTTTAATCGCTTGGGCGCCGTTGGTGTTGTTGTCAAAAAACGCGACGGAAATCGCAGAGTTGACGTTTTTCTTAGCAATCGGTATTGTGGGCGGTTCGGCTATTGTGCCACGGTTAATACCTCTGGAAAAATTAGCGCGCGCCCGCATTCCTGCGTATATTATGGCGATGTTTATTGTTGGTTTAGGTTTAACCGATAGTTTATGGCCTGCGCGTATCGTGTTGTTGTTTATCGGCATGTTGGGTGGTATGTTTATCGTCCCAGTTAATGCGCGCTTACAAGAATTAGGTAAGCACAGCATAGGTAGTGGCCGGGCGGTTGCTTTGCAAGGTTTTTTTAATAATATCGGTATGTTATTAGGTGTAGGCTGTTATAGCCTAGCCGCATCTAAAGGCGTAGATCCGATAGAAGCCATGATGGCATTAGGTTTTTTAGTTTTAGCAGGCACTTTTACTGTTTCTATAGGGTTGCGTACGCGCGTTCAGGCGAATACACCCGGTCATTACGACACATAAACTCACATGATTGAAACGACTCTATTCACACCGGCAGAAAGCCAGGTATTAAGCAATTCACCGTTGTTTAAAGGTATTGATTTAACGACTGCGTATCCGTTTATGCAGCATTGGTCGATTAGAGAAATTACCATAGGGCAAATCCTATTATCGCCTATGAAAGATAATAAGGAGCTGCTGATATTGCTGGAAGGCGAATGGGTTGTAACAATTTCGGCAACGTCTAATCGTCCATTAGCACGAATATTTCCAGGGCAATGTGTTGGTGAGTTGTCGATTTTAGATGATCAACGACCTAGCTCACATGTTATTGCGACGCATAATAGCCGGTATTTGGCGATACAGCGCGATGAGTTATGGCGTTTTCTTTGTGCTTATCCCATGGCTGCGTTGAATTTATTACGCATTATGGCAACGCGCACGCGTGATAAAAGTGAGCTGTTAGAGTCTAGTTTAGGGTTATTGCACGAATACCGGGTTCGCGCTGAGACAGATACCTTAACGGGTTTACACAATCGTAATTGGTTGATGGATATTTTTCCGCAGCAATTAGAGTTATCGATGCGGATAGGTCAGCCTGTCGTGCTCATGATTATTGATGTCGATTTTTTCAAAAAAGTTAATGACGGCTTCGGACATGCAGTGGGTGACCAGGTATTGAAGCATATTGCAATCTTAATGCAAACTGACATACGCGCGACCGATTTGTTAGCGCGCTATGGTGGGGAAGAGTTTGTCGTTATGATGCCCGCGACTTTATTAGTAGAAGGACAGGCTTCGGCAGAGCGGTTACGCAAGCGTATTCAAAAAACGCCTATGCCGATAAATGATACCGACTCAATTAATCTGACTATATCAATTGGTTTAAGCGAATGTTTAACGGGTTGGACGCTCACGGATTTATTAAACGCCAGCGATCAAGCGTTATACATGGCAAAAAATAATGGTCGTAACCAAGTCGTTTGCTGGAAAAATCCTTTTTAGCGGTTACCAACTTAAGACGGGACAGGCCATTCAGAACGCATAACGCCAGGGATTGCGTGTAGTAGGGCAACGCAGGAGTAGTTGCCGAGGACGTCGTAAATACGTCCCTGTAGGCTTGGCGGCAGCATCCATGCTGCCGACACCTGAAGCTACAAGGATGTGGTGAATGCAGAAAACGCCGGGAGCAGTTTTCTGTCGCTCTAAACGCCCTGTCCCATCTTAAGTGTGTAGTCTTTTTAGCTTTTGTGCTTTTGTGTCCAGCCTAGTAAAAAGCTTCGCGTAAGCAGCACGACGGAGGTGTCAACGTCGTTAATGCCCACTGTTCCTAGGGTGCCGTTGAGCGAGAGCGAGCAAACACCATGAACACCAGCCCATAACGTGCGCGCTGCTTGACGTTTCTCATCTTCGCTAGCGTGCTCAGATAATGCAGTAAATTGTTCTTCGACGTGTTTGAAAATAGCATCAACTTTAGCTTGATACCATGTGGGTACTTCGGCTTCGTCGGGAAGGCGAAACTCAAAAATTAATCGCCACCGGTTTAAGTTGTTGTGCGCATAGTGCAAATAGGTTTTTGCGTACAGCTCAAGATAGGTTTCTTCGTCAGTCAGTACGGCGTGTTTAAGTTGCTCAGCCATTTGATCTAACGTTAGTGCGTTGATGTGCAGCACTAAATCGGCCATATTTTGAAATACCATATAAATACTACCTACGGTATAACCTATTCTGCCGGCGATTCTGCGCATGGTTAAGCCATCAAAGCCGCGTTCAACAACAATTTTCTCTGCTGCTGATAAGACCATTTCTCGAATTTGTTCCTGACTATGTTCACTTCGTCTGGCCATGCTTAACGTGCTTGATAAGAGATGGAGGTATGCGCTGTGTTATGTTAGCTAGGTGTATGGGCGTAGTTGGTATTACGACCATAAAGACGGGGAATGGCGAAGCGGACGGGGCTCGAACCCGCGACCACCGGCGTGACAGGCCGGTATTCTAACCAACTGAACTACCGCTCCGTTTTAGGAATCGCGTATTCTAAAAGGTTTTCAGATTTAGTCAAGTTTTTGTTACACTGCAACCGCACTTAAGGCGTTGACCGCGCCGTTATACCCTTCATTTCACTATCAATTCGTAGCCATTCAACTTATGTCTGAAACAAACAAGCAAGTCGTGCTTATCGATGGTTCGTCGTTTTTATTCAGAGCCTTTCATGCGGTACCACCGTTAACTAGCCCTGAGGGCGAGCCTACCAATGCGGTTTATGGTGTGTCGAACATGCTGCGCAAATTATTAGCCGAATATCAAACCGAGTATTTTGCCGTAGTGTTTGATGCGCCGGGCAAAAAACTTTAGGCACGAATTATACGCCGAATACAAAGCGCATAGGCCGCCTATGCCTGATGACTTGCGCGTGCAAATTCAGCCATTGCATGAATTAATTCGCGCCATGGGATTACCATTGATTAGCCATGACGGTGTTGAGGCTGATGATGTGTTAGGGTGTTTGGCAATAAAAGCCGCGCAAGCCGGATTTCAAGTGGTCATTTCTACCGGCGATAAGGATATGGCGCAACTGGTTAATGAGCAAATCATGTTAGAAAACACCATGTCCGACACGCGTATGGACGTGGCCGGTGTGGTTGCTAAATTTGGCGTTAAGCCAGAACAAATCATCGACTATTTAGCCTTAATTGGCGATAGCGTGGACAATATCCCAGGTGTGCCCAAGGTTGGCCCTAAGACAGCCGCTAAGTGGTTAGAACAATACGGCACTATCGACAACTTGCTGGCTCACGCTAATGAGATTAAAGGCAAAATAGGCGATAACCTACGCGCGAGTATCGAGCAACTGGTGTTATCCAGACAATTAGCGACCATACAGGTTGATTTGGCTTTGCCTTATGCATTAGATGATTTAAAAAAGCAAGCCATTGATACCGCTAGATTAACTGAACTTTTAACTCAGCTTGGTTTTTCGTCGTGGTTGAAAACCTTAAATCAACAGCCGTTAGTCACAACACCTGTACAAGCCAGTTTAGTCGAGGACAGCTTAATACCAGACTATGAAGCCGTATTAACACAACAGCAGTTCGATACTTGGCTACACGAATTAATGCAGGCACCGGTCTTTGCGTTTGATACTGAAACCACCAGTTTAGATTACATGACCGCCGAAATCGTTGGTGTTTCGTTTGCTGTGACGTCTGGCAAGGCTGCGTATGTGCCGTTAGCGCATGACTATCCTGGCGTACCTGAACAACTTAACCGCGATCAATTACTGACCGCGCTAAAGCCGTTATTAGAAAGTCCTGAGCACTTAAAGTTAGGGCAAAATCTAAAATACGACAGTCATGTCTTAGCTAATCATGGCATTCAATTACGCGGTATTGCGCACGACACCATGCTAGCCTCTTATGTGCTAAATAGCACGGCTAGCCGACATAACATGGATGATTTAGCCAAATATTATCTAGGTATCACGACCATAGCGTATGAATCGGTGACGGGCAAAGGTGTTAAGCAAATCGGTTTTGCTGATGTGCCAATAGAGCAGGCCACACCTTATGCGGCAGAAGATGCGGATATAACTTTGCGTTTACATCGCGTGTTACAACAGAAATTAAGCCAACACGCTAAATTGCACCAACTTTATACCGAGTTAGAAATACCGTTAATAAGCGTGTTGGCGAGAATAGAGCGCAACGGTGTGTTGCTCGACACCGATATGCTGGCCAAACAAAGCTTAGAGTTATCTGACCAAATTATTGCCTTAGAGCGACATGCGCACGACTTAGCCGGGCAGCCGTTTAACCTAGGCTCGCCCAAGCAAATTCAAGATATTCTTTACGAGCAACAAAAACTGCCCGTGTTAAAAAAGACGCCTAAAGGTCAGCCTTCTACTGATGAATCCGTGTTACAAGAATTAGCGCTTAGTTACCCATTGCCCAAAGCAATTTTGGACTATCGGTCTTTAAGCAAATTGAAGTCAACCTATATCGATAAACTGCCGCAACAAGTGGATGCCAAAACCGGGCGCATTCACACCTCTTACCATCAAGCAGTCGCCGCTACCGGGCGTTTATCGTCGTCAGACCCTAATTTACAAAACATTCCCATTCGTAGCGAAGAAGGCCGGAAAATTCGGCAAGCGTTTATTGCTCCAGCGGGTTATCAGTTAGTCGCCGCCGATTACTCGCAAATCGAATTGCGTATCATGGCGCATTTATCCGCTGATGCGGGCTTATTACATGCATTTAGCGCGGGCTTAGATGTGCATAAAGCGACTGCAGCCGAAGTCTTCGGCGTTGAGCCTGAACGCGTGACACAAGACTTAAGACGCTCGGCAAAAGCGATTAATTTTGGATTGATTTACGGCATGTCATCGTTTGGACTGGCTCAGCAACTCGGTATTACCCGCGCTCAGGCACAAACCTATATCGACATGTATTTTGACCGTTATCCGGGGGTTAAACAGTATATGGATTCGACGCGCGAACTGGCGCGTACCCAAGGCTATGTCGAAACCTTGTTTGGTCGGCGCTTATACTTGCCGGACATTAACGCTAAAAATGCTGCCTTACGTCAATACGCCGAACGCACCGCCATTAACGCGCCCATGCAAGGCACGGCGGCAGATATTATCAAGCGTGCGATGTTAGCCTGTGACCAGTGGCTAACTTCGACTCAGTCTGATGCAAAAATGATTATGCAAGTGCATGATGAGTTAGTGTTTGAAGTCGCCGAGTCAGTATTAGACAAAAGCATTGCAACGATTCGAGAACTGATGAGTTCTGCTGCAGTATTATCGGTGCCGCTGGTGGTTGATATAGGCGTAGGGGCGAATTGGGAGCAGGCACATTAAGTGCTGTAATTATTTACAAGCGTACAAGCCTAATTAAGCTGCTTAGATGGCGGGTGTCAATGTATAACTCAGGCTATAAAAATATTGCTAACATCTATAGTGTGCAGTAATATCGTTAAGAAAAAATAAGCACTAATCGTAAAACACACCGATGAGTGTGTAATCCGTAACATTTAAAATGGTGTCTGATTAACATTAGCCGTCTCCTGGTTTCTGGCCAGGACTTTCAATGCCTTATCTACAGGAGAATCCTGCTTCGTATTAGAAGGCAACAAAAAAAGGAGAAATTTTAGTGCCAGATCCATCCACTGCACTTTATAAGATAGACCGTCAAATATTGGTCATAAATAAGACTATTTGCGACAGTATCAACAAGTTTGATTCTTCAGAAAGGGGTTTCCTTTCCCAAACGATTTTGGCTCACCTGCGAAACTTCGTAGAGCATACAATGCTTAAAATATACGCCGTTACAGAATTAAAAGTTCTGGATGTTGACGACAATTATGACAATATTTGTAAATCAATTTTGTTTGTGAAAACAAGGGGGAATCTGAAATTTCTGCGGAAGTTCCATGACTTCCTACAAATCTCGACATCTCACTATACCCTTGAAGAGGAAAGTTCAGAACGGTTAATGTTGAAATATTATGAGTACCTTCTTAGAACCAAGGCTTTCTTGAAAGCCGAGTATTCACTTGAGGTTTTAGAAAATCTGGATAAGTTTCCTATCAACACAGATTCTACCCTTAAAAAATATCAAGAGAAAATTGCCGAAAAAGTAAATTGGCATAGCTCTGCCGATCAAAGAAATACAAGAGCTGACATATTTTATATACATAAAATCAAACCGTTTTTTGTAAGTCAGAAGATTTATTATGAGGTTACATTTACACCTGCTAGCGAAAAAGCAAGCAAGTTTGACCGAGTCATTGCCTTTACCACTTTAGACATCTCCCGTTATTATGCAGTAAGGCTATCTCTGATTGATGACACTATTAATATTCTCGGTCAAACCATGTCTATATTTATCATCATCAATTGGGAAAACGTCGATTCGACCATGCGAGATTAACAACTTTTCTCGCATCACTAACTATCATCTGGATATAAATCGAAGCAATACTGAATACCGTAAATTAATGAGATATTTAACAGATACGGGGTTTAGCTTAGTTGATATTGTAGACTTACCCGATGAATATTTTCAGAATGTCAAACTGAGCATTATCCCGTACGAAAACGCAACTGGCTTTTTTGATGTACTCGATCAATGCCGTAATATCATAATAAATAATAAAGCCGGTAGTAATGTAATGAGATATTTACTTTATCACTTGAATAATGGCGTTATAAAAAGTCAGCTTGATAGCATCAATAGGCGCTTATCTAATCTCCATTTAAGCTTAGTTGCATTCCATTTGACGATATGCCTTTCAATTCGTCATTGATAGGACACAATCCTAAACTTTGGGATGTATTTGATTGTATAAATTCTTCAAATAGAAAACATGAAATATTTGCGAGGATGATCAAAAATAATACAGAAATTAACGGTCAACTATTTACTGCTATTAAGGATATGCCTGGCTTTGATGATTTCCAAAATGTTATCGATACATACAACAATGCCTTATATCATAAACATCAAGGGCGCAAATTGGAGATATATAAAGATCATGTATATATCAAAGAATACAAGGATGACACAAAATTTATCATTGATAAACTGAACGAATTAGCAAATAGCGGCGTTTCAAATTACGCTAATTCTGTCAATGCTTGGCTTCAATCAAATGTTCACATAATTGACTGCGACGACAAAAAGAAAGCTCTTGTTCATATGTTTGAAAAATCAAGAGTAGCAGTAATATACGGTTCTGCTGGTACTGGTAAATCTACGCTGATCAATCATATCTCTCATTTCTTTTCTGATAAAAGTAAGCTATTTTTGGCGAACACCAATCCAGCTGTTGATAATCTAAAAAGAAGAGTTAATGCTTCAAATTGTAATTTTTCCACAATTACAAAGTTTATAAAAAAGCAACGAGTGGCTACAGAATATGATTTACTGATTATTGATGAATGTAGTACTGTCAGCAACCAAAATATGCGGTTAATATTAGAAAAAGCAACTTTTAAGCTTTTGGTATTAGTTGGTGATATTTTTCAGATAGAATCAATTCAATTTGGAAATTGGTTTAGTATTGCTCGTAGCTTCATTCCAGTAACTTCTACATTTGAGTTGACAAAACCGTATAGAAGCAACAGCCAATATCTACTTGAATTGTGGAATAGAGTACGAAACATGGATGAAACAATTCTAGAGCTTCTCACAAAACAAGGTTATTCAACTACTTTGGACGCTTCTATTTTTGAACCCGCTGAGACTGACGAAATTATCCTTTGCTTAAACTATGATGGCTTATATGGGATTAACAACATAAACCGCTTTTTGCAGGAAAATAATCCGAATCAATCTATACAGTGGGGACTTCAATTATACAAAATAAACGATCCGATATTGTTTAATGAATCTGAGCGTTTTGCTCCTCTGATTTATAACAATATGAAAGGCAGAATCGTTATGATAGCGATTTTGGAGAATCAAGTTCAGTTTGATATTGCACTCGATAAGGTTATTAACGGGATGGATGTTGACAATTACGATGGCTTAAGTCTTCTAGAGAATTCAGCAGATGGAAATTCAGTAATTCAATTTTCAGTTGATAAATATAAAACTACTGACGATGATGACGATGGCACTTCTTCGGCTGTGGTTCCGTTTCAGGTGGCTTATGCTATCTCGATTCACAAGGCACAAGGCTTGGAATATAACTCTGTTAAAATTGTTATAAGTGATGAAGTCGACGAACTTATTACTCACAATATCTTCTATACTGCAATCACCCGAGCAAGGGAAAATCTCAAAATATATTGGACACCTGAAGTTGAGAATAAAGTTTTGAATAGCATCAAGCCCAGAAATTACGGTAAGGATGTTGCTCTATTAAAGGCAATTTAAAAAGGCTTCAAAGCGGGGTTCGTCACGGTCAATAACTGGTATAACTGGAGTCAGAGTAATTTATTGCTGCTTTATTACTTTGACCCCGGCTATTTCACTTACTCATAGCTGACTTACCGTAACGTTAGGTGGCTAAATAAAAAATTGACACTATGTATGGGAATAAATGAGAATGTGTAACCGTTTTATAGTTACAAAAAATTATTTCTTTGGATAAAAGCTATGGCAAAGCATGAAAAGGCGCTTGCTAAACTTTGTTTGACACCGCCTTCTTCGGATATAAAGTGGAACGAACTGAAAAGCGTATTAGAGCATCTTGGCTATGAGGAAAAAAGAGGTAGTGGTTCCCGCAGAAAGTTTTATCACAAAGAAAAAAACGCTCTTATTATTTGTCACCAACCTCATCCATCCCCAGATGTTGATAAAGGCTGCATAGCAGACGTCATAGAACATCTAAAAACTTATGGATTTATATAGGGTTACATAGTATGAATATTCTTAAATACAAAGAGTATGAAGGTACTGCGGAAATAGATACCGATAGACAGGTTTGCAGGGGAAAAATACTCTTCATTAATGACCTCGTTACCTACGAGGCCTCAACCCCAGCAGATTTACAAATAGAATTTCAAAATGCTGTCGATGATTATTTAGAAACGTGTCGAGATTTAGGCAGAGAAGCGCAAAAGCCTCTAAAAGGTCAGTTCAATGTTAGGATTTCACCAGAATTGCATAAGCAAGCAACATTAAAATCCATCCGCGACAACACGTCTCTTAATGACGTGATGAAAAAAGCATTAGAAAGTTTTCTCTATTCGTCACATGAAGTAAATCAAAATCTTAAATAATGGTATGTAAAAGGGGGCAGAGTAACAGTTAATCAGAATAACTAAGCTTCAACGTTTACGCGCAGCATTAACGCCCAATTCGATAAAGCCGTTTTGAATAGTGGTTTTAAAATTATCTGGAATTTCATCCCAAATCAATAAATCGACGTTAAAAGGCAAGTTGCTTTCTTCTAGGGCTTCTTGCAAGGCAAAGACTTGAGATCGTTGTGACGGCTTGCTAAATACCACTAAATCGAGGTCAGAACTGGGGCGGGCGTTGCCTTTTACCCGTGAACCAAATGCCCAGACGCGGATACCGGGTATAAACTGTTGCATCAATTGCATTAATAGCGCTTGCTGGGTCGGCGTTAGGTCTAGTATCGGTGTCATGACCATGATTCTCCGGTCAGGGTTTGGTACAACTGGGTGGCATCGGCAATAAAATCGGTCATGAGTGCCAAAGCGATTTTCGCTTTTTCGCCATCATAATCATGAGCAGTTTGAATACGTGCATCGGCGTAACTTAACCATTGTTCGGTCGCTACTTGAAGTAAAAGGTTTTCTGCGGCGATACGGAAAATGGGCTTAGGGCTGTTGGGTACTTCGGGCAGTCCCAAGATTTCAATTAAATAGCGTTTCAAATGTTTCCAAACGCAGTCATAGCAAGTCTCGAAGCGTTGAATGACTGATTCTGCTATGGCTTCTTTATCTAATTCCGATAAATCTTTACGGTGTGCAGAGTTTTGATAATTGGCAAACTGTAATTCCAATTGGCGCAGAGATTTTTTGAATTTTGAGTAATCTATGCTGGTTTGCATCTGAACTCGCTTGATAGCTGACAAATCGGGCGTGATTAACAAGAGATTGTAGTGAGCTCTTTATATTGGAGTCCAAAACATGTTTTGGACTCCAACAAAAAGCGGGTGTTACTTCGGTTTTGCTAGTCTCTTATTTCAACGCAATCGTTTCCACGCGGTCTTGTACCGTTAAAGTGATTTTATCTTCTTGTGCTAGCCAACCTATGCTGCGTTGTATGACTTTTTCTTCTTCCTCTAATTCTCTGACCAGCTTTGCGACTGAGGAAGAGCCATTTGCGGACAAGTAGCGCCAGATATTGCCAGCCGTTAAGCCAATGCGTTCAGGCATGGGTAGGGTAGAGGTTTCAATACTGGCTTCCGGTGCTGGTTCGGTAACTGCCGGTGCTGGTGCTGGTTTTTTGGCCGGTGCTTTGGGTTTTTCTGTAACCGTAGGCGCTTCGGCTTTTACTTTGCTAGGTTTTTTGTCGGATTCAGGGGTTGCTTTGGTTTTTTTCATGGTTAATACGTCCAATTGCTAGAGGAAGAGGATAAAGTTTTGCGCTATTATTCATGGCTTAGCGTCGAATGCCAATAAGTTTTCTCGGTATAACGCCGACTATATAAGCTGAAGATGAGTGCTGTTAATAACATTAAGCCGGTAAATAAGCCAAAATAAGTCGCCCCCGTTAGCCAGGTAGGGCTTGCGCTATGCTCAAGTATAAAATTAATAAGCTGGTCAGTAAATTACCTACGCCAACTGAAGCTAAATAAAATGCCATGATAAGCGATTTAATTGCATAAGGGGCTTGGGTGTAAGAAAATTCTAAGCAAGTCACCGAAATCATGATTTCTGCGGCGGTTAATAATACATACGCCGGTAATTGCCACGCTATGCTCAGCATCATTCCATGGTCAATCTGTAGCTGAACCCAGGTTATCCAGGCAAATGCGAGGGCAGCGATAAATAAACCGATAGTCATTTTATTCATATACGTCAAAGGCCAATAGTGATTAAGCCGTGGATAAAGCCACTGATAAAACAACGGCGTTAATAACATAATTAACAAAGGATTAGCCGCTTGTAATTGCGCGGGTAATAGTGTGATGCCGAAGATTTGGTTATGTAAATGCTCAGCCTGTAATACCCATGCAGAGCCAATTTGATCGAATAATGACCAAAACACGGCAATGAAGCCATAAATGCTAAGTAACGGAATAACAGTTGTTGTACCGGTATGTTTTAAGCTAGCGTAGATAGCCTTAAACCCCGCAGCCGGTATGTGGACGAAACGATAACGCCCTGACCAAAAAATGAATGTTGCTAGCGCCATTAAAACACCTGGCAAAGCAAACGCAACGGCTGCGCCATAGTGTTCGAGTAACCAAGGCACTAATAGCATTGAGATAAATGCTCCAGTATTAATTGCGAGATAAAACCAGCTAAACACGCTATTAAGCTTAGCTTGGTTGCTGTCGCTAAATTGGTCGCCTAAATGTGCCGATACACAGGGTTTAATCCCGCCCGCACCTAACGCGATTAAACTTTGACCTACTAATAAACCAGTACGCGTAATATCGAGTGCTAAGACAAAATGACCCAGGCAATAAACTAACGATAAAAGGATAATCGTGCGATATTTGCCTAAGCAACCGTCGGCTAATAATGCACCGAAAAATGGTGTCAAATAGGTAATGGCAATGAATAAATGATAATAAGCGGTGGCGGCTTCCGGCGACATTAAATCTGGTTGACCGTGTGCATCGACTAGATAATGCGTCATGAAGACTATTAAAATAGCGCGCATACCATAATAACTAAAACGTTCTGCCAGCTCATTAGCAATAATGAATGGAATACCTTCGGGAATAGTTGCTGAACGAGAAGGTGTCGTGCGATAAGATGAATTCACAAAGCCTCGGTGGTGTTGTCTAGTCTAAATTCGATGATTGTGACACACCACACGTTGCAAATATAACCTATGAGCTGGTTGAATTTCTGTGTGTTAAGGTTTAATCAAACTGTCTTTTGTTTTTATATGGAATAATATGAATAAAATCAATGTATTATTTGTTTGTATGGGTAATATTTGCCGCTCACCCACGGCTGAAGGTGTGTTTACTAAGCTAATTGATGAAAAAGGCATTGCGGAGCGCTTTGTTGTCGATTCGGCAGGAACTCATGCTTATCATGTCGGTGATGCACCCGATCTACGTGCACAGCGTGCTGCACGTGAACGTGACATAGATATTTCATGTTTAAGAGCTAGACGCGTGTCTGAAGCGGATTTTGAGACGTTCGATTATATTTTAGCGATGGATGACGATAACATGAGCTTGCTAAGCCAAATGTGTCCTAGTCATCATCAGCATAAAGTACGCTTATTTTTGGAATTTGCATTAAATACCCAAACACGCGAAGTGCCTGACCCTTATTATGGTGGCCCGGCTGGTTTTGAGCGGGTGTTAGATTTAATTGAAGATGCGTCAATAGGCTTTTTAAGCTATTTGCAAGAAGTTCGCAAACTGCCTTATATAGCCAGTGTTTAGTAGGGGGATAACATGGCGATTATTAGTAATACCGTTAATTATTTAGATGAAGATACTGTGTTAGAGGCGCTGTTTGCTGTCGATGATGCGCAATCCGGGCCGAGACCTGCCGTGTTAATCAGTCATGCCTGGGGTGGGCGGGATGCCTTTGTAGCTGAAAAAGCGCAGCGTTTGGCCGAGCTGGGTTATGTCGGTTTTGCGCTAGATATGTACGGTAAAGGCGTGTTAGGGACTACGCCTGAAGAAAACGCAAAGCTTATGCAACCCTTTATCAATGATAGGGCGTTGTTACAACGGCGGATACTGGCGGCGCTAACCTCCGTTAAGAATTTACCTTGGGTTGATAGCAGAAGAATCGCTGCGATTGGCTTTTGTTTTGGCGGCCTGTGCGTATTAGATTTAGCGCGTACCGGTGTTGATATTCGTGGTGTAGTCAGTTTTCACGGTTTATTCATGCCGGCTGAAAATATTCAAGGTACGCCGATTAATGCAAAAGTATTAGCGATACATGGTCATGATGACCCTATGGTGCCCGTTGAGCAGGTCGTTGCGTTAGAACGCGAACTCACCGAAGCCGGTGCCGATTGGCAGTTATTAACGTTTGGCCATACTATGCACGCGTTTACCAACCCGGCGGCTAATAATCCTGATTTTGGTACTGTGTATAAACCGTTAGCCGATCAACGCTCTTGGTTAGCGATGAAGAGCTTTTTTAGCAGAGATTTTTGTTTAAGAATGGACGTCGTAGGCTTTTAACAGCGTAGGGTAAGCCCTGTGTGTACCCTATTCATAAATCTGCCCGTTTGTTCTGCTAAATAGCCAGGTTCCTTCTGGGTTACGAGCTTCTAAATCTTCTTCCGGGTAGGTGACGCAATCGCCTAGCGTTCGGTCACCGATTTCTAAATACCAAACATCTTCTGTGCTTTGATTGATTATCCTATGCGCATTGCCGGTGCCGGCGGGAAACCCGGCACACATGCCGGGTTGTAACAACGTATCGCCGTCGTCGGTTTGCAAGGTTGGGCAACCTTGGATGATATAAACAAATTCGTCTTGTTTTTCGTGCGCATGACGTAACGCGGAGTGTGCGCCAGGTGCGAGTCGGGTTAGGTTAACGCCAAAATTTGTTAACCCGAATGCGTCACCGAGTGCGCGTTTTTCTCGGCCAGCTAATAAATCGCCGATTTTATCGGTAATTGCCGTTGGGTAAGCCGATTTTTTCGCGCGTGGTTGCACGTCTTGCGCATGAACAGCGATTTGTTTTTCTGTCATCTAAGCCCCTTGTTATCGTTACTGGTTTTGGCTAACAACGTAAGGCAGGACAGGGTATTCAGGACGCCGTATATACATCCCTAAATACCCCTATCCCTACTAAAGTGTGTAGTCCTTTAAAATAAACCGCTAATTCGTCCGTCATCATCAATATCAATACGCTCTGCGGCAGGTATTTTAGGCAGACCGGGCATTGTCATCATGTCGCCAGCAATAGCAACAATAAAGCCCGCGCCATTGGCTAAGCGCACTTCGCTGATTTCAACGGTATGGCCTGAAGGTGCGCCTTTAGCGCTGGGGTCGGTGGAAAATGACATTTGCGTTTTAGCCATGCAGATAGGAAAACGACCGTAATCCGTTTGCCAAGCCTTTAGCTGCGCTTTGACTTTAGCGCTTGCCGTAACGGTACCCGCACCGTAAAGTTTGGTGGCAATCGTCGTGATTTTGTCCCATAAGCTTAACTCATCATCGTAAACATAATTGATGGTGGGTGGATTATTATCAACCACGTTCGCCACGGCTTGCGCTAACGCTTCAGCACCCGCTCCGCCGTGCGCCCAATGTTTAGAAATAACGCAGGTGGCGCCTAATTCTGCACAGCGATTGCTTAACCAGTTGAGTTCCGCTTCGGTATCAAAGCTAAAATGATTAACGCAAATCACGCAAGGCAAGCCGTAATGCTGCGTGATGTTGTGATAATGCCGTTGTAAATTACTAAAGCCTTGTTCTAAGGCGCTTAGGTTTTCTTGATTTAAAACCTCTTTAGCTACGCCGCCATGAAACTTTAATGCGCGTATGGTGGCGACAAGTACCACCGCTGACGGTTTTAAACCGGTCATTCGGCATTTAATATCAATGAATTTTTCGGCACCTAAGTCAGCGCCAAAACCGGCTTCAGTGACGACGTAATCCGCTAATTTAAGCGCTGTTTTAGTCGCGGTTACCGTGTTACAACCATGTGCGATATTGGCGAATGGCCCACCATGAATAATCGCCAAGTTGTTTTCTAGGGTTTGGACAAAATTTGGTTTTATCGCATCTTTTAATAACGCCGCCATCGCGCCGTGTGCGTTTAAGCCGCTGGCATAAACCGGTGTTATTTTGTCGGATTTATAGCCAATGACAATACGACCTAAGCGTTGTTTTAAATCGGCTAAGCTGGTGGCTAAGCATAAAATGGCCATGACTTCAGAAGCCACGACAATGTCAAAACCATCTTCGCGTAAATAGCCGTTAGCGGCACCGCCCATACCTACGACAATATGGCGTAAGGCTCTATCGTTCATATCGACCACGCGTTTCCATTGAATACGTCTTGGGTCAATATCTAAGGCGTTGCCGTGGTTGATATGGTTATCAATCAGCGCTGATAATAAGTTATGTGCAACACCTATGGCATGAAAATCACCGGTGAAATGTAGATTAATATCTTCCATAGGCACGACTTGCGCATAACCACCGCCTGCCGCGCCACCTTTAACGCCGAAACAAGGGCCTAATGACGGTTCACGTAAGCACATGATGGTTTTTTTGCCAATACGGTTTAGTGCATCACCTAAACCAACTGTAGTCGTGGTTTTTCCTTCTCCGGCAGGCGTAGGGCTAATCGCGGTCACTAAAATGAGTTTACCATCCGGTTTATTTTGTAGGCTGTTGATATAATTTAACGATAACTTCGCCTTATAATGACCAATGGGATCTAAATGTTCAGCCGCTATCCCAAATAATTCATGGGCTAAGCCGATAATCGGTTTCATTTTAGCTTGTTGCGCAATCGCTATATCTGACATGGACGCTCTCTGAGATTAAATAAATTTCAATTATACTCATGACGTAGCATCTAGGCATTAGCAATCCTGGTTTCTTTTGCCTATGACTAGACGAATGTGTGCTTACCAGCCACAATAATAGTTGCCATTCTTGTCTTTATATCTTCTCTCTTTGGAGTTCCGTCATGTCTATCGCAAGCAAATTAGTCGTATATACCGCCTTATTAAGCTCATTTAACGTCGCCTTAGCAGGAACCTTAAATAATGGTCAATGGACAGCAAGTTCTTGTAATACCTTGTCTGAGCCACCTGTGCTTGAAACTAACGGTAGCATCGATGATTATAATGCCAGTATAAAGTCGATTAATGATTGGCAGTTACAAGCGCAAAAATACTTTGATTGTTTGACTAAAGAAGCTAATGATGACAGCCAGGCTATCAGTGGCGCAGTTAATCAAGAACGTTCTAAATTTAATGATACGGTAGAAAAGCTTCATGCCGAAGCGGCCGCTTCGAGCTTCAATAGACAACCTGCTGCAGAAGCTGCTGAATCAACTGACTCTGAGTGATATGGCAAGGTTTTGCTTAAAAATTCCATCACAGCGCTTAAAGTCTTATGACGAATAGCGCCAAGTCGATTAAAATGCACAGCTTATCTTTACGCCCCCTGTTTTTCTCAGTTTCGTATCAAACCACATGACAAAATTTATCTTCATTACCGGCGGCGTTGTCTCCTCGCTGGGCAAAGGGATAGCGGCTTCTTCATTAGGTGCTATTCTTGAAGCGCGCGGCTTAAAAGTCACGATGACTAAATTAGACCCTTACATTAACGTCGATCCAGGCACTATGAGTCCGTTTCAACACGGCGAAGTGTTTGTTACCGAAGACGGTGCGGAAACCGATTTGGATTTAGGTCATTATGAGCGTTTTCTCAAAACGACGATGACCAAGAAAAATAACTTTACTACCGGACAAGTTTACGATTCGGTGCTAAAGCGCGAGCGCAAAGGCGAGTATTTAGGCGCGACGGTGCAAGTTATTCCACATATTACCGATGAAATAAAAAACCGCGTTTATCAAAGTGCTGGGCTGAAAAGCGCGCCTGGGCAACTCAACAATTCATTAAGCCCTGGCTCAACTGAGCCACAAATCGATATAGCGCTAATTGAGGTGGGTGGTACGGTAGGCGATATTGAATCATTGCCGTTTTTAGAAGCCATTAGGCAAATGCGTTTCGAGTTAGGTGCTGAGCGTTCGTTATTTATTCATTTAACGCTAGTACCTTATATTCGTTCAGCGGGTGAAATTAAAACCAAACCTACGCAACATTCGGTTAAGGAATTGCGTAGCATAGGTATACAACCCGATATTTTGATTTGTCGCTCTGAGCAACCTATTCCTGCAAGCGAGCGCAGAAAAAATTGCTTTGTTTACTAACGTTGAAGAAAAAGCCGTCATTTCTGCGGTCGATGCGGATTCTATTTATCGCATTCCTCTGATATTACATGAACAAGGTTTAGATGAAATTGTCGTCAATAAGCTTAGACTCGATGTGCCTGCCGCCGATTTAAGCGAATGGCGTAGTGTGTTGAATGGATTGGCCAGCGCTACGACCGAAGTGACGATTGGTATTGTTGGTAAATATGTTGACCATTCGGATGCTTATAAGTCGCTTAATGAAGCGCTGATTCATGCCGGTATTCATACGCGCACCAAAGTAAATATCGTTTATATCGACTCAGAAGTGATTGAAGATGAAGGGGTCGCTAGGCTTAAAACCGTTGATGCGATTCTGGTTCCAGGTGGTTTTGGCGAACGCGGCGTGGAAGGTAAAATCGCTACCGTGCGTTATGCTCGCGAGCATAACATCCCTTATTTAGGTATTTGTTTGGGTATGCAAGCGGCCGTGATTGAATTTGCGCGTGATGTGGCCGGTTTAGAAGGTGCACACAGCACCGAGTTTTTGCCTAAATCGCCGCATCCAGTGATTGGCTTAATTACTGAATGGATGGCTGATGATGGGCAAGTTGAAACGCGTGATGAGAACTGCGATTTAGGCGGCTCTATGCGTTTAGGCGGTCAGCAATGCCATTTACAGACTAACTCGCTTGCGTATTCACTGTATCAAAAGGATGTGATTACCGAGCGTCACCGCCATCGTTACGAATTTAATAACGCGTACACGGACCGATTAGAACAAGCCGGTATGCGGTTTTCGGGTAAGTCTTTAGATGGACGACTGGTTGAAGTCATAGAAATACCGAGTCACCGTTGGTTTTTAGCCTGTCAATTTCATCCGGAATTTACCTCAACGCCAAGAAAAGGCCATCCGTTATTTTCTGGCTTTGTTAAAGCCGCTGTCGAACATCAATCCTCAACTCTTTAATTTTTAGGAAACATGCTATGCAATTATGCGGTTTTGAAGTCGGCTTGAATCAGCCATTATTTTTAATAGCCGGGCCTTGTGTAATAGAAAGCGAACAATTAGCGCTAGATACGGCTGGGCAATTAAAAGAAATGACCACAGCGCTGAATATTCCCTTTATTTACAAAAGCTCTTTTGATAAAGCCAATCGTTCTTCTATGAATAGCTTTAGAGGCTTGGGTTTAGAAACGGGCTTAGCTATTTTAGAAAAAGTTAAGCAGCAGCTAGGTGTGCCTGTGCTTACCGATGTACATGAAGACACGCCGTTAAACGAAGTCGCTGCGGTGGTCGATGTTATGCAGACCCCGGCGTTTTTTTATGTAGACAAACGAATTTTATCCAAAGCGTCGCTGCCCAAGGTTTACCGGTTAATATCAAAAAAGGTCAATTTTTAGCACCTTGGGATATGGCGAATGTTGCTGATAAGGCTAAAGCGACTGGTAACCAGCAAATTATGGTTTGTGAACGCGGTGTATCGTTTGGCTATAACAACTTAGTTTCTGACATGCGCTCATTGGCCGTCATGCGCGACACGGGGTGTCCTGTGGTATTTGATGCCACGCATTCGGTGCAGTTACCCGGTGGTCAAGGCAGTTGTTCCGGTGGACAACGTGAATTTGTGCCGGTATTAGCGCGCGCCGCTGTTGCTGTTGGCATTGCCGGTTTGTTTATGGAAACACATCCTAATCCCGCAGAAGCTAAAAGCGATGGCCCTAACTCATGGCCTATACATAGAATGCGCGAATTATTAGAAACTTTGTTAACGTTGGATAAGGTCGTTAAAAACACGCCGTTCATAGAAACCACGTTATAACACTATAACGGGAAGAAGTGATTCCAATGTATTAAACGATGAGGTCGGTCATTATCAACTCATCACGAGTTTTGCTGGCGATGATACCGCTTCGCCAGTGCTGTTTCCTGAATTAACTATTGATTTGGTTGATTTATTTAAAGATAACGTTTTAATTAACTGTTTCATTGTATGGGTAAAGCGAGTCGAAAAAAACACCAACAACGTTACCAAAAAAACGTGTTAGAAAAATATGGCAATGTAAAATTAGCGGATGCTATTACTCATTTGTGCGAGCCTTATCAGCAAACGTTTGGTGATAGTGATAAGGAATACCGAAATTTAATTGCTTTGACGACTTTATCATGGAATGCGGCTTTAGCCGAAGACATGGAAACAAGACAAAAAGAAATCGATAAATTGCTTAAAATTGTCGTGAAGGAACGAGTACCCCTAGCAGATACTGGCTTAAATGACGAATATAATAAACTAATCGTTTTCATAAGGTCGATTGTTAACGATATTATCACTCGCAAAGAGTTGTATTACCCTAACGATGATCGTGTTATCGTCGATTTTACACTTGGCACAAAAGGCTCGCGCTATCATTTGCAAGTTAAATCTATTATTCCGCAACGGAATGCGGCTTAAATGCTTATTCTTCTTCATTAACGTGCATACATGGTGTTCGTGTATGCCAATATAACCTTGAGACTATCAAAACCATGAGCAAAATCATTGATATTAAAGCTAGAGAAATTTTAGATTCGCGCGGTAACCCAACGGTTGAAGCCGATGTTATTTTAGCATCTGGCGTTATCGCCAGTGCAATGGTGCCATCGGGTGCATCAACCGGTGAGCGTGAAGCGATTGAATTACGCGATGGCGATAAAAGCCGTTATTTAGGTAAAGGCGTGTTAAATGCGGTTAATTTTGTAAAAACTGAAATCCGCGATGCTGTGGTTGGTTTAGATCCGGCTGATCAAGAAGCTTTAGATAATAAAATGATTGCGTTAGACGGTACCGACACCAAAGCGCGTTTAGGGGCTAATGCCATGCTTGCGGTGTCAATGGCTGCTGCACGCGCCGCTGCTCAAGAAGCCGGTCAACCGCTGTATCGTTACTTAAACAAGTCAGGCGAGTTTGTGTTGCCTGTGCCTATGATGAATATTATCAATGGTGGCTCACATGCCGATAACAGCGTTGATTTACAAGAGTTTATGATTCTGCCAGTGGGTGCACCTAATTTCCGTGAAGCGATTCGCTATGGTGCAGAAGTGTTTCATAACTTGAAAAAAGTACTTTCTAGCAAAGGCTTAGCGACTACGGTAGGTGACGAAGGTGGTTTTGCGCCCAATTTATCATCTAACGAAGAAGCCATTAGCGTTATCTTACAAGCGATTGAGCAAGCTGGTTATAAACCAGGCGTAGACATTTATTTAGGTTTAGACGCCGCAGCATCAGAATATTTTGACGACGGTATTTATAACTTAGCGTCAGAAAACAAAACGTATACCTCTGCGGCTATGGCTGACTTTTTTCGTCGATTGGGTGAATAAATATCCAATTATCAGCATTGAAGATGGTTTCGATGAAAATGATTGGGATGGCTGGAAAATCATGACGGAAAAATTAGGTGGTCGTATTCAATTAGTCGGCGATGATTTATTCGTAACAAATCCTGCGATTTTGAAAAAAGGCATTGAGCAAAATATTGCTAATTCCATTTTGATTAAAGTGAATCAAATTGGCACGCTTACTGAAACTTTGGCGGCGATTAACATGGCACATGCCTCAGGTTATTCAGCGGTTGTTTCGCATCGTTCAGGTGAAACTGAAGATACGACAATTGCCGACTTAGCCGTTGCGACCGGTACAGGTCAAATCAAAACCGGCTCATTAAGCCGTTCAGACCGTGTTGCTAAGTACAATCGTTTGTTAAAAATCGAAGAAGAGTTAGGCAGCGCAGCTAAATACGCAGGTCGTAGCGCATTTAGAATGTTATAACCACTCGTAATGTTAGTAGGGTGCGATATGCGCGCCCTACTAATGTCTTTTTGGCTTTGTGCCGTTTCCCTTGCCCTGGCTTAAGCGAAATCCATGAATGTGCTTATTGTCATTTTTTGTTGTCTGTGTGCCCATTTGCAATACCGCTTATGGTTAGGTGAAGACAGTTTTCCTCGTATTGAAGCCGCTGAGCAGCGCTTAGCCTCTTTGAAAAAACAAGTTGAAGAAAAACAACAGCGTAATATGGCCTTATACGCTGAAATTGAAGACTTACGCGCTGGTCAAGAAGCACTTGAAGAGCGTGCACGTAACGAGTTAGGCATGATTAAAGAACATGAAACTTTTTTTCAGGTGTTGGAATGAAAAAGCTTTTTATTCATGCTGGTTTCGACAAATGCGGTAGTAGCTCCATTCAAACATTTTTATGTCAACACGAATTTTATCACTGTCTTAACGGCGACAAGCTGCATTACGCTGCGTTATGGCATGACCGAATTTTATGGGGTAAGGAATTGCTTAAAAACGCTAAGCAACGTCCTCATGGCTATCGCGCGTCTATTCCATTAGCAGCCTTAAGTCCGTCACCACAAGAATACTTTGCAACTATTGGTAAGCAATTACTTGAATTACTAGAGCACTATCCAGTGATTATTTCGCGCGAAGCGTGGAGCTATGAGTTTGAACACTGGCTAAATATCCAGTTTTTTCAAGAACATAATATCGATGTGACCTTTATTTTTTATATTCGCCCTCCGGCTATGTGGTTAAATAGCGCATGGTGGCAATGGGGTGCTTGGTCGGGTTTAGAATTAGATGATTGGCTTGAGCAGTTTTTTGGTGCGGCTGATTATGGCGAGCGTATCCATTCCTTCAACTGTTTAACTTGGGCTAACAGCGTGCATACACGCTTGTTAACACCTGATTTATTAGTCGATTTTACTAAACTGGTTGGCATTGACTTAAATCGCTATCAAGAGCTACAAGTCGTTGCCAACAAAAGCTTGCCGAATAGTATCTTACGGTTTTATCAAACGCATCGCCAATTTAGGCCAGAGCCTCATACACCTAAAGTCGATTTTATTGTTGAAAAATACTTACACCTAGACGGCAAACCTGACTGGATATTAAGCCAACGTCAAGTTGAGCGTATTATTGAGAAATCTAAACTCAACAGTCATTTCTTATTAACCTATATTGATGCTGACCAAAAAGACCAATTATTAGCCGATCAGCGGTTCTGGGATGCAAAAGCGTTTGCTCATCTCGATGTCAAGCCAGTAGATAAGGTATTGCCCAGCTATGAAGACCTAGATGCAATTGCGGTTGCCAGTTTAAATGCGCTGACTTATACCGTGGAAGCATTAGAAGCCTTGAAAGCTGAGCGTAATCCTATCTTCGATAATGCCGATTTATGGCGTGATTTAGCGTTACATGTCGAAAAACAAAACGTTGAGTTGGCATTACAGCTCATGAAGCAGGCTTATAAGTTACGTCCAGATGGCAAATTAATTAACCAAAAGTTAGTGGCTTATGAAGCTCGGTTGACTAAGAAAGCTCAGCAAAAATCTTAATGATTCCTGTAATAGCATTGGTTAATTGCTGAGCCATTGCAATGAAAAGGTAGTTAAGCGAGGTTATTCCTTCGGTGGAGTATAGCCACTTGGCAGAGCATCATTACCCTCAAATAAAAATTTGCGCCGTTCATCCGCCAAAAAAGCTCTTGCTTTAGCATCGTAACTGGTTAGTCGATATTCGTTAATTAACATGGTTTGTTTGCTTAACCACTGTTGCCAGGCTTGTTTGGATATTTTTTCATAAATTTCCTGGCCTTGTTGACCTGGAAACGGTGGATTGTCTAAGCCTTCGGCGTCTATATTCAATTTTGCGCAATGTATTAATCGAGTCATTGTTGCTCTCTCTAAGTTTTGTAATAAATTTTTTATCGGCGCGGCTAGGCCAAGCGGTATGGGGTTGTTTACGTTATACCAAAGCAGCGCGTCGTTTTCCAAAATAAAATGTGTATAGCTTTTCAGGTAAAAACATAAAGGTGTATAGTTTAAATGGAAATGGGAAAAAGTATGGCAGGCTGTGTTTAATGCGTGTTGTTTTAAGATGACTAAATTTTTTAAATGGCACCATTGCTCTGCTTCAGTCGGGGATTGAAATTCTGGCAGACTCCATAATCCTCCCCAAATACCGTTAGTGGGCCGTTTATACAGCAATACTTGGTGTTCTGGTGTGATTGCCAGTAATAAATAAACATGTTTTTCTGGTAAAGCTCGACGTGGTTTAGGCGTTGGGTAGGCATGTACGCAGTTGTTAATATACGCTTGGCAGGTGTTTTGTAATGGGCAATGCCCGCAATTAGGTTTGCTACGAGTGCAAAGTGTAGCGCCTAAATCCATTATAGCTTGGGTGTAGTCGCTTACTCTATGTTGGGGTGTTAAGCTACGGCTAATCTCCCATAGCTGTTTTTGTACTTGGCTTTGGCCAGACCAGCCTGATACGGCGTAGACACGGCTTAATACGCGTTTAACATTGCCGTCTAAAATAGGCGCGCTTTGTTCAAAAGCAATGCTTAGGATGGCCCCGGCAGTTGATTGTCCAATACCTGGTAAACGGGTCAATTCATCTAAGGTGTTTGGAAAATAGCCTAAGTGATGAATAATTTGTGCGGTTTTGTGCAAGTTACGCGCGCGCGCGTAATAGCCTAATCCTGACCAGAGCGCTAAGACGTCATTGATAGACGCTGCAGCCAGCTCGTCAATAGTGGGAAAGCGTGCGATAAACGCGTTGAAATAAGGAATGACTGTGCTGACTTGAGTTTGCTGTAGCATAATTTCGGACAGCCATACTCGATAAGGTGTTTTCGGTTGTTGCCAGGGCAGTTGTTTGCGTCCGTGTTGGTCAAACCAATTGAGTAATTGATAGTGAAATTCGTCTGGGGATAACATAGGATGGTGAGCAACGGGGATGTCTTACTGAGTAGCGTCTTAGCTATTTTGTTTTTGTGAAATAGTTTACACTGTATTACTTAGAGGGTGTTATTTAGCTGTGTTATAAGGCTATCAACGTAAGGCGGGACAGGGTATTCAGGGTGCAGGACGCCGTAAATACATCCTTGTAGGCTTGGTGGCAGCATCCCTGCTGCCAACACCTGTACCCTAAATACCCTGTCCCTGCTAAAGTGTGTAGCCTGTTATAAAACTTAATAAAAAAGAAGAGGGGGAATATGTCATTAATGTTATTGGCCACGCTAGGTGGTTTTATAGTAATTGTCTGGTTTTATTTAACCGCGAAAGAGAAAGGTGAGTCACCTATTCAATGGGTCATTATCGGCGTTATTGGATACTGGCTGACCTGGTGGTTGATTAAGCTGACCTTAGTCAATGCGGTGGCTGGCTTATTTGCAAAAAGCTTTGCGGGAGCTTTTTTGATTAGGCAGGTTCCGGCGCTTTGTGCGATTACAGCTGCTTATTTGATTCGGAAAAAATTATTAGCTGATTTAGCCAAGAAATCACAATAGAGTTTCGCTGTTGAGGCAAGCTAGTATTACGCTTGCCTCGTCGGCAAATTAACGATTACAGTTTATCTGCATTTTTATCTAAATACTCAGCAACACCTGCTGGGCTTGCGTTCATGCCCGCATCGCCTTTATTCCAACCTGCTGGACAGACTTCGCCGTGTTCTTCATGGAATTGTAAGGCATCGACCATGCGCAACAGCTCATCCATGTTGCGGCCTAATGGTAAATCGTTGACGACTTGGTGGCGGACAACACCGCTACGGTCGACTAAGAAGGTGCCACGGTAAGCAACAGCAGGTGCGGCAGCTTCGACATCGTAGTCTTTGCAAATACTATGGGCAATATCGGCAGCCATGGTATAACGAACTGGACCAATACCGCCTTTGTTAACAGGGGTATTACGCCATGCATTGTGAGTGAAATGAGAGTCGATAGATACGGCAATAACTTCTACGCTACGGCTTTTGAATTCGTCTATGCGATGATCTAACGCGATTAACTCGCTAGGGCAAACGAAGGTAAAATCTAACGGGTAGAAAAATAAAACAGCATATTTACCACGAGTTGCTTCTGAAAAGCAGAAAGAGTCAACGATTTGACCGTCACCTAATACAGCGGGAACAGTGAAATCAGGTGCTTGTTTTCCAACTAATACGCTCATTGATTACTCCATAATGTTGAAATATATAGGGTTTATTGGTATCATCAGCCACTTGATTAGGTGGCATGAACCCTATTCTACACCAGTTCGGTCGGTAATTGTCTAGTGTTGAAATTTTTTACTTGCTTTTGCCTTAGCTTTGGCGATAATTATGACAAGCCAGTTACTAAACTGGAGTTTACTATAACACTAAGGCGGTGCAACCTTGTTACTAGCTATTTTATAACTTTTATGGAGAGTTAAACCATGGAAAAAATTAAACACATAACAGAACCTGATGTGTTCGGCTTTCAAGTTCGTATCGTAAGACGCGGAAAAGAAAGTAGCCGTTATTTTTCTCATAAGCTTTGGGGCAATAAAAGCAAATCATTACAAGCAGCTATTGCTTGGCGCGATCAAATGCTTGTGGTTTTAAAAGGCAGCAAAACTCGCTTTCTTAAACCACCTAAAAATAAAACAACAACCGGCGTAACCGGTGTTTCAAGAACGATTAAATTCGATCATCGTAAAGATAAAAGCTATTTGTGCTATACGGTGTTTTGGGTATGCAATGGTAAGGCAAGAAACAAGACATTCCAAGTAGGCAATGTCGAAAAGGTATCGGCTGATGATGAATTGCATGCTTTTAGAACAGCGCGGTTATTCAGAAGTTGTTACGAATATGCTATAGATAATGATTTGGAATTTCACGATGAAAAAATTTATCGGTTGGAAAAAAACCAGATTGTACGACGACGAAAATTTAAATCCGGTTTAGTCTGTTGTTTTCAGCATCACGGCGGTATTAAATACGCGCCGTGAACTTTTTTACTGATTAATCAGTTTCAATCCAGGTGGCAAAGATTCACCAAAGAATTGTTTAGATTCTTTATCATCGAGTTCTTTCACTTGTTCAATTAACTCTACCCAATTCGCAGGCGTTTTGCTGTTTCTTAGTTTTGCACTCAGCTTGTCACGCAAATCGTCTTGAATATCGCGTAGCCTATCGCCGCTTTTTCGGGCTAATAACGTTGCGGCAAAGCCAATATGAGGGGACTTTTTCCAGTCTTGTTCTAGCATCAATGCTAGCCATTTTTCGGCTTCTTCAGCGGGAATCACATTATGGCTGCTAGCATGTGCAGGAATACGCGTTCCTATACGGCCTAAGGCCCACCAGGTTTGGTCAGGTTCGCCGCTTTTTTCAAGGCGTTTTAACTAACCAATTACCCAGTTCTAATTTTTGCGCTATTGTTAAACGCTCTAATGAGGCGGCTAAACGCACAATTTCTTCATAACCACGCATTTTAAGTTGTTTGGCAATACTCGGTTGTCTTGCAGTAGCAGGGTCTAAATATTTGGCAAGATCGGCAAATATTTGTTGTTGTGCTTCGGTATGTAGGCCGCCCGCAATACGCCGCCATAGTGTCCACCATTCTGTCCAGTTCTGAATTTCATTAACGAATTGAATGCCTAGCGGGTAACGATTCCATAGTTGTTCTACCCGCCAATCATCTAACACATAGCCAAAACCCGGTCTTAAGCAAAAACCTATAAGGCTCAACCAGACACGCTCGTGTGCAGGCGAGCGGCGTTGGTATTTGCTACCTGCTAGTAACATAGCAAATAGCTCGCGTAGAACCTCAGTGCTCCATTCTAATCGTGGTTGAGCTAAGATTTTTTCTAAATCTGTGCGCAAGTTTTTTACCGCATTAGGGTCTGCTTGTTTGGAGCGGCTACCAAATACGGTTTGTATTTTATTGTCTATCAACTCAACTTGTTGCGCTGATAATGCGTTAACCGAGCTGAACTCAGAAACGTTGCCTTTATTGCGGACGCGAAATTCTACATCCCAACGTTGTTGACTATTCGCAACAGAAACGCACTGAATTTTTAAAGTGCCGACTTCAGTGAGCGTGACGGATAAGCTAACGGTAACTTCGGTTGCGTTGTTTGCGTTTGCTGTGGTTTGGTAGTCCAATGCAACCGCTAAAGGCGGCAAAGAATGGAATGACTCATCGATAGTCACCATATCGCCAGGTTGATAGTTGCTGCCACCCGTTAGCGATGCTAAATGAAATCGCACAGGCATACCTAAACGCAATAAAAATTGCCGATTAGGTAGGATGACTTCATCGCCTTCTTCACTGCCTCTAGGTAACACACAAACACCTTGTTGTTGGTCAGTGTTAGTATCTATCAATAAAAAATAATTGCGTGCAGAGCCACCCCCGATTTTGATTTGCTTGCCTTGTCTTGCTAGGGCATAGCTAACCGCGCCATAAGCGACAGCCAGTTCTGGGTGTGGGTTCTGTAATAATACCGGTGGTTGTTGCTCGCGCCAGAGGCTTAACAGCTCTACGATACGTTTGCTTAATGCTTTGCTTCTAAAGACGCCACCGTTTAACAATAAGCCATCAGGCACATGGGTGGTGTTTTGTAAAGCTTGCTCACAGGCGCTTTGATGCTGTTGTAAAAATGCGGCAATATGCTTGCTAATAGCAGGTTCCGACGCGTAAGGTAGGCCGAACTCAACAACGCCACTACGTTTACGGTTAGGTAGCTCTGATAAGTCTGATAGTGGAAAAAATCCCTCTAGTACAATTTGCTGTACTTCTGCACGGGTTAATTCTGTTCTACGTGTTTGCCCAATAAGCTTTGAGCCACCGCCTAGCAATGCTACGCTGGTTTGTTCTGGCGCGTCATCGGCCAGTAAGCGTTCTTTAGCAATACGGCATTGTTCTAATAGTTGGGAAAACTCTGACGTGGATAAACGTTGCTCAGGCCGGGTGAGGCGAGATTCGGCTAAATGCGCTAAGGTTAAATCGATATTGTCGCCACCGAGCATTAAATGGTCGCCTACCCCTATGCGTGTTAACTTAGGCTCAGCGCCATGAGAATCCACTTTAATCAGCGTTAAATCAGTGGTGCCGCCACCAACATCACAGATAAGCAATAATTGCACTCGGTCTAATGCTTGTTTTAAATGTTTTTGATTCTGCCGTAGCCAATCGTAACAAACCGCTTGAGGCTCTTCTAGCAGTCTTACGTTATTTAAACCAGCGAGTTTTGCGGCTTCAATAGTAAGAGCGCGCGCGGCTTCATCGAAAGAAGCTGGAACGGTAATAACAATCTCTTGTTGCTCTAGCGGGGCGTCAGGGAAACTATGCCGCCAAACCGCGCGAATATGTGATAAATAGCTGGCGCTAGCATTAAGTGGCGATATTTTCTTAACATCATCGCCAGCGCCCCAAGGTAAGATGCTGGCTTCTTGGTCAATAGAGGGGTGGGATAACCAACTTTTGGCGCTAGTGACTAATCGGCCTATGGTTTTAGCACCTAATACTCTAGCGGCTTGTCCTAAAACAGCGTGGTCGTTAGTAGGTGAAAAGTTAATATCCTGTGCCGCTAATTCGCCTTCGGCTGCGTGATAACGCACAGAAGGTAATAAAGGTTGAGCTTCGACTTGACCAGGCGCAATTAGCTGTTGAATGGGGAAAATGTTAATTTCAGGATTCGCCAGATGATTTTTAGCATAAGCCACAACAGTGTGTGTCGTGCCTAAATCTATGCCAACAATAAAAGTGGGGTTGTTTTCTTGCACGTTCTCTATACAGTTTTACAATGAGATGCCCTAAAGGGTATCACACAAAGGCTTAGGTCGAATAGGTAAAGCTGCTTTTTAAAAATTGAAGTAGTATTTAACTTTTACAAGATGCGTTATAGTGTTAGCGAGAGTCAATAAAAGGGGCTCGGCAGGGTATTGCTCTCGTTTTTAACATTTAATTTCATATGTGTGATTGCACACTATTGTTAATAATAACAAAGCGTTGAAGGTTTCTATGAAAAAATATGCAGCTCTTATTGCGTTAATGAGTTTACCTGTTTGTGTAAGCGCAGAAATTTTTGAAACAACGATTACGGTCAATAACATAAAAAAGAATATTGAAGAAACAAAAACCTTTGGTTTTGATATTGGGCAAGATTTATTCGATCAATTTAAGGAGAAAGTGTTAACTAATAGTTTGATAACTATTCAAATAGCGCTTATGTAACGGCGCAGTCAAATTTTAGAGGCTTACCGTTTACCACGGTATTTGCAGAAAACAGCACTGAGTTAACTTTTAGAGTTGATCGTTTAGGTATTCTGAAAACTTTTAAAGGGGCAACTAGAACGAAAAGTGCTGATATGTTGGAGCGCTATTTACGACGTAATGTTGATGGCACACTAAGTAAAATATCAAGAGAATTAATTGCAACGTCTGCGACTGACCCATTAGCAGGTAATGTTACCAGTTTGCAAGGGCAAATGGTCTTTAGCGATTTTCAAAGGGGATGTACATCATGTGCGGCAGGTGTGACGCGTAGCGTTAGTGGTGTTCAAGTCAATCCCTTTTTAGTTGGTGTGGGCGGTGGCAATTATACGCAGAATGGTATCGATATATCGGTAATTAACGTGCCAATTAGTACCTCATTTAATGTTGATTCTAATGATCCGCGTAAAAAACTGTTTGTGAATGGACAATTTAACTATGTAGCGGTAGGTAATGCCGAGTCGTATCAAGGAGGCTTAGGGATAGGTTATTTGCATCCTATTAATGACCATTGGAGTTTAACGCCTGGATTAAGCTACGGCATTATTGGTTCACCAGATTTAGTCAGTGCGGGGCAAATTTTTTCGGCGTCTATTACTAGTAATTACGGTGTAAACGTTAATGACTATAGCTTATCAATGGCTAACATGTTTGGATATTATAAAACCTTGCCGTTGAATGTTGGCGATGTGGATTCTGATCCTGATATTAGCAATTATGTGTTGAAGAATGGCTTTTTTGTCGGTAAGAATTTACCTTACGACGTGTTAGGACATAAGCTAAATCTAATGGGCTTTTTTACCGATACTGAGTTTTTTGGCTCTAAGGTGTTTTCTAGGCAATACAACGAAATTGGCTTTCAAATCGGTACTATCGAAGATGTGGCTTGGCTAAAAAAGGTTTCGTTTGGTATGGCTGATAAGATTTCTTTTAGTGCGAAATATATTTTTAGTATCGAAGATCCAAATAACTTAGAAGGCTATGATTTAGGGATTAGCTATCAGTTTTAAGGGTTATCAGTATGCCGCCTGATGGATTCAGGCGGCAATTTTAACCACTATTTTTTTATCAACTTAAGACCATAATCATAAGCTTTTAAACCGTAGTTGATTAATAACTGTTTTTTCACATAAGCAGCATACAACAATCCACCAAGGATTAAACCGAACAATAAATTGCTAAACGGCGAATTTTGGCTGGTATTGGCGTTAGTTGCGCTATCTGAGGCTTTAACTGGTGTATTTTGCACGGCCACTTTTGCTGGTTGATATGGCGCGTTTTACATCAGGTAAACCTAAGCTATGCCAAGCATCGTAATCTTGCCAAACCGGGTAGTTTTTTTGCCAAAATGATTTGGTGAAATATTGTGCTAAGCTCATGCCATTCGCTTTAGGAATGCCGCGCTCGTCTAAATAATCTTTATAAACCACTAAGCTAATACTACCGCCTTCGCCTTGGCCATTTGTGGTAAAGGCTTTCTCAACATGGTCATGGTACATCCAAATGCCTTGACCAAAGCTATGCAAACCATCATCAACACCATTGAGTTCTAAATCTATGCGTTGCGCGGGGGTCGATACCGTGTACGTCACGCGTAATATACGAGCTAGGGCCGTTGTCAACGCCGTCGTAATGGGTAATCGTTGGTTTGTGCCCGTGTATATGCAACGCCATGCTCTCGGTATGGCCGTTTAATACGCGTAGCTTAACTTTTTTGTCTTGCTCCATTTCAATAATGGATTCGCGCAAGGTGTAAGGGAAGGCGCGACCATTAATCATGTAATAATCATCAGACGCGTCAGTAATATCGTATTCCATGTTCATGTGTTTTGCGACTAAAACGTGGGTCGTTAGCCGAGCGTGCCACATAATCATGTAATTCTTTATCAGCGGACTGGTAATGTAAGTCATATTCACGGTCGTATTTTTCTAATACTGCGACCGATGGATGACGCACATGGCCAGCGCCTACGTTTAATGATTGTACCCAGTTATTTGGGCGGTTTTCTTCGACGACCAGAATACCTTGCAAGCCCATAGGAATATGGGTGTGAGGTTGCACATGGCAGTGATAATACATGGTGCCGGCTTGACGCGGTTTTATCACATACGTTTTGCTATCGCCAGGCATGGTGTCCATGTTACTGGTTTGAGCGACGCCATCGTTGCCACTACCGCTATGGTCCATAAACGGGTGGTCGACACCGTGTAAATGGATAGAATGTGGCAGGTAATGGGTGTTTTCTAACACAATCCATAAAATATCGTCTTGCTCTACGCGAATTACCGGCGAAGGGACTCTAAGTAATGGGTTGGCTTCTGGCTCATATAGGCTTAGCGTAGACATATCGCGGGTTTTCGGGGCATATACCCAGAAAGTAGGCTGAATGCCTGGGGCAATATCGAAGGTGGTAATCGGCGTTTTTACATCAGGCGAATGCCCGTTAAGTTCGACGATTTCAAGTTTTATAATAATTTTGTCTGGGTCGCCGTCGCCGTCTATGTCATCTGACATCGTGATGGCATCAGCTGCTAGCTGGGTTTGCATCAGCGTGTCCATAGAAATATTGTTTGTGCCTTTAACAAAGGCGGCAATATCGGCTGGGTTGTCTGGGTTACACAAATGCGAGGCTTGTATAGTGACGCCATCAACGACTTGCTCTTTCCGCCATTCAGCCGGGGTAAATGCCGAGCAGACTTCTTCGACTGGACCCATATCAACTTTCGCAGATGGCGGTAAGTCGGTGCTCGCTTGGCTAAGCGAATGAGTAAGCAGCAAGATTGAGCTTGCCATCAACGCAAGAGAGTGGTTACGCATGTTTTATCCTCTACATATCAAACGAAGGACGATGACTCGTCATGAACAGTTGGTTTTGTTATTTTTATTAGGGCATTTTAACCGAAGAATCAGGTTAAGCCAGGTAGGCCGGGTTTACCCAAAGGGCATAAAAGGCGATAGCCGTAACCCGACATAACGAAGCACCCCGTGCCACCAGGCTTCCTAATTTTAAGTGGGTCGCCTGTTTATTATCAGAGCATTTTAACCGAAGCATAAGGTTAAGTCTGTTAGTACGCTTGATACTACAAAAATTCCCCTATTATATATATGAAAAATAAATATCACGCGTTTATTTGATTTAAATCAGTTTTTGTAAGGTAGCGCAACGCCATACCCTACAAAAATGCAACCCGTATATATTTCAAACGGTTAATTTTAAGTAAGGTGCGCTGTGTACATCTGTATAACATCATTAAAAATCAATGAAAAAGGTGCGCATAGCGCACCCTACAGCAACACAAGATACCTAAAATTTGACCGTTCAGAGTATAGGTTTTGCTTTACGCGCCATAATGAGATTCGATATAGCGCTCGACGATTTGTTGAAATTCTTCAGCAATGTGGTCACCTTTTAAGGTCACTGTTTTAACGCCATCTTCGTAAACGGGCGCTACGGGAATTTCGCCAGTGCCAGGTAAGCTAATACCGATATTGGCGCTTTTACTCTCGCCAGGGCCATTGACAACACAGCCCATAACGGCGACTTCCATTGCTTCTACCCCCGGATATTGATTACGCCAAATCGGCATTTGATCACGTAAATACGCTTGAATATCCATAGCCAATTTTTGGAAATAATCGCTAGTGGTGCGGCCACAGCCTGGGCAAGAAATGACCATAGGTGCAAACGAGCGAAAGCCCATTGTTTGCAATAATTCTTGCGCGACGATGACTTCTTGGGTTCTCGACGTGCCGGGTTCTGGTGTTAATGAAATGCGTATGGTATCGCCTATGCCTTGCTGCATCAGTATGGCTAGTGCTGCTGCCGATGACACAATACCTTTTGAGCCCATGCCCGCTTCGGTTAAGCCTAAATGCAAGGCGTAATCACAACGACTGGATAAATCTTGGTAAATGCTGATAAGTTCTTGTACATTACTGATTTTGCATGACAAAATAATTTTATCTTTGCCAAGACCTAATTCTTCTGCTTTAGCCGCGCTCTCTAAGGCGGATAAGACAATGGCTTTACGTGTGATGGCCGGTAACGGTTCTGGATGCGTAAGCCCACGGTTTTCATCGAGTAGTCGGGTTAACACGGCTTGATCTAAGCTGCCGCCATTAACGCCTATGCGTACCGGTTTATTGTACTGACACGCAAATTCAATCATTTGTTGAAATTGTGGGTCACGGCTTTTACCGCGCCCCACATTACCAGGATTAATACGGTATTTGGCTAGTGCTTGTGCGCAATCGGGATATTTTTCCAAAAGTTTATGACCGTTGAAATGAAAATCCCCGACAATAGGCGTATTACAGCCTAATTGTTGCAAGCGGTTATAAATATCAGGCACTGCGGCGGCGGCTTCCTCAGTGTTGACTGTGATTCTAACCACTTCGGAACCGGCTTTAGCTAATTCAATAATTTGATTAGCCGTAGCTGTGACATCGGCGGTGTCGGTGTTGGTCATTGATTGTACGACAATAGGCGCGCCACCACCGACTTTAACATCGCCAACGAGTACTGAGTGAGTAATTTTTCTTAAGCTGATAGACATGATACATCCTGAATTAACGGTTATTTTTCTATTATACGCGATATAACCTATTGAAGCGATTCATGAAGTTGGTTGTTGCGTATGGTGTGCTGATTACACTGCTATTAAGTGAGTACAAGCTTGCATTATGTGGTATTTAAACCAGTGTAAAGCAAGCCTTAAATTCCGAAAAACGGTTACTTAATAGCTTAGTGTGGGCAGTGGCCGACTAGAGTTCAGTAATGCGAGATTGGGTAGAGGAAGCCTCATGACGGTATGTTGTTCCCAAACCTGTTTGGGAACAACAGCTGTTTTATTAATGGGTCCGCTGGATAATATAAAGCGACAAGTCGCGCAATAAATCTGCTTCCGAGCCAAAATGACTTAAATTAGCTAACGCCATGTCATGCAACTCTTTGGCTTTTTGCTTAGCGCCCGCCATGCCTAATAATGCAGGGTAAGTCGGTTTGTCTTGGTTCTTGTCTTTACCTTGAGTTTTACCTAGTGTAGCGGTATCGCTTTCTTCGTCCAAAATATCGTCTTGAACTTGAAATGACAAGCCTATGCATTTGGCGTAATGGTCTAATTTCATCGCTACGCCTGGTTCTATGCCTGTTGCCGCTATACACGCTAAATTAACACTGGCGCGAATTAATGCTCCTGTTTTATGGATATGCATATTTTCCAGCTCAGGCAGTGTTAGCTGGTTGCCAACGGCGGCTAAATCAATGGCTTGCCCGCCGACCATGCCTTGCGAGCCGCTGGCTTTGGCTAAGGTATTAATCATGATAATGCGTTGCTCGGCGCTGATGGGCATAGCATCATGCGCTAAGATTTCAAAGGCTAAGGCTTGCAGCGCGTCACCGGCTAAAATAGCGGTAGCTTCGTCAAATGCGATATGGCAAGTAGGTTTGCCACGGCGTAAATCGTCGTTATCCATAGCCGGTAAATCGTCATGAATCAGCGAATACACATGAATACATTCGATGGCGCAAGCCGGGCTGTCTAGCAGTTCAGGGTCTAAGCCTAAAATTTTTGCCTGTGCAATACGTTAGCATGGGGCGTAAGCGTTTGCCGCCATTTAATACGCTATAACGCATGGCTTCATGCAGTTTTTGCGGCAATAGGTTGGCTGAGGGTAGCCGGTGTTCTAAAGCGATTTCGACGCGGTTTTGACAATAGTGTTGATAGTTTTTTAATGCTTCACTCATCGGTAAATGGCTCCAAGGTTTGTGTGCCGTTTTTTTCCATTAGGATTTGTACTTTTTGTTCAGCTTCTTGTAACGCTTGTTGACAGGCTCGCGTCAGTGCGATGCCGCGCTCGAAAGATTTTAGCGATTCTTCCAAATTAATATCACCTTGTTCGAGTTGACTGACGAGCTGTTCTAATTCGGCTAATGAATCTTCAAATGTAGTGGCTTTTTTCTTGACCATAATCATCATTCAATGGGTTGAAGAGGGGGATGTTAACGCCTTAAATCCTATATCTGTTCGGTAATATTGGTCTTGCCAATCAATCGTTTGCGCTAATTCATAGGCTTTATTTTGTGCGCTGGCAATATCGTCTGCTAAGGCGCATACGCATAACACGCGGCCGCCAGCGGTAACAATATTGCCGTTATTTTCTGCAGTGCCTGCGTGAAAGACTTTAGTATCTGAATGCTCTGTGACAGGTAAGCCTGTAATGAGGTCGCCTTTGCGATAGCTGTCTGGGTAGCCGCCAGCCGCTAAGACAACACCTAAGGCAGCACGATTATCCCAATGCACATGGGCTTGCTTGAGGCTGCCATTTAGTGCGGCTAAACATAATTCGACTAAATCGCTTTGTAATCGCATCATGATGGGTTGAGTTTCGGGATCACCGAAACGGCAGTTATATTCCAAAACTTTAGCGGTGCCATTGGGTTGTATCATCAAGCCTGCGTATAAAAAGCCGGTATAGGGAATACCATCATCAGCCATGCCTTTTAAGGTAGGTTCAATAATGTCGCGCATGATGAGCGTATCAAGCTCTGCGGTAACAACGGGTGCAGGTGAATAAGCGCCCATGCCACCCGTATTAGGACCTGTGTCGCCATTATCGCGCGCTTTATGGTCTTGCGATGTTGCCATTGCTAGCGCATGTTTACCGTCAGCAATGACGATATAACTGGCTTCTTCACCGGTTAAAAATTCTTCAATAACGACTCTATGCCCAGCTTCGCCAAAGGCGTTACCCGCGAGCATGTCTTTTACGGCAGCAATGGCTTCTTGTTCAGTTTGAGCAATAATCACGCCTTTGCCAGCCGCTAAGCCGTCGGCTTTTACGACAATAGGTGCGCCTTGTTGCCGAATATAGGCAATAGCTGCTTCAGTATCGGTAAAGCTTTGATAAGCGGCTGTAGGAATGTTATGCCGCGCTAAAAAGGTTTTTACAAAAACGTTTTTAGAGCCTTCAAGTTGGGCTGCTTGTGCGCTAGGTCCAAAGCAATGTAAACCTGCCGCCTTGAATTGGTCAACTATGCCTAATACCAGTGGAATTTCAGGGCCTATGATAGTCAAGTCAATAGCACGTAGTTGGGCAAACGCCAACAAGCCAGCAATATCGTCAACAGCGATATTAACATTGCTGATTTTGGCTTCACGCGCTGTGCCAGGATTGCCCGGTGCGACAAATACCTGGCTAACTAAGGGTGAAAGACTAGCTTTCCATGCTAGTGCGTGTTCGCGGCCACCGCTGCCTACAATTAAAATTTTCATAACGGCTCCTTAATGGCGGAAATGACGAATGCCGGTAAACACCATAGCGATATTATGCTCATTGGCAGCATCAATGACTTCTTGATCGCGGATAGAGCCACCTGGATGAATAATCGCGCTAACACCGACTTCAGCAGCGGCATCGACGCCATCTCTAAACGGTAAAAAGGCATCGGATGCCATCGCCGAGCCTTGAACCGTTAAACCTTGGTCTAACGCTTTAATACCAGCAATTTTTGCTGAATAGACGCGGCTCATTTGCCCTGCGCCTATACCTATTGTGCGGCTGTTTTTACCGTAAACAATGGCATTGGATTTGACATATTTTGCGACTTTCCAAGCGAACAACATATCCGCTAATTCTTGCTCGCTAGGTTGTCTGCGACTGACAACGGTAAGCTGATTGGTATGCAGTTCAGCAATATCCATATCTTGTACTAATAAACCACCGTTTACGCGTTTATAATCCAGGCACGCTATATTATTTGTCCAGACGCCGCAGGCTAAAACACGTACATTAGGTTTAGCGGCTAAGATGGTGCTGGCTTCAGCGCTGACTGTGGGTGCAATAAGGACTTCAACAAATTGCCGTTCAATAATCGCGCTAGCCGTGATTGCGTCGAGTTCCTGGTTAAACGCAATAATACCGCCGAAGGCTGAAGTCGGGTCGGTTTGGTAGGCTAAATTATACGCGCTGAGTAAATTATCGGCTTCGGCAACGCCACACGGGTTGGCATGTTTAACAATGACGCAACACGGTTTAGCGCTAAAGGCTTTTACACAAGCTAAAGCGGCATCGGCATCGGCGATATTGTTATACGATAATTCTTTACCTTGTAATTGCTGGGCGGCGGCTAGCGTGCCTGGTGTTGGGTTGGTTTCTTGATAAAACGCGGCGTGTTGATGGGGGTTTTCGCCATAGCGTAAGCTTTGTTTTAATGAAAATGGCAAGGTTAACTGTTCAGGGAAAACTTGGCCGTTAACTTGACATAAATACGCCGCGATTTGGCTGTCGTAATGCGCGGTATGCGCAAAACCTTTTAACGCTAAGTTAAGTCGGGTTTGCTCACTTAGCTGTTTATCGTTATCAGCTAATTCGCTGAGGATAGAGGCATAGTCATTGACATCAACAACGACGGCAACATGAGCGTGATTTTTAGCTGCAGCTCTTAACATAGTAGGCCCGCCTATATCGATGTTTTCTATCGCATCGGCGAAACTACAGTCAGGTTTAGCAATAGTTGCCGCAAATGGATATAAATTGACGACGACTAAATCAATCGCTTGTATTTGATGGCTTTGCATAGCCTCATCATCAATACCGCGTCGACCTAAAATGCCGCCATGAATTTTAGGGTGTAAGGTTTTGATTCTGCCATCCATTAGCTCAGGAAAACCGGTGTAATCGGATACCTCAATAACAGGGACAGCGTGTTCGGCGAGTAGCTTAGCAGTGCCGCCGGTTGATAACAGCTCAATGCCTAATTCGCTTAGCGCGCGGCTAAAGTCAATAATACCAGTTTTATCGGAGACGCTGATTAAAGCGCGGGTAATGGTTTGCTTCATGAGTTAAAGAATAGAAACGAGAGAAGAGTTAACAAGGTTTGTTTGCGTTATTGCGACAAACCATAAAATTCCATTTTTTTGCGCAACGTACTTCGGCTTAAGCCAAGCACTTTCGCTGCTTTGGTTTGATTATAACCGGAATGGGCGAGCGCAGCTTCCAATAATGGCTTTTCCACTTCGCCAATCACTAACGCATGTAAATCGACTGCATCATGATCGCTAAGCTGAGCAAAATAAATTTCCATGCGCTCTTTCACATACAGAGATAAAGGTATAGGGATGTTTTGTTTCGCTGTTTCCATAATAGGCAGTTTAGAGGTTTGTTAATGAATCAAACGCATAAAGCACACGGCCAATTTGCTCAGCCGGTGTTTCAGCTTGGTTTATTAAAGCCAGGCATGTATTCGGCTGCTTAAAGGCTTGGGCTAAATACCAAGCAATATGTTTACGAGCGATTCTGACAGCGGTTAAATCACCATAAAATCGATAAAGTTCTTCTAAATGCTGGAGTAGAACGCTTTTTACTGAGTCTGACTTAGGCGGCGGCAGCGTAGTGCCTGTCGCTAGCAAGTGCGCGATTTGTTGAAATAACCAAGGGTTACCGCGTGCTGCCCTGCCTATCATAATCGCATCTGCACCGGTGTCCTGCAATACCTGTCTAGCGATTTCTGGGCTAGTAATGTCACCATTAGCAATCACAGGTATGTTAACGGTTTGCTTAATTAACGTAACGGTTTCATGCTCTGCATGGCCTTCAAATTTACACGCGCGAGTTCGACCATGAACGGTTAAAGCAGCGATACCGGCTTGCTCAGCTAGTTGGGCAATGGTCACTGCGTTTTTATTCTGTTTATCCCAGCCGGTACGGATTTTCAGCGTGACAGGTACCGGCACGGCATTCACCACGGCGTCTAAAATGCGTTTGACTAACTCTTCATCACGAAGCAATGCGGAGCCAGCCGCGACCGAGCATACTTTTTTTCGCCGGACAACCCATATTGATGTCAATAATGTGTGCACCCCGCGCAACATTGATTTTGGCAGCCTCAGCCATTTGTCTAGGATTTGTTCCTAGTATTTGAACTGAGCGAATACCGTCTTCACCTGCATAATCGCATTTTAATAAGGTAC
>NZ_LAJX01000056.1 GCF_000963695.1 Methylocucumis oryzae
TCAAGTTTTCGGTTTTTAGATAGGTAGGGTGCGCTGTGCGCACCTTTATAACATCATAAAAATCAATGAAAAAAGGTGCGCATAGCGCACCCTACAACAACACAAGATACCGAAAACTTGACCGTTCAGAGTATATACTGACACCAGAGCTTTGTTGTAATAGCAAAAATTATAGCCCTATTACTTCACTTCTTAATTAAAATTATGGGCCACCTACTTAAGACGGGACAGTCACGTGAACAACGTCACCTAGTCATAGATTGCCGAGCTCCAGAACATAAAGATGTGCTTGAAGCTTTGCCATCCTTGGCGTCTGGATTCCGGCAGTCCCTGCCGGAATGACGATTTAGCTTCACAGACTAAAATTAAAAGTGTTCCGTCTTGAGTGTGTAGCCAAATCGCTGCAATCGGTTAGCCCGACAAGACCTACTAGGAAATTTAATGAGTAACTCGCTTGATAATGCTAAATCGCCATCCTTTGATCCCGATAAATTATTGGAATTTATTCTGGATAACCCTAAATCCAAACCATTATTAATCGTCGCTTCGATTGCCTGCGGCTTAATTAATGCATTGATTTTAGTGCTGATTAATGATGCGGCTAAAGATTTTGATAATCCCGAATTAGACGCGCGCTTATTTGTTATTTTCTTATTATTAATCGCGCTGTATTTTTTATCTCGTCGCTATATAACCCATAAAATTAGCAACTTAGTGCAAACCAGTATTTATCAGTATCGCCGCCGCGTGTTGGCTAGAGTCAGGGAATTAAAGCTGTTAGCTTTTGAAGATATTGGCAAAGCACAAATCCTGTCGGTGTTATCGGAAAAAACCGAGTTAATCTCGCACGGCGCACATAAATTGGCTGAGGGTTTTCCGGTCACGATATTACTTGTCTTTAGTTTTGTTTATATCGCTACTATTTCTAAGATGGCGTTTGTCTTAGTGTTTATTTGTATGCTTTGTTCGATGGTTAGCGTGCAAATCATGTTGAAATCGTTGCATAAATCTTTGCAGCAAGCGCTGACCAAAGAAGGCGAATATTTAGAGTATATGCAACATGTGATTAACGGTTTTAACGAGCTAAAAATCAACCGCACTAAAAGTGATGATTTATGCGTCAATTATATGGACCCACTGTCAGAAGACACATTACAACAAAACCTAGCAGCCGATATAACAATTGTGAATGTTCAACTCTATGCGCAGAATTATTTTTATATCTTAATGGCGGCCATTGTGTTTTTGCTGCCACAAATCACGCAGATTAACGGCGATGAAATTATGTCCGTCACCACATCGGTGTTGTATATCATTGGTCCTTTAGTGATTGTGCTAGATATGATACCTAGCGTTGCCAGAGCCAATGTCGCGGTCGATTTTTTACGTGAATTAGAAAATAAGCTTATCGCGGCACAGGAAGTCACCGAACCGGCACGTGAGGTTTTTTCGGCACCGAATTATTTTGACCAGTTAATGTTAAGCAAAGTCGTCTTTCATTACCCTGATACCGAACAAAGCCGAGGCTTTTCGGTCGGGCCTTTCGAGCTAAACATTAAACGCGGTGAGTTAATTTTTATTCGTGGCGGTAATGGCAGTGGTAAGTCGACGTTTTTTAAAATTGTTAACCGGCTTATACGAACCTGACACCGGTAGCATTCGCGTCGATGGTCATAGCATTGATAACCGTTTATTAACTAATTATCGTCAATTATTCGCGATTATTTTTACCGACTTCCATTTGTTCGACCGTTTGTATGGCTTACAAGACGTTGATACTGGCAAAGTGAATGAGTACTTAGAACTCATGGGCTTAGAGCATAAAACCGGTTATAAAGCAGGCCGTTTTATTAACACCAATTTATCGACCGGGCAGAAAAAACGCCTTGCGTTAATTATTTCATTACTCGAAGACAAAGCGATTTATGTATTCGATGAAGTCGCTGCCGATCAAGACCCGGAATTCCGTTTATTTTTCTACGAAGTGATTTTGCAAAAAGTTAAAGCAACAAGGAAAAACCATTATTGTCGTCACGCATGATGAAAAATACTTTAAACACTGCGACCGATTATTCGTCATGGACAGCGGGCGGTTAGTTGAAGAGGTGTTGCATTAAAAGTACGGCGGTTTCGCGATAGCAAACCGCCATCGGTCATCGGTGTAACTCCAAAAATGGCGGATTGCCTATCGGCGAATCTGCCTTACTATGTTTATCCGCACCGTGCGTAAGCACACCTACAAGATTTGATCGTTCCCACGCTCCGGCGTGGGAACGATTCTGTTAGATTCGGGGGCATCCGAAGCGTAACAGACCTCATCTTTGTACCACTTTATGTTAGTAGCCCACACCTACAAAAATTTGCAATAGTTAAAACTCTTCCCAATCATCGGCGTCGGCGCGTTGTGCCACTGGCGCTGACTTGCTTTTATAGGTTTGAATTTTAGCCGCAGGAGCAGGTGCGGCTAATTTTGGCGCAGTAGCGCTAGGTGTATAAGACGCTGCCCCTCTGCTCGCGTTTTGCTCAACCTTAAATTGTTCAACAGTCGCTGATAAATTATTGGCTTGCTCTTCTAGCGATTCTGCTGCTGCGGCTGCTTGTTCGACTAAAGCCGCGTTTTTGCTGCGTCGCATCATCCATTTGCGCTATCGCTTGATTAACTTGTTGAATACCTGAGGTTTGCTCTACTGAAGCTGCCGCGATTTCATTCATGATGGATGTAACCCGGCGAATCGAATTGACGATTTCTTCCATGGTATTACCGGCGTTTAACACCAGCTTACTACCATCTTCGACTTTTTCCACCGAATCTCCGATTAAGGTTTTAATTTCGCCAGCGGCGAGTGCAGCACGTTGCGCTAAATTTCTGACTTCAGACGCGACCACAGCAAAACCTCGACCTTGCTCGCCCGCACGCGCTGCTTCTACAGCGGCGTTTAACGCTAAGATATTGGTTTGAAAAGCAATGCTGTCAATCACAGAAATAATATCGACAATTTTATTAGAGGATTCGTTAATCGACTCCATAGTCTTAACGACTTCACCCATCACCGTTACGCCTTTATCGGCAATTTCAGCGGCATTGCGCGCTAATACATTGGCTTGTTTGGCATGTTCGGTGTTCGCTTGCACAGTCGAGGTTAATTGCTCCATGCTGGCGGCAGTTTGTTCAAGACTTGCGGCTTGTTCTTCAGTTCTATGCGATAAATCATTATTACCCGAGGCAATTTCTTTGGCCGCTGTATTAATGGTGTAGGTCGCCGACTTAATATCACTGACTAAGCTTTTTAAATGTTCACCGGTGGCGTTAATGCCCGAAATCACCCTGCCAAACGTACCTGGATAGTCCTTATCAATCGTATGGGTTAAATCGCCTAGCGACATAGAATGCGTGACGCCAATAATTTCATTAAAACCCGTATCACAGGTCTCAACTAAGGAATTAAAGTCATTAATGATTTCTTTAAACATGTGTTCAAAAACGTGAAGCATCAGCGCGCTTGCTAAAATCACCTTTCGCACCGCTGGAGGCTAACATATCTATCTCGCTACTGACGTCTATTAAAGTTTTCTTAACATTGTCTATCGCCTGGCTAATCTGCGCCTTATCACCGGGTAAAACGCGGCATATCCATCGTAAAATCACCTTTAGCGTAATGACTTATAACCTCAACCACTTGCATTTTTACATCGATATGGCTTCTGACTAATCTGTTAATATCTTTGGCTAAACGCCCGTAAGTACCGGGATATTTAGAGGCATCTATCGTTTCCCAAATCCAGCCTTCATCATGTTTTTTCATCATGTGTTCTAAGGCTGCAACGAAGTCATTGATAGATTGCTGAATTTGTTTAATCGCAGCCAACAAGCTACCGTTATCACCCGGTTCAAGCTGAATTTCACGCGAAAAATTACCCTTAGCAATTTCTTTGGCAATACCTTTCGCGTAAAACGGGTCTATACCTAGTTGTAAATACAAATACCGGGTTAAGTAATATGAAATCAAGACACTAACAATAATAATCAAAATCGATGCAATGATAATATTCTGCGTAGCACTGGACACACCCTCGCTCAAATCTTTAGCTATATGCGTTTCTCGCTCGATAGCATTGTCTCTAAATCTGGCCATCGCGTCGTTTAGTTGCGTAGCTGCCTCATCAAACCCTCCCATCAAAACATTACCCGCCTCCATGCCCTGTTCTATATAGGCGGTTCCCATTCGTCTGCCTATCGCGTAATAATTATCAAACGCCGCACCAATTCTTACCAGTTCCGCTTTCTTGTCATCGGATAGAAAAGCCATTGCTTGTAAAGCGGTATTTTGTTGTTTAAAATCATTAGCATAGCTATCAGCCTGGATAAAACTGTCTGTATTATGTGTCACCGAGCCATCTTGTATTAACTGCTGTACTTGTAATATATCTAGCGCCATGTTTTGTGCCGCTAAGGCTACTGGCAGCAATTGATCATTGAGCTCAATACTTGAGGTTCTGGCTTTGTTAAACTGAATTAAGCTAATAGCGATAATAATCCCCATCATCGCTATTAGGCTAAAAAAACCTAATAAAATTCGCTGCTTAAAACTGATATTCATGGTTATAACCTGGTCTGAGTTATAGAGTGTCGAGTTGAGGTCTGTTAACGACAGTGTTTTATTATTGTAATTGTTTAAGTATATGCGCAATCTCGTTTAATAGCGCAGCCTGTTGCACCTGCAACGGCTCGTCGCGTTGTAAATCAGAGAATAGCTGCGTTAACTGAGCAATACGCTGTTTTTGTAAGCGTTTTCGATAACTGAGCTTATCGAGCATAATCGCAAACGCTTGGGCTAACTCGTGTAATTGATCATGCTCGCGTAACGAAATGACTATATCCAGCTCATCATTACCTATTTGCTCACATATTTTTTCAAACCGGTATAAAGGCCCGGCGATTTTATGACTCGCATATAACACAATATAAACCGTTGCTACGCCGGTAATGAACACCGCACTCAGCGTACCCATTAACAGCGCTAAGCTTAAACGCTGCTCCGCTAACGCAATACTGGCGTGGGCGGTTTGCATTTGTGCATGTAAATCATTGCCTGCTAACCAATACGTTAATAGCCCAGAAACCAGTCCAGACAAGATAATTAACAGCAAGACACTGATAATAAAACGACGTTGAAACGCTTTTTTAATAAAGATTTGACGACGATTAGGCGGGATAGTCAGCATTAGTGAGCCTCTTGAGAAACGTTATGACAAACAAAACACAACTCGCCGTCTACGTTACTGCGGCGTAGTAAAAAGCTTTTATGTAAGCGCTCAGCATCGGTTAAGGTATCCATGACACTATAACTCGCTTGTGGTCTTTCGCTGGCTAAGTCGCCATGCATATAGTGACAGGTTAAACAGGTGAGCTTGTTATCCAAAGACAAAGGCAAGTCAGCTGGAAGTGTGAAGTCTATGTTAAGTCCTACTTGATGTCCATTCTCAGGGTCATGACATGACGAACACATCGCAATTCCGTCTTGTTTAAAGGCGCTGTTATCATCCGGGTGGTTTTTACTCAAAAATATTTCGCTATTATCAAGCTTGGCTAAAGGCGTCTCGATGTGACAGTCAGTACACTTAGCCACCGGCGTGTGCATATTAATCTGGTGGTAGTGCTTAGGCTCTTCTGAAAAGACTGCATGACTTACGCTTAACAATAGCGTGTAGAAAAGGGTGGCGTAGCTAAATTTAGTCATAGTTAGAAAGAAATAACCATTTGGGCAATACCCAGTTGTTTATCAAAATAACGCTCATCCGTATCCGTACCCAGAGAATCAGTGTATTCAAACTTAAAGCGCATATAGTCATTAAGTTGATAATTTAAACCTACCGATAGTAACGAGATAGGGTTAACGCCGACTAAACTGCCGTCATAATCAAATGCCATACGATGCTTAGGCTGCCACTGCGCATAACGTATAAACGCAAATACCGGCTTTTTAAACCATTGTTCTAAGCCTGCTATCACGGTGGTGTGATAGCCAAATTCATTGGCGTAACCAAAATCTTGGCTGACTCCCGCATCCTCATAAACAAAATGGTCTTGCGGTCTTAGCCACATGAACTCACTCTGTAAGCGCAAAAAACGATAACCAAAACTAAAATCAACGCCGTACACGGCGTTGCGTAAATTATTGGCATAATCTAAATCGCTTAAATGTGAAATACCAATTTCTATGCCTTCTTGCTGACCCCCATGTAAACGGTAAGCATTATTAGCTAACATTAGTCCTAATCTACCACCTACCGACGAACCACTGGCCGCATACATCGCATCGGTAAAGAACACAGAATAATTTAGCATCTTCCAGGTGCCATACGTTCTCAGCCCGTCACCATTAAAGCCACCAAATTGCATACGCGTGGTAGTAATCGGTGCGGTAATCGTCACCCGGTCTTTATTAGCATAGTTCTGATAATCGTTAGAAAAGGGTAAATCGAAACGCCCTGCTTGTATATGGAAGCCTTGATTATTAAAGATACGACCGCGTGGCGGGATACTATGATCGACACGATGATAATCGATAAACGCAACGGCAAACCCAGCCGGCCCTGCCCCTATGCCACCTGGCCCACTACCACCGCAAGAAACAGCGACAGGCGCAGAAGGAAAGCTGACTGGGTCAATCCCAGACGAGTTACCGCATAACACTAAAGCAGCACTGGCTGCGATTTCATCAAAGTAATCGTATTCTAAGTCTAACTCGATAGAGCCTACACTAAAGGTTTGCTCGGTAGAATTATCTGTTTTAGCGTTAATATCGAAAAAACCACTAATCGCTAAGCCATTTTCATGTGCGGTTTCTTTTAATTTATCGACTTCCTCGTGTAGCGCCGATAATTCTTTGCTTAAAAGAGTCGTCTCTGAATGCACTATTGATTTAGTATTCGGTTGTTGAGTAGAGGTGGTGGTAACGGCTGTTGCGCTAGCAGGATTAGGAGTTACATTAGCCTTGCTAGTCGATGGGTTTTGTTCAGCCGATTGTGAATTCGGCGATTGTTGCTCTAGCTGCTTAATACGCGCTTCTAGCTGTTTAATTTTTTCATCTTTTTCTTGCAACATCGGCGCAACAATCCGCCGAATATCGGACTCTGAAAGCTCTGCCGCGAATCCCATTGATGCGTTAAAAAACACCAGATAACACAGCGTAGTTATACTCAGAATCGATACATTTTGCTTGCTAAGGAGTGCCGCATTGCGTCGCATTAGATTTGTCATAATACCTATAGCCAACAACGCCATATAATAGCCTATGTTTATTAAACGAAAATTTGACCCTTTAGCATATATTGATGCAAGTTTTACGCCATATAGCTTAGCCAAAAACTCAAACTCTAAAGGTGAAAAGGAAAGACTCATAGGCTTGACCTCATTAAATAGCTAGCAAACTGAATTTATTATTTTTTTTAATTCATTAGCATATTTAGAAAATTAGAATTAACTTAAATAGAGAGAGATTGCTCACTATAATTATTAACCCTGCAATATTGTTACCGCTAGAATGGTAAGACCTATCACTACCTCAATAAACCTATCGCCATTTTTACAAGTTTAGCCTGTTTTATACCCTGCGACAAATACTGTAAATCCCTAACAATACCTTAACAATACAATGATAGGTTATTCCGCATAGTATTGATTTTCGTAGTCTAGCTATCTACGTGCCTAATTCGATATGCCAGTTTTAAAAACCAATGTGTCAGCCCAAAACACAACGACTCACAACAAAACTCAATTTTAGCCATTTGTCATCAAAAGGTAACAATCGCTTTGTTACTATTTTGTTACTATACGTTGTTTTATATTATTGCTAACACTATGTCTCGATTGAATGTTCTTGTAGTTGAAGATGAAGATGCCATCAGAAGCATGTTATTGATGGTACTTGAGCAAGCTGGCTTTAAATCTATCGCCGCTAGCGATGCTGAAGATGCTCAACGATTGATTAATGATATTTCACCTGATTTAATCTTGTTGGACTGGATGTTGCCTGGAATTAGTGGTGTCGAATGGGCAAGGCGGCTAAAAAAAAGAGCCCGCTTACCGCGATGTACCTATTATCTTGTTAACCGCACGCGGCGAAGAGGAAGATAAAGTACGCGGTCTTGAAATCGGTGCCGATGACTACATTACCAAACCTTTTTCACCTAAAGAACTCATCGCACGTATTCGCGCGGTGTTGCGTCGTAGTGGTAAAATCCAAGGCGTCGCGCAAATAATATTAGGCGATTTAGTCTTGGATACCGAGCAACATAGGCTTAGCATAGGTGATAAGCAATTAGAAGTCAGCCCGACTGAATTTCGCTTAATGCAGTTTTTTATGACACATCCTGATAAAGTGTATAGCCGTACACAGTTGCTCGACCAAGTATGGGGACGTAGCGTGTATATCGAAGAGCGCACGATTGATGTGCATATCAGACGGCTGCGTAAAATTTTAAGCGAACATGGCCGCGAAGAACTGGTACAAACCGTGCGTGGCTTTGGTTATCGATTTTCACTGATAGATTAATGAGTTGCGTATGAACGCCTGGCGTGGAGAGTTAGTTAAATTATTCTTACTTTATTCTGGCGTTTCGTTAATCAGCAGTGTAGCCGGCTATTTATTGCCTTCCCTATTAGTTCTCACCATGATTTTATTAGCGGCGCAATTATTACAAATTCACCGCTTTGAAAAGTGGATTAGCGTCGGCGGTAAACGCACTTACCCTAAAACCGCTGGCGTTTTGGGAAGATATTTATTGTCACTTTTACCGTATTAAAAAAAACGAAAAACGCCGCAAAAAAAAGTTGCGTAAAATGATTGAGCAATTTCGGCAATCTACCGAAGCGCTACCTGATGCTGCAGTCGTCTTAGGCAAGCACGACGAGATAGAATGGACTAACAAAGCATCAAGACAAGTCTTAGGTTTAAAACAAACCGATAAAGGTCAGCGTTTGCCTAATCTTTTACGCTTTCCTGACTTTATTCGCTATTTAAAATCAGCTAATTACAGCGAACCCATCATCGTGCCGTCGCCGGTTAATCATCAAATGACATTGGAAGTCAGAATTATTCCTTATGGCTCAGGCCTGCGCTTGTTATTAGCGCAAGATGTGACGCAAATGCAAAAAATGCAAACCATACGCAAGGATTTTATCGCGAATGTATCGCATGAGCTTAGAACGCCACTTACCGTATTAAAAGGTTATCTGGAAACACTGCAAGACATGGATGATGGTCAGTCGCCTTTACTGACAACCTCTTTCAAAGAAATGCAAGGCCAAACAGAACGTATGCAGCATCTGGTCGATGATTTGCTATTACTCACGCGCTTGGAAACCCAGCAGAAAAAACACGATTGCGTCGACATGCCGCAGCTATTAAGTCAAATTTGCAAAGACGGTAGCCACTTAGATAATCAATCGAGCCGGATTCATTTAGCGCTAAACACCGAAGCGCGTTTATTTGGCGAAGAACAAGACTTGCGTAGCGCATTTACTAACTTACTGGCCAATGCATTGAAATACTCTGCTGATGACACCCCAGTTCAAGTCAGTTGGTATGAAACAGCAAACGAATTAATTTTATCGGTGCAAGACCAAGGCGAAGGCATTGCTACTACCGACATACCCAGAATCACCGAACGCTTTTATCGCGTAGAAACCAAGCGCAGGAGAAAAATTCCCGGCACGGGCTTAGGCTTAGCGATTGTTAAACACGCGCTGATGCGCCATGACGCCCACCTAGACATTCGTAGCGAACTGGGCAAAGGCAGTTGTTTTAGTTGTCATTTTCCGATTAGACGAAAGTGTTAAGCGTTTTTTTGAAAATTAAGAGTTGCTTTTTTCATTCAATACATTAAAATGCACGGCTCTTGGAGAGCTGGCTGAGCGGTCGAAAGCGGCGGTCTTGAAAACCGTTGAAGGTTTATCCCTTCCTGGGGTTCGAATCCCTAGCTCTCCGCCAATCATCTATTCAACCTATTGATTTTTAAGCTTTATTAATAAGGTTAAATTTTCAGCCCACTTCACTGCCCATGCTTTGGACAATGCTTAAAATCTGCGTGTGGGATTCAAACACTATAAAATATAGCCGCAACAATTGCCGACATTTCAGTCACCATAAAATCGTAATTCGGCTAAATCCACTACCCCCACCGAAAAAAGCAAAAATCATAATCAGATTCTTGAACTGACGATTTAGCAATTGCTAAAACTCAATGTGTAAACACAAAATGGGTTTTTTCTTCATATCAAGCTTGATTAGCATTTGCGATTCAAAAAGCGATTAGTATTAGTTAATACTGTTTTATTTAGATAATAGAGAAATCCAAACTCGTCATTGCTAATGCCACTCCGAGTTTAGCAATTTGTATTGCAACACCTTCACCGTTGCCGTCCGCATCGTAAAACAGCCCACCAGTAACATTGTTATAGATTATGAAATCATTATCATCTAAAGCTGCAATGCCGATAATGAAATATTCAGTAGTTAATGCGCCAGTATGGCTTAGAGCTTTAAACACGATGTTTTCTAATAAAATTGTATCGTCAGCCACTGAAAAATCTATAATCTTATCGCTTTTTCCATCTAGTACATTAAAGATGAAGCTGTCTTTACCAGAGCCGCCATTTAAAACATCTGCACCTAATCCACCTATGAGCTTGTCATTACCAATATCACCAAACAACAAATCCTCCCCATTACCTCCTATTAAAGTATCATTGCCAGCATCACCGTCTAGGCTGTCATTTCCTGTGCCGCCATCAATTAAATCGCTGCCTTGATCACCATTTAATAAATCATTGCCAGCATTGCCTCTCAAAGTATCATTGCCAAGAAAACCAGATAGTAAATCATCATCTGAGCTGCCAAACAGTGATAAACCGGCAAGCATAACTCTATTAGTTGGCAAACTTGTAACGCTTTCATATACTCCTATTCCATCAGTGTAAGTAGCAGTAACACTAATTTTTACGTTTAAATCGCTATATTTAACTAAATAATTATCACCAGTTGAAAGAATGGTGTCATCAGTTTTCCATGTATAACTAATAACGCCAATTCCATCTGTATCATTTATTGTATTAGTAACGGTTAATAATTCACCGATAGTTGGTGTTGCATCACTGATAATTACTTCACCTGTGGGGTTATGGTTAATTACGGCCTGAAAAATATCGTCGGTATTAATATTAGAGAATGAGACAACTCCAGAGCTAAGCTGGCTTTTAACACTTGAACTATCCCCGCCTGAACCAGAAAGTCCCCAGGTAACTACTGACCCATCAGCTCTTAAGGCTGCAAATGCGTAATTATTTGAAAAAATTTGTATGACATCTATAGAGCCATTTAGCTCTTTGGCCACCAAGCTACTATCTCCACCGACTTGGGCGTCTCCCCAAGTAATGACCGAGCCATCAGCCCTTAAGGCGGCAAATGCACCGAGTGTTGAGTAAATTTCTACAACATCAACAGAGCCATTCAGTTTTTTTGTCACTAAGGTACTATCTGCGCCGTAGTTTTTAGCTCCCCACGTTATAACAGAACCATCTTCTCTTAACGCGGCAAAGGCAAATTCACTAAAATAAATTTTTGTGACATTAATTGTTCCGTCGATTTGATTCGCAACTAAACTACTATCACCACCACTTGAATTTCCCCAGGTTACAACTGAACCGTCTTCTCTTAAGGCTGCAAATGCACCACTTGTGGAATAAATTTGAACTACCTTCACAGAGTCATTTAACGTTTTAATCAGTGATTTATTATCTTCATCCAGATCAGGTGTGCCCCACGTTATAACGGAACCATCTTCTCGTACTGCCGCAAAACCGAAACTCCCAATAGCAAAAATCTCATTTACGCGTATATCACCATTCAATTCGGCTTCGATCTGGCTATCTGGTAAGTTTCTATCTCCCCAGGTTATAACGGAGCCATCAGCCCTTAAGGCGGCAAAGTTACTTCCATTTAAATAAATTTGTACTACGTCAACAAGTCCATTTAGTTTTTTAGCAACTAAACTACTATCACCCCCCGCATGATGTGACCCCCAAGTAACTACTGACCCATCAGCTCTTAAGGCTGCAAATGCACCACTTGTAGAATAAATTTGAACTACGTCGACGATGCCATTGAGTTTTTTTGCTACAGAGCTGCTATCGCCACCATAACTCGAACCACCCCAGGTTATGACAGAGCCGTCTTCTCTTAAGGCTGCAAATGCACCACTTGTGGAATAAATTTGTTTAACATTTATCTTGCCGCTTAATTGATTTGAAACCAAGTAACTGCCTTGGCTATTCCAGGCAATTACAGAACCATCTTCTCTTAACGCGGCAAAGGCATTTTGATTTGAATAAATCTGTTTAACATCAATGCTTCCATTAAGTTGATTCGCGACAAGACTACTATCACCACCAGTACCGCCACCCCAGGTTATGACAGAGCCATCATTTTTTATTACAGCGAAAGCGTATCGATTTGAAAACTCGCCTAATGTGTGCCCCCAAAAGACTTGTTTATTTGGCGTGCTAGTAAGGATGTATGTAATTGCCATTATGATAGCTCTCCTCCAATATATATGATCGGAATTATGTTAGTATTCGTCGTCATAATACTTAACCTAAGCGGCTAACTCCAAATATAATTTACTAGTTCAAGCGGCCATAAATTAGCGCTAATAACTGATTATCCGTTAATTCATCTAGTGTTTTAGTGCCGATAATCAAGTTATAGTCCCGTTCTGATAACTCATCAAAGGTTAAAGTGTCGTCAATAACAGCCTGTAATTGCTCATCTGTTAACGGTGGGTAATTTTGTAATGTCTGAACTCTGGCGCGTTCAAGATTAACCAATCTGTTTATTGTGCTATTTTTCATTTATGTGCTACCTCTAGCGCTTCAATACGCTGAATTAAGTCTGTTGTTTCAATAAGTTTAGCCTGAGTTCCTAAATTAGATAGCAACTGCCCGCCAATATCGGATGAAATATCCCCGCGAGCAATGCTGTCAATCACATATTGTCCGATGGTTGCCAAGGTATCATTACCCGCTATATCGATAGTCACCGCTTCATTTTGCGGCTTAAGCGGTGGACAAATTCTATCCAGCAAAATTTTACATGCTTGCACATCGCCAGCTTTGGCTTGAGCTAATAAGGTTTTGAGAATTTCTGGCGCGTGTAAAACAATTTCCTGCCGTATTAGCGTTGCAGCCGTCTTGCCTTTGGGTCTACCGTTTGGGTTGCCAGATTGGCCGGGTAAAAATTTACTCATTGCTGTTTATTACCTGAAAATATCAATAAATAGCTCTTAAATTGCATCTCTATTCGGCGAGTTAATTGCCTTCCTTGGCATCGTCTCGCCGCTTGTCAGCCATCCTCTTAACCATTCCTGCGAGGTATTGAAGATAATAATACACATCATAAAGTTCGCTAGTTGTTAATTGCTCTATATTTTTCATATTTACCTTTGAATAAAATCTGGGCAGCGGCGTGGAATGTCGTCATTAGTTTGGCATCGCCTAATGCAATCGCGGCAATAACGGCGGTCGTCGTCGAAAAACGTGTCGGAAATTGTCGTTTTATTTAACGGATTTTGCGCAACTATAGTGTTGTTTTTAGGGTTCAAAAATTGCGCGGTTTTTTGGGGTGTTGTTGCGCAATCGTTGCGTAATTGGTTGCGACACAAAACCGCGCCAGCCAAGGCTTTGAGGTTATTAGTTGCATTAATCGTTGCGCTATCGGTTGCGTGATTTTTTGTATTGGTTGCGCGTTGCGTTTCCTTAGCGTTGCAACACGCAACTCCGCCGACTTTTTGGTGATTATTCATCAAGATCAACCCTCTTTGGTGTCGGTTTCTTTTTAGACTTACTTGCCGATTCCCGAATTAAGCCGTCATCCTTGGCTTTTTTTAAAGCCCTAGAAACATTTGATTTATTGATACCAAGTTCGTTTGCTATTTCCGTTTGAGATAAGCCTAAGTTAGTCAACTCGATAACCTGATCAATAGTCGAATCTTCAACCATCTTTATTGCCCATGTTTGGTTACCGCTGATATTCATCAACATCGCCTCAAATGATGCGGCATCATTGCCGGTTAAATGCCTAGCTTTGCTGTAATTCACAACGAATCTTGCACCTTGACTTGAGTCGTAATCACTTGGCCGCTTTAACTCAATCACCACGTCTAAAATATCCTCTCGCTTGGATGTTCCGCGCTGATTACCATTTTTCCCGGCATGATGGATAAAAATTACACACTTGCCTAAACTGCGCATTCTCATAGCCCACTCGGCAATTGATAGCCAACTCTCTGCCTCGTTTTCTTTACCGGAACGACAAAGACAAGACAAATTATCAACGACAATTAATTCGGCTTCAGCACAAGCTGCCTCTACTTCCAATTGACCGCCAAGGCACGATAAGTCAGGCATTCGTCCATCGTTCATATCAATCGTGATGAAGTATAAAAAGCCGTCAGGCGGTGCTTTTTCACTGCTTTTCACAATCTCAGCTATTCGGGTTTGCATCGACTCACCAGGCATCTCGCCGTCAATATACAAAGTTTTTACAGGCCTATCGGCTTTCCAGTTCCAAAAGTGACTACCTGAAGCTGCTGCATAGGCAATTCCTAACGCAGCGTGAGTTTTACCTACGCCACGCGCTGAGAAAATCATATTCAGGCTTCCGAGTACAAAAACTGGCGCTAGTATTGGGATACGCGGCGGAAATTGATACGCTAATAATTCAGCTAATGAAGCAACTTTAATGACTTTGGCCGGTGTATTATCATTTTCATCAGCCGGGTCAATCGCGGAATTTATATCGATTATCATTGAGCGCTCCTCGCGGTGCGGGCTACATCATTCCAATCAAATCCTTTGATACTCGGAATTAAATACTTGCCTTGGCATTCTATTGCCGCTTTTTTCGCTGCCTTTTGCCCAGTTCCGCTTGCGTCGTTATCGCCACAAATGATGATCTCAGCTTCCGGATTCTTAGCACGGAAAATCTTCGCTACATTAACTATATTTCCAGCATCAAAGGCGACAAAGGTTTGTAAGCCGGTGGATTCGTGCAGACTCGCTGCCGTAGCAAAACCTTCAGCGATTAATACCGTGTCGGTTTTCTTACCTAACCACCAAAAGCAATCTTTTTTACGACCACCGGTTAAAAATCGCTTAGCTCCGTCAGGCTGAATAAATTGCAGGTTAACTAGTCTCAAAGATTGGTCGTAAATCGGAATGATTAACGAGCCGAAATAGGCTTGTTTTGCGCCATGTGGCTGAATTTTCTTACGAATGCAATAGACGTTTCTATCATCAGCCAGCGGTGCGCCCTTCCAGATTGACGCGGCTTTGTATGCGGTTTGCTGATAGCCTTTGATGATTTCCTGTTCACGCGCCAGCCGGTCACGTTCGCATTTCTCTTTAAAGGCTTGGCGCTCCTGATCGGTGTAGGGTGTTTCGCACTTAGCTTGCCAGACTTCAAACAAACCGGTGCTGTAATCCATAAACCATCCGCCTTTTAAATCAATAAATAACATGCAACGAGCGGCAGTATTACCATTTTTCTTACCTAAGCCAGGAAACGCTTGAATCTTACCCGGTGTTAATTTTGTTGGGGGGTTAAGACCGTATAATCGGATGGTGCCTAAAAATTCCGATAAATTAGTCATTTCGCAACCCCTCAACTTTTATTAGCCAAATTGTTAATTTAGCAGGAATTAGATCGCAACAAGTTAAGTGGACAAATATAGCCTTAACAGTTGATCTGGTTTTATTTTTAAAATTTAAGAAATTAAATTTTGAAGGTAGGTTTTTTACTATATCGGTCAAGGTTAAGCCGATAGCTCTAAACACCTCATCGACCCAACAGCTACCAAAACAATGGATTAATATTTTATCGTCGTCTAAAAGTCTTGAGCTTAAACTAGGCGTCTTATTGCTATGGTTTGGACAACATCCAACCCAGCGGTTGTGACCAGTTCGTTTAACTCTATCTAAGGATGCTAAAAAAGAATCGAGCTTTGACATTATTCAACGCCCGTTCTGATGTCAGCCAGGAAACGGTCAAGTTCCGATTGCATCACGCCAGTGGCGCGTTTGCTGATTTTGACAGTGGTCAATTTTTTTCTTTGACCAATCGCCAAAAATGTGGCCATTGAGATTCCTAATAATTGGCATACACCCTTGGGGCGGTGAATCTCTTGGTGTTGCATTTGCGTCATATTAAAGCCTCCTTGGGCTTATTGATAAATTTTGACGCAATATAACTTATTGATTTTTAATTTAAAACCATGGGACTACCAATCCCATAATAGGGGAATCCAATCCCCTAATCCCCGCGCGTTGATTTTATTAAAGACAAAAAAGGGGATTTTCTCAATCCCATAATGCAACATTAAAAATTGGCCGCACTGCCTGCTGTCTTTAATAATTCGGTCGCGTGTACTCTTTTTCCGCGCAATAGCGCCTCCAAAATTCACGCTGAAAGGTTCCAAAGTTTTTCCATAAAGCTTATCCTTGCCCTTACCCTTCTTATTTTTATTTTTATCTTCTCCTCTCGCCTCCTTTAGAACGTCAAAAATTTCATTAACGCTACTTTTATTGTCAAGAAACTGCTTAACCTGCTGTTTATCGTCGGGGTTGATCTCGTTATCTGTCAGCCATTGATTAAAACTTATCAGCCTTTGGCTGTATACGTCAGTATTATCAGTATCAGTATCGGTCTTGGTTTCCGGTTCGTCGCTTTGTATTTGCGCCTCCATCGCACTTTTTATTTCAGGCCACCAACTCATAAAAACAGGGTATTCGGGTAGTCCTAGGCGTGTTTTTAACTCCAACAAGGCTTTTAGGTCATGCCACCTAATAACGTCATCCTGATTCACCGGATAAGCGGCATATTCAACCCGAAGATTAGCAGGCCGCCGATATACTGGCAGTTCGCCGCTATGTAATGCCTTATCAATTAGGGTATTGATTTGCATGGCGAACTTTTTTGTTTCCGGTTCGCTTCTTGTAGGGTTGTACTGGCGCGTATCGTATGCCGCCAAGCTCTCGCCAATGCTTTGGTAAAAGCGGGCATGGAAATAAATCTGTTCTAAGCGAATAACCTTATCAATTATTGGATTTTCCTGCTTAAATTGGTATTCGTCTTCGTCCAGCTTAACAACGTCACCCCTGTTTATCCAAGCATTGAGGCCACCACTTAATAGCCGCTCATATTGGTTATGACGGGCATGGTAATTTTCCAGAGTGTCACTTACCAGCACCCTCACCAAATCCCAGTCCGGCTTATTTTTCGAACCTATGAATTGTTGGTAATAATCGTTGAATGAATCAGCCGACTCCAATTCTAAATCGTCCAAGGGTGCAATAGCATTTAACAACACTTCGTCTTTCTCAGATAGACGCTCGATAGAATGGTTAAATTCAGGCAACACGCAATCGAAATGGTTAAGATAGGGTCTTGGCGGGTCAAAATATTCGTGGATTTTATCTGCACGGTGATAGTGATAAAAAAGCGCTTTACGAACTGCTTCGCTCTCATTTTCCTTTATCTGAAGCTTTCTTAGCTCAAGGTATGGTTTTCTAGGCACGAGCTGCTCAGCCAAGCGAGCGCATATTGCCTGTTTGGACAAAAACATCATTAAACCCCTGTTCCATCACAATAATTCGCCCATTCATTCATCACAACAAGCCGCTTTTTCAGTAAGTCACCCCGCCTATAGGCTTTTTCAGCCTGGTTTTTAATGGTATGTGCTAAACACATCTCTAATACAAAATTCTCATGATGTGTTGTTTCTGCTGCCCAATCCCTAAACGTTGAACGGAAACCGTGTACAGTTAAATCCTTACGCCCCATACGCTCCAAAAGCTTCAACATAGCCATGTTGCTTAGGCCGCCACGCGCGCCAGCAAAGATGTAAGTATTTTGTTTAACCGCTTGCATAGACTTGAGCAATTCTAAACAAACATTGGACAATGGAACGATATGTTCTTTATCAGCTTTCATACGCTCTGCCGGGATTGTCCAGACACCCGCGTCTAAATCGATTTCATCCCATGTTGCACCTATGGCTTCGTTAGTGCGTGCCGCCGTTAAAATGACAAACTCAAGACAACGTGCCGCAGTGTTATCTTGCTGTTTAAGTTCGTCCATAAATGCCGGCATGTTGACGTAAGGTAAAGCGGTGTGATGTTTGGTGTCCTGAACCTTGCTTGGTTTAGGCAATATTTTGTCTAGGTGTCCGCGCCACCGCGCCGGATTATCCCCTGTCCTATAGCCGCTAACAGTCGCCCATGCTAGGACTTGCTCAATACGTCCACGCACCCGTGAAGCGGTTTCGTTCTTAGTTGTCCAAATCGGCTCAAGGCAGGCAGTAACTAAAGCAGTATCAATATCTGCCACGGGCAGACTCCCAATAATGGGAAAACAATAATGCTCTAGTGTGTTGCGCCATTGCTGCAAATGCTTAGCGTTCTTAAATTCATGCTGTTGTTTATTGATATAAGATTCGGCACATTGCTTAAAGGTCAGTGCTACCGCTTTTGAAACCTTCCTAGCCGCTAGCTCTTGTTTTTTCAACTCAAGTGGATTGCCACCCGCATCTAAGACACTTCTATGCTTCGCGGCTTTCTTTCTAGCCTCGCTAAGACTAACCGTAATGCACGAACCCAGGCCAATATCAACAGTTTTACCGTCGCGCGTGTACCTGAAAATCCAGCTCTTTGTTTTGGTACGAGTCACCTTTAGCCAAAGCCCTAATCCATCGCCATGCAAGCCCGGTTTTATTTTTGTCGATACTTCACGGTCACTCAATTTATTGATTTTTTTTGCCATGTCAGCCCTAGCCCATGTCTATACAGCCCATTTCCCAGCCCATGCTTTGAGCATGGATTTTATGATAATCCATGACAGCTCGTGACACAAATAATTTTATTAACCTTATGAATCAATAGTTTTTTTACACGTTATGATTTTTTATGATTCTTTAGTTTGGCGGACTAGCTCTCCGCCAATATCCCTCCTAAAAATTTCCCTGCATAAAAAAGCCTTACGCTTCAACAAAGCACATCTTTAGCTAGCCTTTCTGTACTACTTGTCCCACATTGAAATGCAGTATGTCTTTTAGCAACTATTTAGAAGCAATAGCAACTGAACCATGAAGATAACAAGTATTATAAAAATACTTTTTTTCACTAAACGGCAAAAAATAAGCCATATCCTTATCACAAAGAGTTTTAAATACACAAATAATAATGATTTGTATTTATAAAATGGATTACATTATAATCAAAACATGATTAGTTATATGGAATATACCCATAAAAAAGTACAACTTGTTATTAGGCGGCAGCATATCAACTCTATTACTAAGCGTTGCCATGCCAACATTAACTTTAGATAAGCCTAAAACAATGGTGGAAATGTGGGCAATTATTCAAGCCCAATGCTACCAACGTAAGCCGGGACAGGGTATCCAGAGTGCATAACGCCATGGATGGCGTGTATTAGGGCAACGCAGGAGCAGTTGCCGATGACGCCGTGAATACATCCCTGTAGGCTTGGCGGCAGCATCCTTGCTGCCGACACCCGCACTCTGAATACCCTGTCCCTACTAAAGTGTGTAGCCATGAAACGTAACGAACTATCTTGTTGTTTTTATAAGGCTTAGTAGTTTGTTTTGGTGCTAGGTTTGACATGTTTTGATTAAGCACATGTTGTAACTAGGACATTGGTCTACTTAGCGAATGCTTTAAGCAGGTATTGTGCCAATTTATGAGTGACGGTTATAGTATTTAATCAACTTATTTATATTGTAAGTTGTTGATTTATATTTAGCTCGAATAGTGTTGATAGTTTTTATAATGAGTTGACTAATGCCGCAATCAAACTATAAGACAGGCTATTAGCAAAGCAATAGTCGATAATGCTGTACTACAAATTAAGTGATTTCACACACTTTTATCTAATAATTTTTAAATAAAAGCATTATTTTTCAATATCTTGAATTCTTATAGGGCAAATGACACCTTAAAATAAGTGATATAACATAGTTTTCAATAGGTGAATAACGTAAGCGATGCTTATAACCTTTCAGAAATATTAATCATTTCATGAATTGCTTGAGCATTCTGCGTCACCTTGATGTCGAGGTGTGTTGACGAACACTAAGTTTGCCGTTAAGCGCTTCAGGTGACTCTGATACAATGGCGTTTTTGCCCAGTGAGATGCAATGGATGTAATTTTAAAAATTGCCGATGAATTATCGGTGACCGCAAAACAAGTTAATGCAGCAGTTGAGTTATTAGATTCAGGCGCGACGGTGCCGTTTATCGCCCGCTATCGCAAGGAGGCAACCGGCGGTTTAGATGACACGCAGTTAAGACAGTTAGCTGAGCGATTGTCTTATTTGCGTGAACTGAACGAGCGCCGCGAGACTATTTTGGCGAGTATTGAAACCCAAGGAAAATTAACACCTGAGCTAAAAGCATCCATAGTCGCAGCGGAGACTAAAACATTATTAGAAGATTTGTATTTGCCTTATAAACCTAAAACGTCGCACGAAAGCTCAAGCAGCGCGCGAAGCCGGTTTAGAGCCGTTAGCGCAAGCAATAGTCGATGACCGTAGTGTAATTCCTGACGTATTAGCACAGAGTTTTATTAATACAGACCTTGGCGTTAATGATGTCAATGCGGCGTTAGAAGGCGCACGTCACATTATTATGGAGCAGCTATCTGAGCAAGCTGAATTATTAGCCGAATTACGCGAACGCGTTTGGGGTAACGGTGTGCTTGCCGCTAAAGTGGTAACAGGTTCCGAGCAAGCCGCCGCAAAATTTCAAGATTATTTTGCTTACAATGAGTCTATTGCCAAAATTCCTTCGCATAGAGCCTTGGCGTTGTTTAGAGGGCGTAATGAAAATTTGTTAGCATTAACGTTAACGCCAGCCGTTGATGAGACTACTGAGCACGATTATTGTACTGCGCGTGTAGCAAAGCAGTTAAACGTAAAAGCCGACGCCAGCCCTGCTGATGCATGGCTGGCTGAAACGGCGCGTATGGCTTGGCGGATTAAATTATTCACGCGTATTGAATTGGATTTATTACAACGTTTACGTGAAAGCGCTGAAGCCGAAGCAATACGCGTGTTTTCGGCTAATCTTAAGGATTTGCTATTAGCTGCACCTGCTGGCGCTAAGACCACTATGGGTTTAGACCCCGGCATTCGTACCGGTGTGAAAGTTGCGGTGGTCGATGCCACGGGTAAATTATTAGCCACTGATACTATTTATCCGCATCCACCACAAAAACAATGGGAGCAAGCGATAGCGCGTTTAGCAAAACTGATTGCAGAGCATCAAGTGACGTTGGTTAGTATTGGTAACGGTACGGGTTCTAGGGAAACTGACCAATTGGTTAGCGAACTGATGCAACAACATCCGGATTTACGCTTTAGTAAACTGGTGGTATCTGAAGCCGGTGCGTCGGTGTATTCGGCGTCAGAACTGGCAGCGAAAGAGTTTCCAGAGCTTGATGTGTCGTTACGCGGTGCCGTATCGATTGCCCGGCGTTTACAAGACCCGTTAGCGGAATTAGTAAAAATTGAGCCTAAAGCGATAGGGGTAGGGCAATATCAACACGATGTTAATCAAGTTCAGCTCGCGAAAGGCTTAGATGCTGTTGTCGAGGATTGCGTCAATGCGGTAGGCGTCGATGTTAACACAGCGTCTGTGGCCTTATTAAAACGAGTTTCTGGCTTAACCGCTAGCGTTAGCGAAAATATCGTGGCTTACCGTAATGAAAACGGTTCGTTTAAAAATCGTCAAAGCGTTAAAAAAAARAAAAAAAGTGCCACGCTTAGGTGACAAAGC